>DJBL01000132.1 GCA_002435595.1 Stenotrophomonas maltophilia
GGCGGCGGTGGGTGGCACGCGGCGGCGCAGCCGCCAGGCGATGGCGCCGCCGGCCACGGTCAGCACGCCGACGAAACCGCACACGCCCAGCCAGTCCCAGTGCGTGTAGAACACGCCACCGATCACCCCGGCCACGCTGGAGCCCAGGTAATAGGCAAACAGATACAGCGCCGAGGCTTCGGCGCGCATCGCCCCGGCGCGGCTGCCCACCCAGCTGCTGGCCACCGAATGGCCACCGAAGAAGCCGAAGGTCACCAGCGCGATGCCCAGCGCCATGCAGCCCAGCCACGGCAGTGCCAGCAACGCGATGCCCACGGCGATCAGCCCGTAGCAGATGGCCAGCACGCGGCTGCGCCCGTGCCGGTTGGCCTGTTGCCCCATCCACGCCGAGCTGAAGGTGCCCACCAGGTACACGCTGAAGATCAACCCGACCACGGTCTGGCTCAAGCCATACGGCGGAGCCAGCAGGTGGTAGCCGAGGTAGTTGTAGAGGGTCACGAACACGCCCATCAGCACGAAGGCGGTGGCGAACAGCCACGGCAGGCCGGGGTCGGCAAACAGGCTGCGCCAGCGCGCCGGCAGCGCGCGCAGGCCGCCACGGCGGCTCTGGAAATGGCGTGAGGGCGGCAGCTGGAACCACAGCAGCACGGTGCTCAGCAGGGCGATCAGCGAGACCACGCCGATGCCCCAGCGCCAGCCCCAGTGGTCGGCCACGATACCGGCGATGAGGCGGCCGCTCATGCCGCCGATCGCGTTGCCGCCGATGTACAGGCCCATCGCCAGGCCCAGCGCGCGGCTGTCCATCTCTTCGGCGAGGTAGGTCATGCCCACCGCCGGCACCCCGCTCAACGCGATGCCCAGCAGCGTGCGCAGCACCAGCAGGGTCGACCAGTCATCGACCATCGCCGTGGCCACCGACAACACGCTGGACGCCAGCAGGGCCGCCACCATCACGCCACGGCGGCCGATGCGGTCGGAGATCAGCCCGGCCATCAGCATCGACACCGCCAGCAGGCCGGTGCTCAGCGACAGGGTCAGCGCGCTGTTGGCCGCCGAGACGCCGAAGTGCCGGCTGAACTCGGGCAGCAGCGGCTGCACCGTGTAGAGCAGGCCGAACGTGGAAAACCCGGCCAGGAACAGCGCAGCGGCGGTGCGCCGGAACGCCGGGGTGCCTTGCTGGATGTGCTCGGAGGCCACCGCTGCGGTGGCTGCCGGGGAGCTGCGGGGGGGAACCGCTGCGGTGTCGCCATTCATGCCGGTAGGGCCCGCGTGGACGGGCCGGAGCGAAGAGTCAGCGCTCAGGATAGGCAGCACCGGCAGGTCGATCGATAACCTGGAATGTCTGGATCGAGACGTTCCAGGTATCGATTCAGTTCGGCACCGCGGTTATAGCGCCTGCCAGGTGAGTCCTTCGCCACGCCGGTAATAGACGTGCGACGCCTTGCCGTACAGCGCACTGGCCTGGACCAGCCCGAAGAAGCGGCCGTCGGCGCTGTTGCCGCGGTGGTCGCCGAGCATCAGCACCTGCCCGGCCGGCACGGTCAGCCCGCCGATGTCCGGACCGCCGCCCTGGCCCAGATCGAGCCGGGCCAGGTGCTGGCCGAAATCTTCGATCTCGCCCGCGCCCGCCTCGGCCAGCGGCTGGCCGTTGATGCTCAGGTGGCCCTGGTGCAGCTCCACCCGGTCACCGCCGACCGCGGCGATGCGCTTGATCAACCGCGTGCCGTCCACCGGCGAGTCGAACACGGCCACATCGCCGCGCCGTGGCTGGCCGGTGTGCAGCAGTTCGAGCGCGGTGAACGGCAGGCGCAGGCCGTAGGCGCGCATGTCCACCACCACGCGGTCGCCGGGCATCAGGGTGTACTGCATCGAGCCGCTGGGCACCTGGTAGTGGTTGGCCAGCGAATCGCGCGCGGCCATGAGCAGGCCGAGCATGAGCGCCAGGGGCAGGGCTTCCTTCTTCAGCCAGGACAGCAGCCGGTGGGAAGCGGGGGGGTTGGCAGGCGTATCCATGGCCGGGTTCTCTCGGGAGACCGGGCTGTGACCCTGCCGGCACGCCCCGAGTTCCCGAACGCTGCGCGCAGAAGCTACGCGATGTTTACGCCCGGCGACCACTGCGGGCATGGCGGTTTTACGGTCCCCGGCCGCATCGTGGCATCTCCGCGCCGCACGGCGCCTGCACGAGGTGTTCCATGACCATCCTGATGATCCGGCACACGCCGCCTGGCGCGGCGCCGGATGCCGCGCCGCTGCCTGCCCGGATCGCCGGGCACCGCCTGGCCTGCCGCGACTGCGACTCGTTGCCGGCCCTGGTGCGCTGCCTGCAGCGCGCCCAGCGCAGCCGACCGGCGCTGGTGCTGATCGCCACCGCGGCGGTGGATGCGCCGCAGTGGGCGCGCTACGGCCAGGCCCTGCGCACGGCGCTGGAGGCGCTGCCGGCCCCGTACATCGAGATGGCTGCCAACGACGATGACGCGCTGGACGAGCACCTGCACCCGCAGCACGCGCCGACCGCGCGGGTGGTGTGCAGCAGTGGCCGCGCCGATGCCTGCCGGCTGTCGCTGGCGATCGCCGCGCGGCGCCTGCAGACCCTGCCGGAGGGTGCCTGAGCCATGTCGATCTTCATCATCCGCGGACCGGAAGCAGCCGGCCCGTTGATCCGCACGGCGCAGCCGTTGCCGGCCCCGGTGCTGAAATCGCTGGTGCACCGCGCGATCGACGCCGGCACCACCGTGGCCATCCGTGCCTGTGGCTCGGAACAGGAGCTGCTGGATGCATTGCGCGTGGCCGACCACAGCCGCGGCGAGGTGACCCTGCTCGATCCCGGCGCCTGCGTGGACAGCGTGCGCCTGCACCGGCTGCTGCCACATCTGCACAACGTCTACGTGGAGGTGCATGACGATGACACGCGCACGCCGGAGGCGTGCCTGCCGGCGGACGTGGGCCAGCGCATCGGCGTGGCGCATGGGTACTGCGCCCAGAGTTACATGCATGCGCTGGAGATCGCGCTGGACCACCTGGGCTGCAGCGAGATCGTGGAAGGCGTGCACGTGGGCACCTGAGCGCGCGGCACCGGTTGGCCTACGAAAAACGGCAGGGTTTCCCCTGCCGTTCTTGTTTCCGGGCGGAGTACCGACCCACGGTCGGTACCGGCCCGCATGCAGCGATTACTTCAGGCCGCGGTTGACCAGCAGCGGTTCCACCGACGGGTCCTTGCCGCGGAACTCGCGGTACAGGTCGGCCAGCTCGACGCTGTTGCCGCGCGAGAGGATCTTGTCGCGGAACACCTGGCCGTTCTCCGGGGTCAGCCCGCCGTTCTCCTTGAACCACTCGAAGGCATCGTGGTCGAGCACTTCGGCCCAGAAGTAGGCGTAGTAACCGGCCGAATAGCCGCCGCCCCAGATGTGGTCGAAATAGCTGGTGCGGTAGCGCGGCGGCACCTGTGCCAGGTCCACCTTGAACTTCTTCAGCGCGGCCGCTTCAAACGGCGCCACGTCCTGCAGCGGCGCATCGGCCGGCTGGGTGTGCCAGGCCAGGTCGAGCAGCGCGGCCGACAGGTACTCGGTGGTCGCATAGCCCTGGTTGAAGGTACGTGCCTTGAGGATCTTGTCGACCAGCGCCTGCGGCATCGGCTCGCCGGTCTTGTAGTTCTTGGCGTAGTTGGCGAAGACCTTCGGGTCCAGCGCCCAATGCTCGTTGAACTGCGAGGGGAACTCGACGAAATCGCGCGAGGTGCTGGTGCCGGCGATCGAGGGGTACTTCACCTTGGAGAACATGCCATGCAGCGCGTGGCCGAACTCATGGAACATCGTGGTCACGTCATCGAAGCTGAGCAGCGCGGGCTGGCCGGCGGCGGGCTTGGTGAAGTTGCACACGTTGTAGACCACCGGCTTGGCACCGGTCAGGCCATCCTGTTCGACGAACACGTCCATCCAGGCGCCACCGGACTTGCTGTCACGCTTGAAGTAGTCGGTGTAGAACAGGGCCAGCGAGGTGCCGTCCTTGTCGAACACTTCGTAGACCTTCATGTCCGGGTGGTAGGTGGGGATGTCGGTGCGCGGCTTGAAGGTGATGCCGTACAGCTGCGTGGCGGCGTAGAAGACGCCGTTCTGCAGCACGTTGTCCATCTCGAAGTACGGCTTGATCTGCGATTCGTCCAGGTCGTACTGCGCCTTGCGCACCTGTTCGGCGTAGAAGTCCCAGTCCGAGGCGGCCAGCTTGAAGCCGCCCTTCTGGGCGTCGATCACCTTCTGCATCTCGCCGATCTCGCCACGCGCCTTGGCGGTGGCCGCCGGCACGGTGTCGGTGAGCAGCTTGAGTGCGGCGGCCGGGGTCTTGGCCATCTGGTCGGCCAGGCTGTAGGCGGCGTAGTTGTCAAAGCCGAGCAGCTTGGCCTTCTGCGCACGCAGCTGGGCCAGGCGCTGCACGGTCTGCCGGGTGTCGTTGGCGTCGCCCTTTTCGGCGCGGGTTTCCGACGCCTTGAGCACGGCGGCGCGCTGTTCGCGATCGCTCAGCGAGGCCAGCACCGGCTGCTGGGTGGTGTTCTGCAGCGGCAGCAGGTACTTGCCGTCCAGCTTGCGATCCTTGGCGTCGGCGGCGGCGGTGTTGATCGCATCCTCGTCCAGGCCGGCCAGCTTGGCCTTGTCGTCCACCACCACCGCACCGGCAGCCGTGGCGGCGACCAGGCGGGTGTGGAACTGGGTGGCCAGCGTGGTTTCTTCCACGTTGAGCTTGCGCAGCGAGGCCTTGTCGGCATCGTTGAGCTGGGCGCCGGCGCGCACGAATTCCTGGTAGTCACGTTCGACCAGGCGCAGCTGCACCGGGTCCAGCCCCAGCGACTGGCGCTGGTCGTAGACGCTCTTGATGCGGGCAAACAGCTTGGGGTCCAGGTTGATCTCGTCCTGGTGGTCGGCCAGCTTGGGCGCCACTTCTTCCTGGATCTTCTGGCGCGCTTCGTTGGTATCGGCCTGGACCAGGCCGAAGAAGATCCGCGACACGCGGGTCAGGGTCTCGCCGCTGCGCTCGAGCGCCTCGATGGTGTTGTCGAAGGTGGCCGGTTCGGGGTTGTCGGCGATCTTGCGGACTTCGGCCAGGTGCTGCTTCATGCCTTCATTGAAGGCCGGCAGGTAGTCGCTGTCCTTGATCTTGTCGAACGGCGGCGCCTGGAACGGCAGCGTGCTGGCGCTCAACAGGGGGTTGGTGGAGGCATCGGCCGGCTGCTGCGCGGCGGGGGTCTGGGTGTCGGACACGGGGGTGGACTCCTTGCCGGAACAGGCCGCCAGCGCCAGGCTGATGGCAGCGGCCAAAACTACGGTACGCGACATGAAACGGGCTCCTTGGAATGGGGTGCGGCTGCGGAAAACCGCAGCCGATCACCCTACTCCGATTGCCCGCAGGCAGCATGTGCCGGACGTGGCGTATGGCTGTGCGGGCCCCGGCGCCAGCGCGGGCGGGGCCTGGCCCGGCTCAGACGGTGCCGCGGTTCTTGCCCTGCCAGGGGCGGTAGTAGGCGCGGATGGCAGCCATGTCGGCGGCATCATCGCCGCTGGAGTGGAACAGCGGGCCGATCCCGATGGTCTTCTCCGGGTAGTGGAAGTACGCCGCCAGCACCGGCACGTCGGCCATCCGCGCGATCTTCAGGAAGCCGGCCTTCCAGTGGGTGACCGCCTTGCGGGTGCCCTCGGGGGTGATGGCGTACCACATGCGCTCGGAATTGCGGATCAGGCTGACCGCCTGCTCCACGGTGCCCTGCGGCGAACTGCGGTCCAGCGGGATCACCCCCAGCGCGCGCAGCAGCGGCGACAGCGGCCACCAGAACAGCGAGGCCTTGCCCAGCACCTTGACCTGCATGCCCAGCGCGATCTTGGCTGCCATGCCCCAGAACCCGTCCCAGTTGGAGGAGTGCGGGGCGATGATGAAGACCAGCTTGGGCACGTCCGGGAAGGTGCCCACCACCTTCCAGCCGCCCAGGCGCAAGGTGCAGCGGGCCAGCCAGCGGAGGAAGCGGTTGGGTTTGACCTGCGGCATGTTGGGCGGAACGGCCGGCAGCAGCGGACTTCGGTTGTTCAAGCAATCACTCCCAATTGCGTGTGGTGCGCCCGCGCTTGATCTGCGCGCGGCCCTTTTTCTCATCCAGGCGACGCATCTTCGCCCCATACGATGGCCGCGTGGCCACGCGCGGCTTGGGCACGCTGAGACTTTCCTGGATGAAGGCGGCCAGGCGCTCGCGGGCGTCGTCGCGGTTGCGGTCCTGGGTGCGGAACCGCTGGGCGTCGATGACCAGCACGCCCTCCCCGGTCATGCGCCGGTCGCGCCGGGCCAGCAGGCGCGAGCGCAGCGCCTCCGGCAGCGACGGCGACCCGGCCACGTCAAAGCGCAGCTCCACCGCGGTGGACACCTTGTTCACGTTCTGGCCGCCGGCACCGCTGGCGCGCACGAAGCGTTCGACCAGTTCCGCATCGGGAATGGACAGGTGTGCGCTGATGGTGACGGGTCCGAGAGCCATGGGCGGCATTGTAAAGGCAGGACCGCTGTCGAGGGTGAGCACAAGATCCCCGATGACGCCGATAACGTCCGTCATATGCGGTCCGATGACGTCTTCGCGGGTATCCTCGTGCTTCCATGCAACGCAGGATGCCCCGCACATGCTTTCGATTCGTCCCCTGGCCCGGCTCGGCCTGATCCTCGCCCTCGGCCTGGCCGCCGCCGCGCCCGCACTGGCCACGCCGCCCTCCGATGCCGACATCAACCGGCTGCTGGCCGCCTCGCGTGCGCAGAGCTTGCTGGACGGCATGCTGCCGCAGCTGGAAGCGATGCAGCGCCAGCAGTTCGAACAGATTGCCCAGCGCCGACCGCTGGATGCCGGCCAGATCGAGCAGCTCAAGCGGATGGAGCAACGCACCAACGCCACCATCCGCAAGGCGCTGTCGTGGCAGGAGCTGCGGCCGATGTATGTGGACCTCTACAAGAAGAGCTTCAGCAAGGAAGACGTGCTGGCAATGGCCGAGTTCTACGAGAGCGCGGCCGGGCAGAGCCTGCTCGACAAGACCCCGGTGCTGATGCAGAACGTCATGGTGGCCATCCGCGCACGGATGGACCCGCTGTTGGCTGATCTGGAAAAGGACATGCAGGCGATCGTGAATGAACGGCCGCGCCCGGCCAACAACGGGAACCCGCCGGTGGTCGACGTGCCCGAACCGCGCAGGTAAGGCCACGCTCGGCGGGCCGCGCAGGGCCGACCGTCGGTCGGCGCTGGCCCGCCGGTGGGGCGGTCACACCACGTCCCAGCCGAACAGATCCATCGCCTTGCCGAACTCCACGTCCACCGGCGCGCTGACATCCATCGCGGTGCCGTCCGGGTGCGGGAAGCGCAGGCGCTCGGCATGCAGCAGCATGCGGTGGATGCCCTGCATGCGGAAACTGCGGTTGTGGCGGCCATCGCCATGGCTGGTGTCGCCGATGAGGTGATGGGACAGGTGCTTGAGGTGTCGGCGGATCTGGCGGAAGCGGCCGGTCTGCGGCTGGCAGCGCAGCAGCGCGTAGCGCGAGGTCTCGAACTCCCCGACCGGCACCGCGATCTCGCCCACGGCCAGGCGCTGGAAGTGGGTGATGGCCTGCTTCTTGACCGGCTTGCCAGGACCACCGTCGAGGTCGTGGTCGACGGTAAAGGCCTCCTCGGCCGGCCAGCCCCGGCAGATCGCCAGGTAGTCCTTGGTGACGTCGCCGCCCATCAACGCCTTGCCAAGCACGCTGGCGCTTTCGCGGTCGAAGGCCAGCAGCAGGCAGCCGCTGGTCGCCCGATCGAGGCGGTGGACCAGGAAGATCGGCTTGCCGAGCTGCTCGCGCAGGCGGTCGGCGAGGAAATCGTCTTCGCCGCGGGCCAGCTTGCTGTCGTGGACCATCAGCCCAGCCGGCTTGTTCACTACGGCCAGGCGCTCGTCCAGGTGCAGCAACTGCAAGGGGGCCATCGGGCCGGCGGGATGGGTATCGGTATCGGTGTCGTTCACCGACCGATTATCCCCGTCGCACGCCAACAGCGCCATCGGCGGGGATTCAGGCGCGTCTGCGCACCGCGATCAGCTCACCGTTGCCGATCGGCACCCGGACCGTGCGCACGTCCGCATCGGCGCGCACCCGGGCCTCGAACGCCGCGATCTGCCCGGCGTGGGAAACCGCGTCCACCACCAGCAGGCCACCAGTCCAGGTCGCGCGCCCTGATGCTGGCGGCTGCGTCTGGTAACCGATACCGCACCGCGCCGTGGCCGTCGCGCCGGTCAGCGCCGCCACCAGGCGCTGGCCAGCGAGAACAGGCCGGCCGCACCGCTCACCCAGCTCCACACCGGCGCATCGCCGAAGTACCAGCCGCCCGGCTGCATGCCGTACAGCACCGCGGCCACGATCAGCAGGCCGACGCCGGCGATCGCGGCCACCGCACGCTTCTGCAGCTTCTGCAGATTGCTGTTGAGCGCCAGCAGGTCGGCCGAGCGCATCGACAGCTCATGGCCGCCTTCCACCTGCTGCTTCAGCCAGGCGTGCACCAGCCGCGGCATGTCCGGGGTGTGGGTCATGATTTCCGGCAGGCGCTTGCGGATCTCCTTCAGCACCCGACGCGGGCTGTAACGCTCGCGCAGGATGCGTTCGAGCACCGGCCGGGCCACCGCCCAGATATCCAGTTCCGGGTCGAGCTGGCGGCCCACGCCTTCGATGTTGAGCAGGGTCTTCTGCAGCAGGATCAGCTGCGGCTGCAGGGTCAGTTCATAGCGCTGGGCCACGCGGAACAGCTTGATCAGCACTTCGGCCAATGAGATCTGCGACAGCGGGCGGGTGAAGTACGGCTCGCACACCGAGCGCGCGGCGGCCTCGAGCTCGTCGATGCGCACGTTGCCGGGCATCCAGCCGGCTTCAACGTGGAGCTCGGCCATGCGCCGGTAGTCCTTGTTGAAGATGGCCATGAAGTTCTCGGCCAGGTAGTACTGATCTTCCTGGGAGAGCTGGCCCATGATGCCGAAATCCAGCGCGATGAAGCGCGGGTTGTCACGGCGCGCCGGGTCGATGTCGACCCAGATGTTGCCGGCGTGCGCGTCGGCATGGAAGAAGTTGTCGCGGAACACCTGGGTGTAGAACACCCGCACGCCCTTGGCCGCGAGCGCCTTGCGGTCGATGCCGGCCTTGTCCAGGGCGGCGATGTCGTCGGACGGAATGCCCCACACGCGTTCCAGGGTGAGTGCGCGCTCGGCGGTGTGGCTCCAGATCACTTCGGGCACGTACAGGTCGTCCGAGTCCACCCAGTTGCGGCGCAGCACGCTGGCGTTGGCGCCTTCGCGCTGCAGGTCCAGCTCGGCGGCCAGGGTGTTTTCCACCTCGGCCACCACTTCGCGCGGACGGATCTTGTCGGCGCGCGGATGGGTGCGCTCGACCAGCGCGGCGGCCGAGGTGAGCAGGGCGATGTCGGCGTCGATCTGCCGCTCGATATCCGGGCGCAGCACCTTGACCACCACCTGGCGGCCATCGGCCAGGGTGGCCGCGTGCACCTGGGCGATCGAGGCCGAGGCCAGCGGCTGCAGGTCGAAGCTGGCGAATGCCTCGCTGACCGGACGGCCGAGCGCCTGCTCGACGATGCGCTGGGCGGTGTCGCCGTCGAACGGCTTGACCCGGTCCTGCAGCAGGGTCAGTTCATTGGCCACGTCGGCCGGGATCAGGTCGCGGCGGGTGGACAGGATCTGCCCGAACTTGACGAAGATCGGCCCCAGGTCCTGCAGCGCCAAGCGCAGCCGCGCACCGCGCGACTGTGCGGCGATATCGGCCGAGGCACGCGGCACGAACGGCTTGGCCAGGCGCAGCCAGCGCTCCAGCGGAGTGCCCTGCAGCAGGTCGTCCAGCCGGTAACGCAGGATCACCCGGCCGATGCGGGTAGCGCGGAACATCGCCTTCATGCGCGCACCTGGCGCAGGCGCTGCACGCGCACGGCGATGCGTTCCACATCGTCGCGCATCACATCCACGTCGTCGTGGAAGGCTTCCAGTTCTGCTCGCGCTACCACGTCGCGGGACTCCTCGGTGACAAATTCAGCGGCGCTGTGCGCCAGGTCGGACGCGCCACGGCGCGCGTGCTGCAGGGCCGAGCGCAGGCTGTTGGCCACCTGCACCCCCAACACCTCGCCGAACACGCGCACGAACGGCAGCTGCCAATCCGGATCGAAGCGGCTGGCCAACTGCTGCAGGCGCCGGGCCAGCTCGGCATCGCCGGAGACCTTGACCCGTCCGGCCGGGGCGTCGCCGCCGCGGCGCGCGTTGGCCAGCAACGGCAACTGCGCCAGCACCCCGCCCAGCGTGCTGCGCACGGCCAGGTCCGGCTCCTGCTGCGGGTCCACCGGGCCTACGGTGAGGCGTGAGCCCTCCACCCCGATCCGCATCGCCAGCGCAGGCGACTCCAGGGTCAGGGCGATGTGGCGGCCATCCAGCGCGGCCAACGCAGCACCGGTGTCCGGATCCAGCGCCAGCGCGCGGTTGAGCGCCAGCTGCAGCGCATTGCCGGCCAGGGGTTTGAGGGAACTGAGGAGGGAACGGGCCATCGGTGCATTCTACCGCCCCGTGCCGGGCCCGCACCGCCTGGCGCGCGCCAAGCCTGACGCGGGGATGAAGAGCGGTTGCGCCGTCGGGCCGCGCGCGGTCCATGCTATGGGGCCACACCAGCTGCGCAGGAGCGGCAACACGCATGGGCAAGACCCGGGTAGGCATCATTTTTGGCGGCCGCTCGGCCGAGCACGAGGTATCGCTGCAGTCGGCCAGGAACATCGTGGATGCATTGGACAAGGACCGTTTCGAGTTCACCTTGATCGGCATCGACAAGCAGGGCCAGTGGCACGTCAGCGACCCCGACGGTTTCCTGCTGCATGCCGAGGATCCGGCCCGGATCGCGCTGCACCGTTCTGGCAACGCGGTGGCGGTGCGCCCCGGCGTGGAGCGGCAGCAGCTGGTCCCCAGCGACCCGGCCACGGCACTGGAGCAGATCGACGTGGTGTTCCCGATCGTGCACGGCACGCTGGGCGAGGACGGCTCGCTGCAGGGCCTGCTGCGCATGGCCAACCTGCCCTTCGTCGGCTCCGGCGTGCTCGGCTCGGCGGTGGCGATGGACAAGGACGTGGCCAAGCGCCTGCTGCGCGATGCCGGGCTGGCGGTGGCGCCGTTTGCCTGCTTCAACCGCGCGACCGCAGCCAACGCCGACTACGCCGCGCTGGTGGCGCAGCTGGGCTCACCGCTGTTCGTCAAGCCGGCCAACCAGGGCTCCTCGGTCGGGGTCAGCAAGGTGGGCAACGCGCAGGAGTTCCACGAGGCCCTCGCGCTGGCGCTGTCCTACGACCACAAGGCGCTGGTGGAGACGGCCATCGACGGCCGCGAGATCGAGTGCGCGGTGCTGGGCAACGAGCATCCCGAAGCCAGCGTATGCGGCGAAGTGGTGGTGCACGATGCGTTCTACTCGTATGACACCAAGTACATCAGTGAGACCGGCGCCGATGTCGTGGTGCCGGCGGCCATCAGCGACGCCGACCAGCAGCGCATCGGCGACATCGCGGTGCGCGCCTACCAAACACTGGACTGCGCCGGGCTGGCGCGGGTGGATGTGTTCCTGACCCCTGGCGGGGAGGTGGTCATCAACGAGATCAACACCCTGCCCGGCTTCACCCGGATCAGCATGTACCCCAAGTTGTGGGCTGCCAGCGGCCTGGATTACACCGCGCTGATCACCCGGTTGCTGGAACTGGCCCTGCAACAGCATGCACGGGAGCGTGCACTGCGCAGTTCGATCACGCCCTGACACGACGACGGCCCGACGCGCTGTCGCACGTCGGGCCGTCGCAAGGCATTGCCGGGATAACCCGCACTGGAGAGAGGGAGTGCGGGTTACCCCGCCGACTAGCCTCGCTTGCGGAACATCGACACCACCGCCAGGATCAGGAACACCACGAACAGGATCCAGGCGATGTTGCTGGCGGCACCGGCGATGCCGGAGAAGCCCAGCACCGCCGCGATGATGGCGATGACGAAAAAGATAACGGCGTAATGCAGCATGTCGATCCTCGCGTAATGCGTGCCGGATTGGCGTGCTGCCATGTTCACCAAAAAGCGGTGTTCAGGAAGTGACGGCATCCTGTGCGCGCGATGAAGACTTCAGCCTCGTGAGGCCCTCGTCAATGCTCACCTGCGGCACATAGCCGAAGTCGCGCCGCGCCGGTTCCATGCTGTACCAGTGGGGCGTGCACAACTGCTCGGCCAGGAAGCGGGTCATCGGCGGTTCGCCGCGCAGCCGCAGCAGCGGCCACAGGCGTTCGGCCACCGCGCCGATGCGGTAGGCGGTCTTGAAGCTGATCGAGGCGTGCACCGGCGGGGCGCCAACGGCGGCCAGCAGCTTGTTGAGCAGCTCGCGCATCGGCAACGGTTCGCCGTTGGAGATGAAGTAGGCCTTGCCCGCGCACGCCGCGCCGGGGGCCAGGTGCTCCAGCGCCAGGAAGTGCGCCAGTGCGGCGTTGTCGATGTAGGTGGTGTCCACCAGGTTGCTGCCGTCGCCGACGAAGCGCAGCCGGCCGGCACGCGCGCGTTCGGCCAGGCGCGGCACCAGCTGCTGGTCGCCGGGGCCCCAGATCAGCCGCGGGCGCAGCGCCACGGTGGCCAGGCGGGCATCGTTGGCGGCCAGCACGCGCTGCTCGGCGAGGGTCTTGGTGGCCGCATACGGTGCCTGGAAATCCTCGCCGTAGGGCACCTCGTCCGCACCCAGGCCTTCGACCGGATGGGTGGCACGGTGGGTCACGCTCGGCGTGGAGGTGTACACCAGCTTGCCCACGCCGTGTTCGCGGCAGGCGGCGATCACGTTGTCGGTGCCCACCACGTTGGCCTGGAAGTAGCTGTCATAGCTGCCCCAGGCACCGGCCTTGGCCCCGTTGTGGAACACCGCGTCCACGCCGGCCACGGCATGCCGCACCGCATCGGCATCGGCCAGGTCGCCACGGATCTGGCCCACGCCGAGCGCGGCCAGCGCCGGGTAGTCCCCGCGATTGAAGCTGAGCACCTGGTGGCCGCGCGCAACCAGTCCGCGGCACAGCGCCTGCCCGAGAAAGCCACCACCACCGGTCACCAGGATCTTCATGCGTTCGATTCCACTTGCGTTGCGGCCCAGACCGCGAGCTTCTCGCGACCGATCTTGGCGTTGTGGCGGATATCCACCGGGAAGGAGGGGTGCATCAGGAACTGCACGATGCCGGCGGTATGCGCCCGCGCGTCAGCCTGGCTGCGCAGGCGCGCACGCAGCGCCGGGGAATCGCTCACCCCCGCTGCCAGCTCCACGCACAGCACCGGGCGCTGCCGGCCCGGCGCGCCGACCCCGACCAGCGCGGTGCGGGCGACGCCGTCGAGCGCATTGAACACCGGCTCCACCTGTTCGGTGTACATCGGGCCCTGTGCGGTTTCCAGGCGCTGGGTCTTGCGCCCGCAGAACCACAGCCGGCCCTGCGCGTCGAAGTAGCCCACATCGCCCATGCGGTGCACCACGCGCGTGCCGCCGTCGGCCAGTACCTCGCGGACCTTGGCCGCGGCAGTGGCCTGCGGGCGGTTGAAGTAGCTGTCGGTGGCGGTCGGGCCGGCCACGGTGATTTCCCCGACCTCGCCGATGGCCAGTTCGCGCACCTGCGACCAGTCGGCCAGCGGTGCGTCGTCGATGGCGATGATGCGCACCTGGTTGGGCGCGACCACCTGGCCCACGCAGGTACCGGCGCCGGCCTCGGTGGCCTGCCGGGTGCGCTCCAGTTCGCGGCCTTCGATCACCGCCACCGGCAGGCACTCGGTGGCGCCATAGGGGGTCCAGAACTGCGCGTCCTCGGGCAGCAGCCGGCGGATGCGCGCCACCACGTCCGGTGGCACCGGCGCCCCTGCCGAGGTGACCCGGCGCACGCCCGGCAGCGGTTGGCCATGGTCGGCCAGCACCCGCATCAGTGCCGGCGAGCCGAACAGCTGGGTGATGCCGAAGCGGGTGATCGCATCGTGCAGCTTGCGCGGGTCGGCCTTGGCCGGGCGCGTGGGGTCCATGTCCGGGATCACCGAGGTCAGGCCCAGAGCCGGGTCGAACAGCGCGAACGGCGGGAAGGTCGGCAGGTCCACGCCTCCGGGCTCCATGCCGAAGGCCGCACGCAGCAGCTCGACCTGGCCCACGAAGTGCCGATGGCGATAGACCACGCCCTTGGGCACCCCGGTGGAGCCGCTGGTGAACAGGATCGCGGCCACGTCCTCGCCATCGGTGGCGGCCATCGGCTGCGGCGCGCGCGCGCCCTCGGCCTCGACCCGGGCCAGGGTGGTCCCACCCCAGCCCCAGCGCCGGCCCACGGTCACCAGGGTCTTCACCCCCGGGCACCAGCGCAGCACCAGCCGCGCCACGTGGGCCAGGCCGATGCCGATGAAGGCCTGCGGCTGCGCCTCGTCCAGGCACTGCTTGAGCGCGCGCTTGTCGATGCCCGGGTCGACCAGCACCGGTACCGCGCCGTTCTTGAACAGCGCGAACATCAGCAGGAAGAACGCCGGCGAGGGCCGCACCATGACCACCGCGCGCACCCCGCGGCCGATCCCGTGCGCGGCCAGCCCGGCGGCCATGGCATCGCTGCGCGCGTTGAGGGTGCGGTAATCCAGGGTCACGTCATAGGTGGCCATGCCGCCCGGACCGGGCTTGCCGGGGCAGCGGATGGCGATCTGATCGGGGCGTTCACGGGCCAGCTCGGGCAGGCGCGCGGCAATGTTGGTGGCGGCGTTCATCCGTTCATTGTCGCCGCTGCAGAAAATTCTTGCGCGGGCGGCGCCGGCGTGGAAAATTCGCGACCTTCCTTCCTGCTCGATTGCCGCCCAAGGCCGGCACCCCATGTCCCATCCCTGCCTCACCTGCGGCGCCTGCTGCACCCAGTACCGTGTGGCGTTCCACTGGATGGAATCGGACGAGGTCACCCCCGGCGGCGTGCCGCACGAACTCACCCAGGTGCTGGATCCGCACCGGCTGTGCATGCGCGGCACCCTGTCCAAGCCGGTCTACTGCGTGGCCCTGGATGCCGAGATCGGGGTGTACTCGCGCTGCAGCATCCACCCCAACCGGCCCAGCGTGTGCCGCGAGGTGGACGCCTCCTGGGAATATGGCAAGGCCAGCCCGCAGTGCGACAAGGCACGCGTGGCCCATGGCATGCCGGCGCTGACCCTGGCCGACTGGGGCTGGCGGGACGCGGCGGGCAATGACGATGATCATCCCGATGACAACGGCAGCTCGCCAGCCCCGCAGGCGCCGATTGCGGCGTGAGGGCCGCATGAGCGCATTCGCGCTCGCGCTTCCCACGGTTCGCGTCGCAAACCGCGGGCCCCGCTGACCATCACCCACATCCGCGCGCCTGTCGGCGCGCCCCCTTGAACTCCACGGGGCGATGCCACCGGACGGCATCCAAGGGGACGGTAGACCTCTACACCGGGTTGGCGTCCAGGAAGGCGCGGATCTTCGGCACCAGCACCTCGTGCTTGTCCTCCAGCACGTAGTGCCCGGCATCCTCGTAGGCATGCACCTGCGCCTGCGGCAGCGCGGCCTGGAAGCCTGCCAGGAAATGGTGGTCGAACACGAAGTCGCGCAGGCCCCAGCCGAGGAAGGCCGGGCGGTCGGCGTAGCGGGGCAGGGTCTGGCCGGAGCGCTCCAGCAGCGACCAGGCCTTGTCGGCCGGCGACAGCGGGATGTCCTGCATGAAGCGGATGGTGCTGATGCGGTTGGCGTAGTTGTTGTACGGCGATACGTAGGCGCGGCGTACATCGGCCGGCATTTTGCGTTCCACGCCCAGCCATGAGGCGCCGGCGGAGAAGGCATTGAAGGTACGGATGATCCACTCGCCCACCTTCCAGTGCCGGCCCAGCGCGATCTGCCACGGCATCTGCTTGGCCGCCGGCATCGGGAAGGCGGCGGTGTTGAGCACCACCAGGCGCTTGACCTGGTCATGGTGCGACAGCGCCCAGCCAAAGCCGATCATGCCGCCCCAGTCGTGCACGGCCAGGGTCACCGGGCCGGTGATGCCCAGGTGCGCGAGCAGCGCGTCCAGGTCATCCACGCGCGACTGCAGGGTGTAGTCGTAGTGCGCGTCATCGGGCTTGTCCGACAGGCCCATGCCGATATGGTCCGGCACGATGCAGCGGTATCTATCCGACAGCCCGGCCACCAGGGTGCGCCAGTAGTAGCTCCACGACGGATTGCCGTGGACCATCACCACCACCTCGCCATCGCGCGGGCCTTCGTCGAGGTAGTTCATCGACAGGCCGGGACGGACCTCGAAGCGCTGCGGGTGGGCGGGGTAACCGGGAAGCTTGGACATCGGATCGCACCTGTAAAAAGGGCCGGTAGTACCGGCCCTTGGATTCAACGCAGCGGGCTGTTTACCAGACCACTTCGGCCATCGAGCAGTTCAGGCCCGAGCCGATGCCCAGCAGCGCGATGCGATCGCCCTTCTTCAGGCGGCCCAGCTCCTTGAGCTTGCTCAGCACGATCGGCACCGAGGCCGGACCGATGTTGCCGTGCTCGCCGAAGATGGTCATGACCTTCTTCGGGTCGATGCCGAAGTTCTTGATGAACGCGGCGGTGTGCGGCTGGCTGACCTGGTGGATGACGAACTGGTCCAGCTCGTCCACCGCCCAGCCCAGCGCTTCGCGCGCGGCGACGAAGGTCTTCTGGGCCAGCTTGATGCCTTCGATCAGCAGCATGCGGGTGTCGGTGACCATGCGGTCCAGGTTGCCGCGGCACAGCTGGTTCCACTCGGTGGCCGAGCGGGTCACGCCACCGCGGTAGCGCGGCGCGTCGGGAACCAGCTCGGTCCGCGCCATCACCATGGCGGCGGCACCGCAGCCCAGGGTCAGGGCGGCCATCTCGTTGCGGAAGTCGTCGGCGGTCACGCCCGGCAGGGCCATGCGCTCGAGGGTCTTCTCGTAGACCAGGTTGGCGGTTTCGCCATCGACGATCAGCGCGTAGTCGATCTCGCCACGCTCGAGCATGCGCGCGGCGATGTCCATGCCGTTGATGAAGGCCAGGCAGGCGTTGGCGACGTCGAAGGTCATGCACTCATCGCCCACGCCCAGGTTGCCCGAGACGATGCTGGCGGTGGACGGTTCCAGGTAGTCGCGGCTGACCGAGGTGTTGACCAGCAGGCCGATCTTGTCGGCGCCGATGCCGGCGTCTTCCAGCGCCTTGCGGGCCGCCAGGGTGGCCGCGTCGGAGGCGAGCATGTCCGCATCCCACAGGCGTCGGGCATGGATGCCGGCAATGTCGCCGAGCACGTCGGTACGGATGCCCAGACGATCCAGCGTCGGCTGCAGACGTTCGTTGATTTCCTTGGACGTCAGCGTGTGCGGCGCGTCGATGTGCGCCAGGCCGGCGATAGAGACATTCTTGAAGAGCATCAGTTAGCGCCAAGGCTCAGGCAAAGGGGGCGCTATTGTAAGCCGGCGCTGCCTTCACCGCACCTTTACGAATTCACGCCCGGGCGTATGGTCCGGCCGGGCGGGCTGAAGGGTTCAGCGCGGCGGGCACTGGAAGGCCAGGAAGCGCTGGCTGCCGTCGGCCGGCTGGCCGGCCGCCTGGACCGCATTGGCCCCGGCGCTGGGCGCTTCGTTGCGGGCCAGGGTTTCCAGTTCTTCCTGCACGCGCAAGGGGTTGCGGTTGTAGAAGGCCACCTTGCTCTTGACCGTCACCACCACCTCGCCCTTGTTCTGGCAGCCGCTCGGCACCTGGCCGGCAGGCAGCACGCGCACGGTCTTGCCCACCGGTTCGATCGGCACCCAGGTGCAGGCGGTGGCGCTGAGGGTGAGCAGGGAAAGCAGAAGAACGCGCATGTGGGGAACCTGGCTGGGCGACGAGAAAGGAGTGTGCGGGAAACGGCTGAATCGGGGGTGATGGGGTGCCGGGTGGGATCCCGGCCCCCTGCGTTGCAGATCGGCATGGCGCCGGCCAGCGGCCGGCCCTACGCGTTTGCCTCTGGAGGAGAGCCCCCCTGGGTAAGGGGGGCGCGCCGAAGGCGCGGGGGTGTGGGTGCCGGTGAGATGGGGCCCACGCTCCGCATGCGGATCGTGGCAGCGTCAGCGCGATTGCGCTGCCGCAGCCGGCACTTCCTTGCCGTCGGCGTCGATCACGTGGACCTCGCCGATGTTGAGCGCCCGCACTTCCTTCTCGGTCTGCTTCAGATCGCCGACCACCACCCAGGTGAGGGTCTTGGGATCCAGCGTGGCCGCGGCCTGCTGCACCTGCTCCGGCGTCATCGCCTCGATCTCGGCCTTGCGCTTGAACACATAGTCGTCCGGGCGCTGGTAACGCACGATGCCGCTGATGGTGCCCAGCACCGCGCTGGCGGTTTCATAGGCACCGGGCAGGCTGAGCGTCTGGATGTTGCGGATGCGCGCCACTTCCGCAGGCGTGGCCGGCCTGGTCCCGCTGGCGAACTCGCGGATGTCCTTCTGCAGTTCCTGCATCGACTCGGCGGTCTTGTCGATCTGCACCGGTGCACGCGCGCCCCACGGACGCTGGCCCAGCGTGGCCGGGGCGCTGCTGCCCGCCCCGTAGGACCAGTGCTTTTCCTCACGCAGGTTCATGTTCAGGCGCGAGGTGAAATCACCGCCGAGCACGCCGTTGGCGATATCGAAGCGGGTGCTGCCCGGGTCCATCGCCGAGGGCACCAGCTGGCTGGCGAACAGGTTGGCCTGCACCGCGCCGGGCTGGTCGATCAGGTACACGCGGGCATGGGTGGGACGGGCCACGTCGGCCGGCGCCTTGACCTGCGGCGCGGTGCCGGTGCTCTTCCAGTCGCCGAACTGGCGCTCCAGCAGCGGCACGATGTCCTTCAGGGTGGTGTCACCCACCACGATCAGGGTGCCCTGTTCGGGGCGCAGGGCGTCGCGGTGGAAGGCCACCAGGTCTTCGCGGGTAAGCGACTGGATGTCCGCTTCATTGCCGCTGCCGGTGAACGGGATCGCATACGGGTGGCCGGCGCCGTACAGCAGGGTCGGCATCACCCGCATCGCCGCCGCGCTGGGGTTGACCTTTTCCTGCTGGATGCCGGCGATCCAGGTCGCCTTGACCCGGTCGATCTCGGCCTGGTCGAAGCGCGGCTGGCGCAGCATGTCCGCGTACAGGGCCAGCGACGGCGCCAGGTTTTCCTTCAGGGCCGACAGATAGACGCTGGCGCTGTCCAGCGAGGCGGAGGCGCCCAGGTTGGCGCCCAGTGCATCGGCGGCGTTGGCGAAGGGCAGCGCGCCGAGCTTGCCAGCGCCTTCGCCCATCAGGTCCATGGTGAAGTTGGCAGTGCCCTGTTTGCGGCCCTGGTCGGCGGTGAAGCCACCGGGGAATTCATAGCTGAACTGCACCACCGGGATGTCGTGGCGCTCGGCCAGGATCACCTTGGTGCCGTTCTTGAGCGTGGCGCGGTGCAGCTGCGGGAACTTCAGCTCGGGGAAACTCTTGGTCTGCGGCACCCCGGTGCTGCGGTCCACCTGGCTGGGCAGGGTGGTGTACTTGGCATCCACGGCCGGCACGGTGAACGGCTTGGGCGACTGCGACGGCAGTTCGGCCAGCGCCACGCGGGCGCCCGGCTCGACCACGATGGTGTGGTCGCCCACGCCCAGCCACTTGGCTCCCACCGCGCGCACGTCGGCAGCGCTGGCCGCATCGATGGTGGCCAGCGACCGGCGGAAGCAGCCCGGATCGCCCTCGAACACGGTGCACTCGGCCAGCGCGTCGGCCTTGCCGCCGAAGCCGCCGATGCGCTCGATACCGCGGATGAAACCGGCGCGGAAGGCGGTCTTGCCGCGGCTCAGTTCGTCGGCGGTCGGACCGTCCTTGGCCAGGCGCTTGATCTCTTCATCGATGATCGCTTCCACCTTGGCCGGGTCCACGCCCTGCTTGACGGTGGCCATCACCACGAAGTTGGAGCCCAGCTGCGAGCTGTAGGCGCCGGCGCTGATGTTGTCCACCAGCTTGTCCTGGTGCAGCAGGCGCTGGTCCAGGCGCGAGGACTTGGCCCCGCCCAGCACCTGGGCAAACAGCTGCAGCTGGTCGATATCGGTGGTGCCGACCTCGGCCACGTTCCAGGCGCGATAGATGCGCGCCTGCGGCACCTTGTCGGTCATCACTTCGCGGGTGCTCTTCTCGCGCTTGGCCACGTTGACCTTGGGCTGGGCCATGGTCGGGCCGGCCGGGATGTCACCAAAGTAGCGGGCCACCTTTTCCTTGGCCGTGGCCAGGTCGATGTCGCCGGCCAGCACCAGTACTGCGTTGTTGGGGCCATACCAGGTGCGGAACCAGGTCTTGACGTCCTCCAGCGAGGCGGCGTTGAGATCGTTCATCGAGCCGATCACGCCGTGGTGGTACGGGTGGCCTACCGGGTACATCGCGCGGGTCAGCTTGTCCCACACCTGGCCATAGGGCTGGTTCTCGCCCTGGCGCTTTTCGTTCTGGACCACGCCGCGCTGCTCGTCGAGCGCGGCCTGGTCGATCGCGCCGACCAGGTGGCCCATGCGGTCGGACTCCATCCACAGCGCCATGTCCAGCGCGGTGGTCGGCACGTTCTCGAAGTAGTTGGTGCGGTCGGTATTGGTGGTGCCGTTCTGGCCGGTCACGCCGACCTGCTTGAAGGGCTCGAAATATTCGCCGTCGTGGTTTTCGCTGCCCTGGAACATCAGGTGCTCGAACAGGTGCGCAAAGCCGGTGCGCCCGGCCGGTTCGTCCTTGCTGCCGACGTGGTACCAGACGTTGACCGCCACGATCGGGGCCTTGCGGTCGGTGTGCACCACCACGCGCAGGCCATTGGGAAGGGTGAACTGCTCGAACGGAATGTCGACCTTGGCCGGCGTGGCGGGCTTGGCCAGCACCGGGGCGGGTACCACGCTGCCCAGTGCGGCGGAGAGCGCTACAGCCAGCAGCGCGGCACGCGGTCGAAGATGAACGGTCATTCCGGTTCCTTGGTCATGAAAGTGAAGGCCGATGCTAGCGCGTGCGGGGCGCCAGCGGCATCGGCCAACAGTCACTGCGCTATAGGGGAATGGCCGACGCAGCACGCGATCGGCCGCCCGGATCGGCCCGGATCCGCCCGCGCGACAGCCCGGGACGCGGACACCACGCGGGGCCGGGCGGACAGGTGTCCGGACAGCGGACACCCTGGGGAATGGAAAAAACCGTTTGAAATCAATGGGTAAAAGTTGGCACGGCACCTGCTTGGTACTGGCTGTGGCAACCGCATGATCAGATCCAAACTGACTGCAAGCTGAACGCAAACGCGAATAGTGAAATTGTTCTTGCATGCCCCGAATCGGTGTACTACCTTACTACCACACCACTGCCCACCAACACTAAACAGGCCCCGCCATGAACACCAAGACCATCGCCATCGCCATCGCCCTTGCCGCCGGCACCGCGTTTGCTTCGAACGTGCAGGCCGCCACCATCACCACCCTGGACACCGTGCAGGTGCGTCCGTCGGCCGACCAGATCGCCCAGGCCGCCGTGGAACGCACCAGCGCCATCCCGACCCTGGCCCTGGTGGAAGTCCGCCCGACCGCTGGCCTGATCGCCGACTACCGCGCCGAGCTGGCCGACAGCCGCCGCGTCACCACGCTGGCCGCCGTCGAAGTGCGCCCGACCGCCGAGCAGTACCAGGCCCTGGCCGCCGAGCAGGTGACCCATCGCGATTACGTGGCCACCCTGACCGCCGCCGCCACCGCCGTTGCCCGCGACGTGATCGTCAACCTGCCGGCCCTGCAGGTGCGTCCGTCGGCTGCCGACCTGCAGGCCCTGGCGCTGGAAACCGCTGCCCAGGTGCTGGTCCGTCCGTAACCGGTTGCTGCGGTAACGCGCAGCAGCCGCGTAAACTGCGGCCATGACCGCGCCCACGTTCCACGTCATCCTGTTCCAACCCGAAATCCCGCCGAACACCGGCAATGTGATCCGCCTCTGCGCCAACACCGGCGCGCGGCTGCACCTGATCGAGCCGCTCGGTTTCGACCTGAGCGACAAGCAGCTCAAGCGCGCCGGCCTGGACTATCACGAATACGCTCGACTGCAGGTCCATCCCGACCTGGACACCGCCCTGCAGGCCATTGCACCCAAGCGTCTGTTTGCCCTGAGTACCCGCGGCAGCGTGCGTTACGACACTCCGCAGTTCGACGATGGCGATGCCTTCCTGTTCGGCCCGGAAACCCGCGGCCTGCCCCAGGACCTGCTCGACGCGCTCCCCGATGGCCGGCGCCTGCGCCTGCCGATGCAGCCGGACAACCGCAGCCTCAACCTGTCCAACACGGTCGCCGTGGTGATGTACGAGGCGTGGCGCCAGCACGGGTTTGCCGGCGGCGTGTAGGTCGCGTTTGTCACCGTCCTTGCTCGCGCAAAGAAAGTAACCACAGAAACGCGCCGCCATCCGCGAGCCGGTGCTGCGCACCGGTACCCCGCGCTCCTCGGTCCGTGGGGGACGGCGCGGAACTGGCTGCGCTCAGCCACCCGCCGCTTCGCTCCAGCGGACCTGCGGTGCTCGGCTCGCTTCCAAACGGGCCCGCCCGTGGTGGGCGTGCCATGTCGCGCACCTTCCTGGGCCATGCCGGCCAACGGCCGGCACCACCGATCCGCTCAGAACGCGTTGATCCCGGTCAGCTCCCGTCCGATCACCAGCTGGTGCACGGTTTCAGTGCCCTCGTAGGTGATCACCGATTCCAGGTTCAACGCGTGGCGGATTGCCATGTGTTCGGTGGTGATGCCCGCGCCGCCGAGCAGGTCGCGGCACTCTCGGGCGATGTCGATGGCCATGCGGCAGTTGTTCCACTTGGCCAGGCTGACCTGCTGCGGCTGCAGCTGGCCGGCGTCCTTCAGCCGCCCCAGCTGCAGGGCCAGCAGCTGCGCGGTGGTGATCCGCCGGGCCATGTCGGCCAGCTTGATCTGCGCGCTCTGCGTGGCCGCCACCGGCCGGCCGAACAGCACGCGCTGCTTGGTGTAGTTCAGCGCTTCATCCAGGCAGGCCACCGCGGCGCCGATCGGGCCCCAGCTGATGCCGTAGCGGGCCTGGTTCAAGCAGCCCAGCGGACCCTTCAGGCCCTGCACGTTGGGCAGGCGGTTGCGATCGGGCACGCGCACGTTGTCGAAGAACAGCGCGCCGGTGAGCGAGGCGCGCAGGCTCATCTTGTGCTTGATCTCCTGGGTGGTGAAGCCGGGCATGCCCTTCTCCAGCACGAAGCCCTGGATGCCGTCCTCGGTGTGCGCCCAGACGATGGCGATGTCGGCCACCGGACCGCTGGTGATCCACATCTTGCTGCCGTTGATCACCCAGTCGCCGCCGTCGCGCACCGCGCGCGTCTTCATCGCCGCCGGGTCCGAGCCGCCGTGCGCTTCGGTCAGCCCGAAGCAGCCGATCACCTTGCCCGCCGCCATGTCCGGCAGCCAGCGCGTGCGCTGTTCCTCGCTGCCGTAGGCAAAGATCGGGTACATGCACAGCGAGCTCTGCACCGAGACGAAACTGCGCAGGCCCGAATCCCCGCGCTCCAGTTCCTGGCAGATCAATCCGTAGCTGACCGCATTGAGCCCGCCGCCGCCGTACTGCTCGGGCAGGCTGCAGCCGAGCAGGCCCAGCGCGGCGATCTCGGGAATCAGTTCGTCCGGGAAGCGCCCCTGGTCGAAGGCGTCACCAATGATCGGCAGCACGCGCTCGTCGGTGAAGCGTGCCACCGTGGCCTGCACGGCGCGCTCCTCGTCGCTGAGCAGGGAGCGGACATCAAACAGGTCATACGGATTCAGTGACATGGCTACCCGGGTGTGAAGGCGATCAAACAGAGGGCCATTGTGGTCGCTGCGCCGCGCCGGGCCAAGGCACGCCGCAGCACGGCCTACACTGGGCCTTCCCTGTACAGGAGCCGGCCATGCAGATCCGCGACGAGCGCCCCGCCGACCGCGATGCCATCCATTGCCTTACCCGCGCTGCCTTTGCCGATGCTCCGCACAGCAGCCACACCGAGCAGTTCATCGTCGATGCGCTGCGCCGGGCCGGTGCGCTGGCGGTGTCGCTGGTGGCCGAAGATGACGACGGCATCGTCGGTCACCTGGCCCTGTCACCCGTGCAGCTCAGCGACGGCAGCCCGCACTGGTACGGGCTGGGCCCGGTCTCGGTGGCGCCGGACAGGCAGCGCCGTGGCGTCGGCCGCGCCCTGGTCCACGCCGCGATCGAGGCGCTGCAGCAGCGTCAGGCAGCCGGCTGCGTGGTGCTGGGCGATCCGGCCTACTACGGGCAATTCGGGTTCGAGGCCGATCCGCGCCTGCGCCTGCCCGGCATCCCGGCCGGCTTCTTCCAGGCACGTCGGCTGCGCGGGGACAGCCCCGATGCCGACGTGCGCTACCACCACGGGTTCGACGCCAGCGCATGACCGGCGGCGGTACCGCCCGCAGCGCGCGCGCCCGCACGGATTGATGCGGCGCAGCATAACGCCCGCGAACGGCGTGTCGAGGTGATGCCAACGTCGGCGATCTAGGCGTAAACGCCGCGTCCCGGTACCCTGCTCATCTGATCCAGTAGTTGCGCCGTGTCCCGCGCGCGATTCCCAGGCAACCGCCGCAGGCCCCTGGCCGGTGGCACTACCCAAGAGTTACGCCCCCCATGAGCGAAGAGACCACCGCCCTGCCCCCGCGTGAAGCCATGGAGTTCGACGTGGTGATCGTCGGTGCCGGGCCTGCCGGCCTGGCCACGGCGATCCGCCTGCGCCAGCGCGCGATCGAGGCGGGCCGCGAATTGTCCGTCTGCATCCTGGAGAAAGGCTCCGAGCCGGGCGCGCACATCCTGTCCGGCGCGATCATGGACCCGCGCGCGCTGACCGAACTGCTCCCCGACTGGGCCGAACGCGGCGCGCCGCTGAAGCAGAAGGTCACCCGCGACGAATTCCTGTTCCTGAGCGAAACCGGCGCGCGTGGCACCCCGCATGCGCTGCTGCCGGAATGCTTCCACAACGATGGCAACTACATCGTCAGCCTGGGCGAGGTCACCCGCTGGCTGGCCCAGCAGGCCGAAGCGCTGGAGGTGTCGATCTTCCCCGGCTTCCCCGCCGCCGAAGTGCTGTACACCGCCGATGGCGCGGTGATGGGCGTGGCCACCGGCGACATGGGCATCGAGAAGAACGGCCAGCCCGGCCCGAATTTCGAGCGCGGCATGGAACTGCATGCCAAATACACGATCTTTGCCGAAGGCTCGCGCGGCCACCTCGGCCGCCAGCTGATCGCCCGCTACCAGCTCGATGCCGGCAAGGACCCGCAGGCGTACGGCATCGGCATCAAGGAGCTGTGGCAGATCGATCCGGCCAGGCATGAGCCGGGCCTGGTGGTGCATGCCGCCGGCTGGCCGCTGGACAACGCCACCTACGGCGGCGCGTTCCTGTACCACGCCGATGGCGGCAAGGTCTCCATCGGCTACGTGGTCGGCCTGGATTACAAGAATCCGTGGCTGAGCCCGTTCGAGGAGTTCCAGCGCTTCAAGACCCATCCGTCGATCCGCAAACACCTCGAAGGTGGCAAGCGGATCGGCTACGGCGCCCGCGCGATCACCGCCGGCGGCCTGATGTCGCTGCCCAAGACCGTGTTCCCCGGTGGCGCGCTGGTCGGCTGCGAGGCCGGCTATCTCAACGTCAGCCGCATCAAGGGCAGCCACGCGGCGATCAAGACCGGCATGCTGGCCGCCGATGCCGCCTTCGATGCGCTGGTGGCCGATCGCCAGCATGACGAACTCAGCGCCTATCCGGCCGCCTTCGAAAGCAGCTGGCTGCACGACGAACTCAAGCAGTCCAAGAATTTCAAACAGTGGTTCAAGAAGGGCCAGACGGTGGCCACGCTGATGACCGGCATCGAGCAGTGGCTGTTGCCCAAGCTGGGCGTGCGCAACCCGCCGTGGACGCTGCGCCACAGCACCCCGGACCATGCCTGCCTGGAGCCGGCCGCCAAGCACGCGCGGATCGTCTATCCCAAGCCAGATGGCGTGCTCACCTTCGACCGTCTCAGCTCGGTGTTCCTGAGCAGCACCAACCACGCCGAAGACCAGCCCAGCCACCTGACGCTGAAGGATGCCAGCGTGCCGGTGCGGGTCAACCTGGCCGAATACGCCGGCCCGGAGGCGCGCTACTGCCCCGCAGGCGTGTACGAGTTCGTCGGTGCCCAGGGGAGCGAGCAGCTGCAGATCAACGCGCAGAACTGCGTGCACTGCAAAACCTGCGACATCAAGGATCCCACCCAGAACATCGTCTGGGTGACCCCGCAGGGCGGCGGCGGCCCCAACTACACCGGCATGTGATGCGCGCGGCCTGCGGCCTTTGGTCGCAGGCCGATGCGGTGGGCCTGCCGGCGCTGCTGGCTATCATCTGCGTCTGTGATGGACCCTCGAGGATGCCGATGCCACCGCTGCGCCTGTCCTGGCTGATGCTGGCCTGCCTGTGGCTGGCCGCCTGTACGCCGACCCCGCAGACGCCCGCCGAACGCCACCAGCAGCAGCTGCAGCGCGCTTTCGCGATCTGCGCCGGTTGCCACACCACCCACGCCGGTGGCGTGCATCGCTTCGGCCCCAACCTGCATGGGGTGATCGGCCGGCGCGCGGGCAGCCTCAAGGACTATCCCTATTCCCCGGCCATGCGCCAGGCCGACATCACCTGGAACGCGCAGACCCTGGAGACCTTCCTGCGCGCGCCGGGCAGCGTGGTGCCGGGCACGCGCATGCGCAATGCCACCGCTGACCCGCAACGCCGCCAACAGGTGATCGAGTACCTGCAGCAGGCGCGTTGAACAGCGCTCAGCGCGCCTGCAGCGAGGCCAGGTAGTCGCGCAGCGCCTGCTCGAAACCGGCGATGGCCGCGCTGCACGCGCCGACCCCATGCTGCTCGACCTGCTCCATCAGCGCGCGCGCCTGGCCGGCCAGCGTGCCGGCGCCGAGCGCGCCCAGCCCACCGGCCATGCGATGCAGCACGTCCACGGCCGCGTCGCTGTCGCCGCCCTCGCGGGCCGACAGGCTCTGGTGCAGGTCGTTCTCGGTGGTGCTGCACATGCTCGCGATGAGCACGTCGGCGACGTGCCCGGACCCGAACCGCTCCACGATCGCCGCCCGGCTCGGCGCGCCCGCGTCCGCTGCACCCGGGCGCGCCGAAGCGGTCCTGCCGGCATCCTCCGGGCCCGCCGCGCCGCCCTCCTGCAGCCAGCGCAACAGCGCCTGGCGCAGTGTGGCCAGCGCCACCGGCTTGGCCAGCAGGTCGTCCATGCCCGCCTCGCGGCAGCGTTGCAGGTCTTCGGCCAGTGCGCTGGCCGACAGCGCGATCACCGGCAGCCGCGGCCAGCCGTGTTCGCGCTCGTAGTCGCGCAGGCGTTTGGTCATCGCATAGCCATCGAGCACGGGCATGCGGCAATCGGTGAGAACCAGGTCGAAGGTGTGCTGCTCCAGCAGCGCCAGGGCCGCCTGGCCATCGCCGGCCAGTTCGTGGGCCAGCCCCAGCTGCTGCAGCCGCCAGCGCATCAGTGCCTGGTTGGTGGGGTGGTCTTCCACCACCAGGATCCGCCGGCCCTGCAGCGCAGGGGGCAATGCCAGCGCACCGGCAGTGCCGGTCAGCGCGGCATCGCCCGGTTCCAGCGCCGGGACCACCGGCAACAGCAGGCGCACCTGCACCTCGGTGCCCTCGCCGGGCACGCTGCGCAGGTCCAGCTCGCCGCCCATCAGCGCCACCAGCCGCCGGCAGATGCTCAACCCCAGCCCGGTGCCGCCGTACTGGCGCGAGGTGGCCACGTCGGCCTGCGCGAACGGGGTGAACAGTCGCTCGCGCTGTTCCGGCGAGATGCCGATCCCGGTGTCGGTCACGGTCAGGCACAGGCGCTGCGCGTCGTCCTCGGCCTGTTCCAGCGCCAGCCCGATCGACACCCCGCCCTCGGCGGTGAACTTGATCGCATTGCTGAGCAGGTTGAACACGATCTGGCGCAACCGCAGGCCATCGCCGAGATGCCACGGCGCCACCTCCGGGTCGACCTGCAGCACCAGCGACAGGCCCTTGGATACCGCCTGCGGCGCCAGCAGCTGCTGCACGTTGTCGAGCAGGCCGCGCAGCGCCACCGGCTGCAGTTCCAGGCGCAACGCACCGGCATCGATGCGCGAATAGTCCAGGATGTCATCGAGGATGTGCCGCAGCATCTGCGCCGAGTCCTCGATCACCGTGATGATGCGGCGCTGCTCGGCGTCCAGTGGCGTGTGCGCGAGCACTTCCACCATGCCCAGCACGCCACTCATCGGCGTGCGGATTTCATGGCTCATCGTGGCCAGGAAATCGGCCTTGGCCGCGGCGGCGTGCTCGGCGGCGGCCTTGGC
>DJBL01000133.1:0-491 GCA_002435595.1 Stenotrophomonas maltophilia
TGCCAAGGCCAGCGCGCCGACCGCGCGCGCGGCCCGGACCGTGGCCAGCAGTGCCGACCGGCCCCGCAATCGCCGCCACACCGTGCGTGATGGCGAGTCGCCGTGGACCATCGCGCGCCGCTACGGCATGCCGCTCAAGGCGCTGTTGTCGCTGAACGGGCTCACCGGCAGCAGCGTACTCAAGCCGGGGGCGGTGTTGCGCGTGGAAGATTGATGCGGCGCGCCGGCCCAGGCCGGCCTGATCGGTTCGATGCGGTACCTGCGATGCCCGGCCTGGCCGGGCATCGTCGTTTTCGGGCCGCGCATCCGGCGGGGCTGCCGCGGAGGCAGCGCCGGCGCGGGTGATGCCGCATCGCGCCATTCGCCGGGTCGGCGGTCGGCTGCGGCGCGGCCCTGCCAAGCTGCCCCGCCTGCAGGTCATCCGCTGCGACCGACAGGCAGCGGTAGCGCCCCCCGGTCCAGGCTGCGGAGCGGGGGCATGACCATCAGCA
>DJBL01000133.1:712-10434 GCA_002435595.1 Stenotrophomonas maltophilia
AAGGCCCGGCAATGCCGGGCCTTCTGCTGCCGCCGCAACCGGATCGGTTACAGGTTGGCTTCTTCGGTCTGCACCTTGTAGTGCTTGCGCATGGCGTCGATGTAGGCCTTGGCCGCAGCCATGCCGTCGATCTGGTTCAGCTGGTCGGCGAAGGCCTTCTTCTGCTCCGGCTGGATCTCGGCCAGGTTGCCCGGGCTGACCTTGGTCACCGCGTACACCACGTAACGGCCCTGCACGGCCACCTTGCCATAGGTGGGCTTGCCTTCGGCCGGCGCGACCGCCGAGAACACGGCGCGGTTGATCTCCGGGGTCGGGATCGGCTGGGTGCGCGGCAGGCCCGGCATCGGGCTCAGCTGCAGCTTCTCGCTGGCCGCCAGGTCCTGCAGGCTCTGACCGGCCTTGAGCTTGGCCAGCAGCGCGTCAGCGGCCTTCTCCGAGGCCTGGCGGCCACGGTCGGCGCGGATCGCGGCGATCACCTGCTCGCGGGCCTTGTCCAGCGGCAGCGCCTGTTCGGGGCTGTGCGCGGTCACCCGGATCATCACGTTGTGGTTCGGCGCGATCTCGATCGGGTCGCTGACCGTGCCGTCCTGGGTGAGGATGTCGGAGAACGCGGCGCGCAGCACGGCCGGATTGGCGGCGATGCCACTGGCGGTGGTGCGGGTGAACGGGCCCAGGGTCTGCACCGGCAGGTTCAGGTCCTTGGCCGGGCCTTCCAGCGAGGTCGGGTTCTTGTAGACCAGATCGACCAGACGGCCGCTGAGCTCGGTGAAGGCACGCTCGTTGTCGGCCTTGAGCTGCTCGGCCACGAGCTGGTCATGCACCTCTTCGAACGAACGGCCTTCGCCGCCCTTCTTCTCGCGCAGCAGCAGCACGTGGTAACCGAAATCGGTCTTGACCGGGCCGGTCACTTCACCGGCCTGCATGTTGAACAGGGCATCTTCGAACGGCTTGACCATCGCGCCACGCTCGACCCAGCCCAGATCGCCACCGTGTTCCTTGGAACCGGGGTCTTCGGAGTTGGCCTTGGCCAGGGCGGCGAAATCGGCGCCCGGCTTCCTGGCTTCGGCGGTGAGGGCCAGTGCCTTGGCTTCGGCCGCCTTGAGCTTGGCCGGATCACTGCCGTCGGCGGCGATCAGGATGTGCGAGGCCAGGCGCTGTTCGGGCGCGGCAAAGCGCGCCTTCTCCTCGGCATAGCGCTTGCGCAGCGTCGCCTCGTCGGCCGCAGTCGCCGGCGGCAGGGTAGCGCCGTTGATTTCCACGTACTCCAGCGACACCGTTTCGGGCTGGCGGAACGCCTTGAGGTGGCTGTCGTACCACTGCTTGATCTGGGCGTCGGTCACTTCGGCGGTATCGGCCGGCAGGTCCGGCAGCGCAGCCAGTTCAACGTCGCGGGTTTCGCCCAGCATCTTGAGCAGGCGCTCGGTTTCGGCCTGGGTGACGAAGCCCGACGACTGCAGCGCCGACGGGATCACCGCCTGCTGGATGCTCTCGCGGACCAGCGCCTCGAACTGGGTCGGGGTACGCGGCGGATTGCCGCTGGCGAGTGCGATGCGGTACTGGTTGTCGTTGAACTTGCCGTCCGGGCCGATGAAGGCCGGGATCGCGGCGATGTATTCGCGCACGGCGTTGTCACCGATCACGATGCCGGACTGTTCGCCAGCCAGGCGCACGACCTGTTCGTCGATCATCTGATCGAGCACGGCCAGCTTGTTCTCGGTGCTTTCGAAGTGGCGCGGGTCGAAATCTTCGCCCTGCTCCTGGCGGGCCTGCTGGCGCGCCTGCTCGAAACGCACGCGGAAGTCCTGCGAGCTGATCTCATGGTGCTGCCACAGGAACGACATCGGCCACCACGACGGCGCCGAGCGCCACCAGGTCGGCGGCGCTGCCACCTTGGCCACGTTCTGCGCACCCACGCCACCGAGGTAGCTGGAGTCGATCACGAACAGGAACGGAATCATCAGCAGCCCCAGGATCACGGTAACGATCCAGCCCGAGGTCTTGTCGCGAAGTTTCTGCAGCATGGGAAAAATCATGGCCTGAGTGGCGAGCCGGGCAGTGTAACCCGCTTCCGGCGTGGCTCCAAAATCGGGCCGGGCAGGCGCGGCGCCCGCGCCTCAACGGCTGCGGGGCGATGTCGCCAATGGCTGGCAGGTTGCCGGGTGACGGTGCATGCACGTCCGTTCGCAATGCCCGCCCTGCAGGCGGAAATGCAAAAAAAAAGCCCCTGGCGTTCACCAGGGGCTCTTCAAAGATTGGCGGAGCGGACGGGACTCGAACCCGCGACCTCCGGCGTGACAGGCCAGCATTCTAACCAGCTGAACTACCGCTCCGCGCTTGAAACTTTGCAGGCGCTCATTCTATCCGAAGATATTCAGAAAACCTACCCCGAATACTGCTTTTTTCGAGGATTTTTTTAAAACTGGCGGAGCGGACGGGACTCGAACCCGCGACCTCCGGCGTGACAGGCCAGCATTCTAACCAGCTGAACTACCGCTCCGCGCTTGAACCTTTTACTACCTTCCCCGCGACTTGCATCGCTGGAGAAAACAAGGCCCCCGATTGCTCAGGGGCCTCGTTGAAACTGGCGGAGCGGACGGGACTCGAACCCGCGACCTCCGGCGTGACAGGCCAGCATTCTAACCAGCTGAACTACCGCTCCACATTTCAAACTTCTACTGGCGGTGCTGTGGTGGGTGCTGAGGGTTTCGAACCCCCGACCCTCTCCGTGTAAAGGAGACGCTCTACCGCTGAGCTAAGCACCCCAGCAAGCCGCTTAGTTTACGGCATCCTTCAGGGCTTTGCCAGCCTTGAACGACGGATTGTTCGATGCAGCGATCTTGATGGTGTCGCCGGTCTTCGGGTTGCGGCCGGTGCGGGCGGCGCGCGCGCGAACCTGGAACGTACCGAAGCCCACCAGCGTCACTGCGTCACCGCCCTTCAGGGCCTTGGTGATGGAAGCGATGACGGCATCGACGGCGCGGTTGGACTCGGCCTTGGTCAGGTCGGCGGCCTCGGCAACGGCGTCGATCAATTCGGTCTTGTTCATTCTGTACAGCTCCTTTGGCGGGGATTCCGCATGTTCGACAGTGAAGCATCCGACCCAGACTGCGACCGGATGCCAGTGAAGTTCTCGATTCGCCGACGTCAGTGAGTGCTGACTCGCGAGTGCTGCTTTTATACCAGCGCACCCCTACCCGCGCAAGCTGAAAAGCCAATAACGACGCGGGTTTCGGCGATTTCCAGATGGCGCGTCAGTGCTTGACGCGCGCGTTGGAAGCTGTCTTGCTCTTGCTACGCACTGTGACGCGCGCCCCATCCTTCTTGGCCTTCTTCGGGGTCAACGGCGTCTCCAGGGCCAGGTCCAGCACCTCTTCGATCCACTTCACCGGGATGATCTTCAGGTCGCGGGTGACATTGGCCGGGATATCGGCCAGGTCCTTGCGGTTCTCCTCGGGGATGATCACCGTGGTGATGCCCCCGCGCAGCGCGGCCAGCAGCTTCTCCTTGAGCCCGCCGATGGCGGTGACCCGGCCACGCAGGGTGATTTCACCGGTCATCGCCACCTCGGCGCGGATCGGCACCTTGGTCAGCGTGGACACCAGCGAGGTCACCATCGCGATGCCGGCGCTCGGGCCATCCTTGGGCGTGGCGCCATCGGGCACGTGGACGTGCACGTCGTGCTTCTGCAGGAACTCGTTGTCGATGCCCAGGCGCTCGGCGCGCGAACGCACCACCGACAGGGCGGCCGAGGCCGATTCCTTCATCACGTTGCCCAGCTGCCCGGTCAGGATCAGCTGGCCCTTGCCCGGGACCAGGGTCGATTCGATCTGCAGCAGATCCCCGCCGACCTCGGTCCAGGCCAGGCCGGTGACCAGGCCGATCTCGTTCTGTTCTTCGGCACGGCCGAAGTCGACCCGACGCACGCCCAGGTACTTGTCCAGGTTCTTGCCGTTGACCACCACCAGGGCCTTCTTCTTCGCACTGGCCTTCTTGCCGGCCTTGGCCGGCTTGGCCAGCCCGGCCGGACCGGCCAGCGCGATGTCCTTGACCACCTTGCGGCAGATCTTGGCCACTTCGCGCTCGAGGTTGCGCACGCCCGATTCGCGCGTGTAGTAGCGCACGATGTCCTGGATGGCGTCGGCTTCGATCTCCAGTTCCTCCGGCTTCAGGCCATTGGCCTTGAGCTGCTTGGGCACCAGGTAACGCATGGCGATGTTGAGCTTCTCATCCTCGGTGTAGCCGGGGATGCGGATCACTTCCATGCGGTCCAGCAGCGGCCCGGGGATGTTGAGCGAGTTGGAGGTCGCCACGAACATCACTTCGGACAGGTCCAGGTCCACTTCCAGGTAGTGGTCGTTGAAGGCGTTGTTCTGCTCGGGGTCGAGCACTTCCAGCAGCGCCGAGGACGGGTCGCCACGGAAGTCCATGGACATCTTGTCGATCTCATCGAGCACGAACAGCGCGTTCTTGCTGCCGACCTTGTTGAGGTTCTGCACGATGCGGCCCGGCATCGAGCCGACGTAGGTACGACGATGGCCGCGGATCTCGGCCTCGTCGCGCACGCCGCCCAGGCTCATGCGCACGAACTTGCGGTTGGTGGCCTTGGCGATGGACTGCCCCAGCGAGGTCTTGCCCACGCCCGGCGGGCCGACCAGGCACAGGATCGGGCCCTTCATCTGCTTGACGCGCGACTGCACCGCCAGATATTCCAGGATGCGGTCCTTGACCTTGTCCAGGCCGAAATGATCGGCATCCAGCGTGTCCTGGGCGACCTTGAGGTCCTTGCGCACCTTGGTGCGCTTCTTCCACGGCACGCCCAGCAGCCAATCCAGGTAGTTGCGCACCACCGCCGCTTCGGCGGACATCGGCGACATCTGCTTGAGCTTGTTGAGCTCGGCCTTGGCCTTGGCTTCCACCGGCTTGGGCATGCCCGACTCGGCGATCTTGCGCGCCAGCTCGTCCAGCTCGCCCGGCGCGTCGTCCAGGTCGCCCAGTTCCTTCTGGATGGCCTTCATCTGCTCGTTGAGGTAGTACTCGCGCTGGCTCTTTTCCATCTGCGACTTGACCCGGCCGCGGATGCGCTTTTCCATCTGCTGCACATCGATCTCGCCATCGACCAGGCCGACCAGCATTTCCAGACGGTCGCCGATCTGCAGGGTTTCCAGCAGGCGCTGCTTGTCGGCCAGGCGCACGCTGATGTGCGCGGCGATGGTGTCGGCCAGGCGCGCCGGCTCATCGATGCCGGCCAGGGTCTGCAGCAGCTCCGGCGGCAGCTTGCGGTTGGTCTTGACGTACTGTTCGAACAGCGACATCAGCGAGCGGGCGATCGCCTCGATCTCCCGCGGCTCGCGCGACTCGTCCGATTCAATCTCGGTGGCGATGCCCTGCAGCGCGCCGTCGCGCTCGGTCACCTGGGTGACGTTGACCCGCGACAGGCCTTCGACCAGCACCTTGATGGTGCCGTCGGGAAGCTTCAGCAGCTGCAGCACCTGGGCCAGGGTACCGACCTGGTAGAGGTCGGCGGCGCTGGGATCGTCGGTCTCGGCCGACTTCTGCGCCAGCAGCAGGATGCGCTTGTCCGCCGCCATCGCCTGTTCCAGCGCGTGCATGGACTTGTCGCGGCCGACGAACAGCGGAATGACCATGTGCGGGAACACCACCACGTCACGCAGCGGCAGTACCGGCAGGTCGAGAGTCTCAGTTGGGGAACGGGCCATGTGGGCTCCATTGGAACAGTGGGGATGGCCTCCGGGCAGGCTCGCCCGGATACAAAAAAAGCCGATGGCCCCGTTATGGGGCCATCGGCTTCTAGATGCAAGCTGTTCTAATAAACTTCTTTCAATTCAAATGCTTGAACCGATTATTCAGCGCCCGCAGCCTTCTGTTCAGGGGCCGGCGGGGTCTGGTAGATCAGGTACGGTTCGGACTTGTGCTCGATCACCGATTCATCCACAACGACCTTGCTCACATTCTCGGCCGAGGGCAGGTCGTACATGGTGTCCAGCAGCACCGATTCGACGATGGTGCGCAGGCCACGGGCGCCGGTCTTGCGCTTGAGCGCCTTGCGCGCGATCGCCGACAGGGCGTCCGGGCGGAACTCCAGCTCCACGTGCTCCATCTCGAACAGCTTCTTGAACTGCTTGGTGATCGCGTTCTTGGGCTCGGTCAGGATCCTGACCAGGGCGGCCTCGTCCAGCTCTTCCAAGGTGGCCACCACCGGCAGGCGGCCGACGAACTCGGGAATCAGGCCGAACTTGATCAGATCTTCCGGCTCGACTTCGGCCAGCACCTTGCCCACTTCCTGCTTGCGCTCGGAGCTCTTGACCTTGGCGCCGAAGCCGATGCCGCCGGCGTCGTTGGACCGGGCTTGGATCACCTTGTCCAGCCCGGCGAACGCGCCGCCGCAGATGAACAGGATGTTCTTGGTGTCCACCTGCAGGAATTCCTGCTGCGGATGCTTGCGACCGCCCTGCGGCGGCACGCTGGCCACGGTGCCTTCGATCAGCTTCAACAGGGCCTGCTGCACGCCTTCGCCGGACACATCGCGGGTGATCGACGGGTTCTCGCTCTTGCGCGAGATCTTGTCGATTTCATCGATGTAGACGATGCCCTGCTGTGCCTTCTCGACGTCGTAGTCGCACTTCTGCAGCAGCTTCTGGATGATGTTCTCCACGTCCTCGCCCACGTAACCGGCTTCGGTCAGCGTGGTGGCGTCGGCCATGGTGAACGGCACGTTGAGCAGGCGGGCCAGGGTCTCGGCCAGCAGGGTCTTGCCCGAACCGGTCGGGCCGACCAGCAGGATGTTCGACTTGGCCAGTTCGACCTCGTCGTTCTTCTGCCGGCTCTCGATGCGCTTGTAGTGGTTGTACACGGCCACGGCCAGCGTGCGCTTGGCCCGGTTCTGGCCAATCACGTACTGGTCCAGGACCTCGAGGATCTCGCGCGGCTTGGGCAGCGAACTGCGCGCCGACTGCGCCTTTTCCTCGAGCTCTTCACGGATGATGTCGTTGCACAGCTCCACGCACTCATCGCAGATGAACACGCTCGGGCCCGCAATCAGCTTGCGCACCTCATGCTGGCTCTTCCCGCAGAAAGAACAGTAGAGGATCTTGCCGGTGTCCGTGGAACGACCTTGGCGGTCTTCGCTCATGCTTCGCTTACCCAGTTACCCCACCCGCTGAACGGGGGTTCGATTCGAGAATAGCACAGGGTCGGGAGGACGCCAGTCCAGCCCGACCCTGCGGAAACAAGCCGGATCGCCGGCCTGGCTGCAGCATCACGCCGGGGTGATCGACTCTTCCGGACGGCGCTCGAGCACCTGGTCGACCAGCCCGTAGGCCACCGCATCGGCCGCGCTCTTGAAGTTGTCGCGCTCGGTATCGCGCGCGATGGTCTCCAGCGACTGGCCGGTGTGCTTGGCCAGCACCTCGTTCAGGCGCGAACGCAGGGTCAGGATTTCACGGGCATGGATGTCGATGTCCGTGGCCTGGCCCTGGAAGCCACCCAGCGGCTGGTGGATCATCACGCGCGAATTGGGCAGCGCATAACGCTTGCCGGCCGCGCCGGATGCCAGCAGCAGGGCGCCCATCGAGGCGGCCTGGCCGACGCAGATGGTGCTCACGTCCGGCTTGATGTACTGCATGGTGTCGTAGATCGCCATGCCGGCGGTGACCACGCCACCGGGCGAGTTGATGTAGATGCTGATGTCCTTTTCCGGGTTGTCCGCTTCCAGGAACAGCAGCTGCGCCACCACCACGTTGGCCATGTGATCGTCGATCGGGCCCACGAGGAAGATCAGGCGCTCCTTCAACAGGCGCGAATAGATGTCATAGGCGCGCTCGCCGCGGCTGGTCTGTTCGACCACCATCGGAACCATGTTCAGGGCTGTGGTTCGGTTGTCCATTAGTGAGGCACCTATTGTTGGGGGGAACGACCCCGCGCCGGGGCGCGGGGCGTAAAACGTGGTCCGCTTACTGGCGGATCGCGTCCTGGAACGACAGCTGCTCTTCGGTGTGCTGGGCGCGCTCGGCGATCCAGTCGATCACCTGCTCTTCCATCACGCGATTCTGCAGCCCACTCATCAGCTGGGGGTCGTTGCGGTACATCTCAATGACCTGCTCCGGCTCTTCATAGGTCGAGGCGATCAGGCGCATGGTTTCATTCAGGCGCTTGGGATCCAGGCGCAGGTCGTTGCGACGGGCCACTTCGCCGACCAGCAGGCCGACCAGCACGCGCTTGGAGGCGGCGTCCTTGAAGCCTTCATGGGCGTCGGCCGGGATCTCGCCCGGGTTGCGGCCGCTGCGGCGGATCTGCTCGACCTGCTGGGCCAGCATCGCACGGGCTTCGTTCTCGACCAGGCGCGGCGGCAGTTCCACCGAGGCGTAGCCGGCGATCAGCTGCTCGCCCACTTCACGGCGCAGCCGGTTCATCAGCGCGCCCTTGAGCTCGCGCTCCAGGTTGGCGCGGATGTCCTTGCGGAACTGCTCCACGTCGCCGCCCTTCACGCCGAAGCTTTTGATGAAGTCTTCGTCCACCTCCGGCAGCACCGGCGCGGACACGTCGACGGCCTTGACGGTGACCTTGACCTGCTTGCCGGCCAGCGCGGGGACGCGCCAATCGGCCGGGAATTCGACGTCCAGGGTCTTTTCTTCACCCTTGGCCAGGCCCACCAGGCCCTGCTCGATCTGCTCGAACATCATGCCCTGGCCCACGATCACGCTGCCCTTTTCGGTGCCTTCGGCCGGCAGGCGCTCATCGCCGGCCTGGGAGAAGGTCTCCAGTGCCACCAGGTCGCCGTCCTGGGCGCCACGGGTGACCGGGCTCCAGCTGCGGCGCTGTTCGCGCAGGTTGGTGATCATCTGGTCGATGTCGGCGTCGTTGATCTCGGCCGTATGACGGACCACGGTCAGCTTGCTGACGTCGACATCGCCGAAGTCCGGAATCAGCTCGACGGTGGCCACGAAGGAGAACTCGCCTTCCTCGCCCTTGTCGATGCGCGGGGTGCCGGCGATGCGCAGCTCATGCTCGCGCAGGGCGGCATCGAAGGTTTCGCGCAGCAGGCCGTCGACGGCTTCGCTGCGGACCTGCTGGCCGAAACGCTGCTCGATCACCTTGGCCGGGATCTTGCCCGGGCGGAAGCCCTTGATGCGCGCGGTGCGGGCGATTTCACCCAGACGGCCACTGATGTGGGTCTGCAGGCGGTCTTCCGGCAGCGAGAAGGTCAGGCGGCGTTCCAGATTGCCGGTGGATTCGATCGAAGCTTGCATGTTGACTCCTGCCACCGGCGGCAACGCCCCCGGCACGATGTGATGGATGGAACGGGTTTTGAACGCGGGGTCGTTGACGCGCATGCCCGCCGCAGCCCTGTAGTTTCGCCGATAACGGCCAGCGCCGCCAGCGCAGGGCCGGCGCGCCCGTGAAGGCGCATCTGGACAGCATGCCGCCGTCTCCGGGGTTGCCGGACGTGCCCAACGTCATGGGGCCGCAGCGGGCCCGGAACGACTGGTGCGAAAGGGGGGACTCGAACCCCCACGCCTTGCGGCACTGGAACCTAAATCCAGGGCGTCTACCAATTCCGCCACTTTCGCGAGGTTTGCGCAGGCCAGGCTGCGCAGGCGCTCATTGTTGCAGGAGGAGCAACAAAGCGAAAGGCGTGGCCAACGCCGGGGCGTGCGCCGGGCGTGACCACGGGCGCGGGTGCCCCCAGCCCGTGGCGGGCGCCG
>DJBL01000136.1 GCA_002435595.1 Stenotrophomonas maltophilia
TTCGGCCACGTTGGTGGCCAGCACCACCCGGCGCTGGCCATCCGGATCAGGCTGCAGCACCCGCGATTGCTGCTCCACCGGCAATTCGCCATGCAACGGCAGCACCTGCACGCTGGCCGGCACGGCCTGCGCCAGCGCGGCCTGGGTGCGCGCGATCTCGCGCTGGCCGGGCAGGAACACCAGCACGTCGCCGGGATGGTCGGCCAAGGCCTGCTCCACCGCGCGCCGTGCCTGCGCTTCCAGCGCTTCCTCGCGCCGTGCCGGGAAGTGGCTGATCGCCACCGGGTAGCTGCGCCCTTCGCTGCTCAGCCGCGGCGCATCCAGGAACCGTGCCAGCCGCTCGCCGTCCAGCGTGGCCGACATCACCACGATGCGCAGGTCCTCGCGCAGCTGTGCCTGCACATCCAGCGCCAGGGCCAGGCCCAGGTCCGCCGCCAGATGGCGTTCGTGGAATTCATCGAACAGCAGTGCCCCCACGCCATCCAGCATTGGATCATCCTGCAGCATCCGGGTCAGGATGCCTTCGGTGACCACTTCCACGCGGGTGCGGGCCGATACCTTGTTCTCGAAACGGATGCGGTAGCCGACCGTGTCGCCCACCGCCTCGCCCCGCTGCCGCGCCATGAACTGCGCGGCGCTGCGCGCGGCTACCCGGCGCGGCTCCAGCATGATGATCCTGCGGCCCTGCAGCCAGGGCGCGTCCAGCAGGGCCAGGGGCACCTGGGTGGTCTTGCCCGCGCCGGGTGGCGCCTCCAGCACGAGGCGCGTGTGTGTCTCCAGTCCGGCCAGGATGCGCGGCAGCAGCGCGGAAATCGGGAAAATCGGCGTACTCATCGCCCTAGGATACGGCCTCCGCTGCGCCTCGCATTGCCAGCGCGAGGCCGGCGTGGTTCCCTGTGCCGCCCTGGAAGCGCGGTTGGCCGGATGTTCGATGTTGCGCGTGTGCTGTTGCTGTGGGCTGCCTGTGCGGGTGCCGCGTTGCCCACGTGCGCCGCCGAACCTGCCGATGCCGGCGCGGCGCTGGACGCGCCCTACGATGGCAACCACTGGGCCGTGCTGGTGCGCGCCGGGATCCAGGCGCGCTACCTGCCGGTGGGCCTGAGCGATGCGCGGGCGATCCGGCGCGCGGTGGCCGATGGCACCCTGCGCGAGGCGGTGTATCCCAGCCTGCAGCTCGCCGACGACGTGGCCTACATCACCACCAACGCGCTGAGCAGCAGCACCCTGGACCGTCGCAAGAACATCCTGGGGCTGTGCCGGCAGCCGGGCGGGTTCCGGCTGCTGCTCCAGGACACGGCCAGCTGCACCGACGGCGGCGCGCCCGGCCTGCGCTTCGAACAGACCGCCGCGGGCGGCCTGGTGTGCGCGACATGCGCCGCGCTCGGGTGGCCCACGCGCTGGGAACGCCACGACCGGCCGGCGCAGTGTCCACTGCCGGCGTGGGACCTGGCCGCGGCGCAGCGCCAGTTCGGTGCATGGCGTCAGCGCTTCGAGCAGGACATGCAGCCGTACCTGCACGGGGCCACCGAGCAGCGCTGGGAGGCGCAGGCGGCGGCAGGGCGGAGCGCGCAGGCCACGGTGGTGCCGGCGTCGCGTGCCAGCGCCGCACTGATCGGGATGAGCACCTCCCCCGATGCCTTTGTCGACGCCTCGGGACTGCCGGGCGAACTGCGCCGCAGCGATCTGCTGGCGCGCCTGCTGCAGGTGCTGGGCACGGCGCAGGTGATCGGGCGCGGCGGGCGCTATCCCGAGCCGCTGCCCGCGCTCGAGGCGACCTGCGCGCAGGTGTGGTACCTGGCGCTTCCGGGCGTTGCCGCCCACGCATCGGCACCGCCGGCTGACCGGTTCGTGCGCGACAGCGTGCCGTTCATCACCGTGCAGCAGCACGGCGACCAGCTGCGGCTGGCCGGGCTATCGCGGGAGCTGCTGGCGGTGGTGTTGGCGCCTGAGCGCCCGCCGCCGGCGTGCTGCACCGGCGATACCCGGCGCTGAACCGTTGCGCGTGCCCGTAGCGCCCGCAGCGGGCGTTGGACGGGCCGCACCGGGCGAGCCGTTACAATGGCCCGGTTTCCGCCCTGCAGCAGCCCCATGCAACTGATCGATATCGGCGCCAACCTCACCCACGATTCCTTTGATCGCGACCGCGACGCCGTGCTGGCGCGTGCGCGCGAGGCCGGGGTGGCCCAGATGGTGATCACCGGTGCCAGCCGCGAACACTCGCCGATGGCACTGGAACTGGCACGCCAGCATCCCGGTTTCCTGTATGCCACCGCCGGCGTGCACCCGCACCATGCGGTGGAATACACCGACGAATGCGATGCGCAAATGCGCGCGCTGCACGCGCATGCCGAAGTCGTGGCGGTGGGCGAGTGCGGGCTGGATTACTTCCGTGATTTCGCCCCGCGCCCGGCCCAGCATCGTGCCTTCGAGCGCCAGTTGCAGCTGGCCGCCGACGTGCGCGGGGCCGATGGCGCACACAAGCCGCTGTTCCTGCACCAGCGCGATGCACATGCCGATTTCATGGCGCAGATGAAAAACTTCGACGGCCAGCTCGGCGCGGCGGTGGTGCATTGTTTCACCGGCGAACGCCAGGAGTTGTTCGACTACCTGGACCAGGACTGGTACATCGGCATCACCGGCTGGCTGTGCGACGAACGCCGCGGGGGCCACCTGCGTGAGCTGGTGAAACACATCCCGGCCAACCGCCTGATGATCGAAACCGACGCGCCGTACCTGCTGCCGCGCTCGCTCAAGCCGATGCCCAAGGACCGCCGCAACGAGCCGATGTTCCTGTCGCATATCGTCGAGGAACTGGCACGCGATCGCGGTGAAGACGTGGAGACCACGGCCGCCCATGCGACGGCGGCCACGCGCGCGTTCTTCCGGCTGCCTGACGTGGCCTGACCCGCTGTCGAGCGGTACGCGATGCCCCACGACCAACGGTCGCCGGCTACCGGCCGTCGCCGTTTGCCCAGGCGTCGGCCAGGCCGTCGCGGTAGGTCGCGAAGCGCGGCTGCCACTGCAGGGCCGCGCGCGTGCCGCTGCTGTCGATGCGTTTGTTGCTGGCGTAGAAGCGGCGCAGCGAGGCGGGGAGGGCCGGATCATCCCAGGCCTGTGCCACCGGCAACGGCAGACCACTCAGTGCCGCGGCATGCGCCACGACGTCCTGCGGCGGGGCGGGCGCGTCGTCGGCTGGCAGATACAGCGCGTGGCCGTGCGCACGCCGCATCGCCGCCAGCACCGCAGCGGCCAGGTCCTGCACATGCAGCCGGTTGAAGACCAGCCCGGGCCGTACCACCTGCCGGGCCTTGCCTTGTGCCAGCTGCACCAGCGCGTTGCGCCCACGACCGTACAGGGCGGGCAGGCGGAACACCGCCGAGGCGATACCGCGAGCCTGCGCCAACGCACGCCACTGCTGCTCGGCGCGTAGTCGCCGCAGGGCGGCGTCGGTGTCTGCATCGGCGCTGGACTGTTCGTCGACCCAGCCCCCGTCGCGGTCGGCATAAACGGCCGTCGAGGACAGGTAACCCACCCAGCGCAGCGCCGGGCTGTCGTGCAGTGCAGCGGCGAGCAGGCGCAGCGCCGGGTCGCCCGCATCCTCCGGGGGCACGCTGCACACCATCGCGTCCGCGCGCCGGATCGCCGCGCGCAGCCCGTCATCGACCGGCATGCCCTCGGCCAGCCGATACCGCGTCAGCCCGTCATCGGGAGCCGTGCCGGGGTCGCGCACGGTGCCGCTGCACGCGATGCCCCGGGCCTGCAGCAGGGCGGCCAGATGGCGGCCGCTGTAGCCCATGCCCAGCACCAGCACGTGGGCCGGCGCAGCGGTGTCCATGCTCAGGCGCCGCGCTGGCGCTGGTAGGCCTGCAGGTGGCTGTAGGCCACCGCCAGCAGCGGTGCAGCCTGCCCGGCGGCGCGGGCGCGCGCCAGCATGTCGCCCACGATCTGCTCGGCTTCCACCTGCTGGCCTGCTTCCAGGTCGCGCAGCATCGAGGCTTTCAACGTCGAGCCGGCCTGGGTGGTCGCCGTCAGCGCGATCTCGCGCGCCTTGGCCGGAATCGGCTCGCCGGCGGCCTCGGCCACGGCCAGGCATTCGTCATACAGCCCACGCACGATGGTCGCCCCGTCGTCAGTGGCCACGATCGTGCCCACATCGGCGCGCAGCAGGCAGGTGGACGCGGCCAGCGTGGTCAGGAAGGTGTACTTGATCCACTGCTCCTGGCCGATCGCATCGCTGGCCACGTGGTCCACGTTGGCCTGCACGCAGGCCGCGGCCAGTGCCAGCACCCGCGCGCTGGCGCCGGTGCCGTCGCGCTCGCCGAAGGTCAGTTTGGCCGCGGGCGCCAGGTGCAGCACGGCGCCGTCGGCGGCCTTGGTGGCGCTGATGAAGCACAGACCGCCCAGCACCGCATCGCGGCCGAAGCGCGCATCCAGCGCCGCGTAGTGGGCCAGTCCGTTGAGGATCGGCAGCACCGTGGTGCGTGGGCCCATCGCCGGGGCAATCGCCTCGATCGAGCTGTCCAGGTCGTAGGCCTTGCAGCTCAGCATCACCAGGTCGAACGGCTGGGCGGTGGCCAGCGCCGGCAGCGCCTCGGCGGTGACGTACTGCACCGGGACGCTCGCATCGCCGAGCGGGCTGCGGATCACCAGCCCTTCGCTGGCCAGCTGCGCCGCGCGCGCCGGGCGCACCAGGAAGGTGACGTCCACGCCGGCTTGGGCCAGGCGGCCACCGAAATAACCGCCGGTACCGCCGGCGCCCAGGATCAGTATGCGCATTGGAATCTCACTGCTGTTGAACGCTCGTTGAGGCCATTGTGCCCCCAATCCCGCTGGCCTTGTGGCCAGGCAGGCCCGCATGGACCCGCCGGTGCGGCACTGCGGAAAGCAAAAGGCCCCGGCGAATCCGCCGAGGCCCCCTGCCGACCGGGCATCCCCGATCCACGATCAGGTGACGCTGTGGTATCAGCTGCGCATGCCCACGCCGCGCTTGAGCAGCCACAGTGCCAGCGCGGTCAGCACCACCACAAAGCCCAGCATCAGTGCGTAGGCCACCCACAGCGGCACGTCGCTGGTGCCCAGCAGGCCGTAACGGAACGCGTTGACCATGTAGAAGATCGGGTTGGCGTGGGTCGCCGCCTCGGCCCAGGTCGGCAGCAGCTTCACCGAGTAGAACACACCGCCCAGATAGGTCAGCGGCGTCAGGATGAACGTCGGCACGATCGCCACGTCATCGAACTTCTTGGCGTACACCGCGTTGATGAAGCCGGCCAGCGAGAAGATCGTCGCGCCCAGCAGCACGGTGGTCAGCGTCACCAGCGGATGCGGGATACGCACCGGGGTGAAGAACATCGCGATGATCAGCACGATCACGCCGACCATCAGCCCGCGCAGCACCGCACCGGACACATAGCCCCACAGGATCACCCAGTTCGGCATCGGGCTCACCAGCAGCTCTTCCACGTGGCGGCCGAACTTGGCCCCGAAGAACGACGAACTGATGTTGCCGTAGCTGTTCTGGATCACGCTCATCATCACCAGGCCCGGCACGATGAACTGCATGTAGCTGTAGCCGCCCATCTCGCCCACGCGCGAACCGATCAGGCCGCCGAAGATCAGGAAGTACAGGGTCATGGTGATCGCCGGCGGCACCAGGGTCTGGCCCCAGATGCGCAGGATGCGCGCCACTTCGCGGCGCACGATCGTCATCAACGCGATCCGGTTGCGCTGGCCGTCGGTCAGGACCGGGGTAGGGGGGGTGCTCATGCCGCATTCTCCTGGTTGCCGGTGAGGCGCACGAACAGCTCCTCCAGGCGGTTGCTCTTGGTCCGCATCGAACGCACCCGGATACCGGCCGCGTTCAGTGCTTCAAACACCCGGTTGAGGTCCATCGCACGCGGCATGTCCACATCCAGCGTATGCCCGTCGGTGGCGATCAGGGTGGCGCCTTCGATCACCGGCAGCTGCGCCGGCAGGGTGCCGTCGATGTCGAACAGGAAGCCCTCCACGTCCAGCTTGGCCAGCAGCTCGCGCATCGGACCCTGGGTGACGATCTGGCCGTGGTTGATGATGGCCAGGTTGCGGCACAGGTGCTCGGCCTCTTCCAGGTAATGGGTGGTCAGGATGATCGTGGTACCGGCGGCGTTGATCTCCTTGAGCACCCGCCACATGTCGCGGCGGATCTCGATGTCCACACCGGCGGTGGGCTCATCCAGGATCAGCAGGCGCGGCCGGGTCATCATCGCGCGGGCAATCATCAGCCGGCGCTTCATGCCGCCGGACAGGGTGCGGCTCATCACCTGCGCCTTTTCCCACAGGTGGGCGCGCTTGAGCTCCTCTTCGGCCATCTTCTCGGCCTCGGCACGGGCCACGCCATAGAAGCCGGCGTAGTTGACCAGGATGTCGAAGGGCTTTTCGAACAGGTTGAAGTTGATTTCCTGGGGGACCAGGCCGATCAGGCGCATGGTGGCGCTGCGGGCGCGCACCAGGTCGCTGCCGAACACCTCGACCTGGCCCTCGCTGAGGTTCACCAGCGAGCTGATGATGCCGATCAGGGTCGACTTGCCCGCGCCGTTGGGACCGAGCAGGGCGAAGAAGTCGCCCGGGGCCACGTCCAGCGAGACGCCCTTCAGGGCCTGGGTGCCGTTGTCGTAGGTTTTACGGAGGTCGCGGACCCGCAGGGCGGGGGCCGAACCGGTCGCGGAAGTGTTCTGGGAAGCCAAGCTCTTGCCTTCGCGCCCATGGGCTGGCGCTGGATAGGGGCGGGGAGCGGCTATTATAGAAGACCCCGAGGGCTTGCCCCGGCTACACACTGTCCCGAAAAGTCGTGCCTGCCCAATTCCCCCTCAAACTGGTCGACCGGCGCATGCTGGCCCCGACCGTCGGCCACTACCAGTTCCTGCGTGATGACGGCCAGCCGCTGGATTTCCAGCCCGGCCAGTTCATCCAGGTCCATTTCGAGTACGCCGACGGCACCGCCACCAAGCGCAGTTACTCGCTGGCCACCATTCACAACCACGCCCTCGGCGCGGGCGAAGCGGTCGATATCGCGGTCAGTTTCGTTCCCGGCGGTGCCGCCACGGCCCTGTTCGAGGGCCTGGACATCGGCGGCCACGTCACCGCCAGCGGCCCGTTTGGCCGGTTCTGCCTGCAGCCGGGTGACCACAACGCCCGCTACCTGCTGATCGCCACCGGGACCGGGGTCACCCCGTACCGCTCGATGCTGCCGCTGCTGGCCACCGCCATGGCCGCGCGTGGCGTGGAAGTGGTGCTGCTGCAGGGCGCCCGCACCCCGGCCGAGCTGCTCTACAGCGACGACTTCCGCGCCTTCGCCGACGCCCACCCGGGCTTCCGCTACGTGCCGTGCCTGTCGCGCGAGCTGCCGGCCAACCCGCACCCGGACGTGCGCCACGGCTACGTGCAGCAGCACCTGGCCGAGTTCGCGCCCAACCCGGCCACCGACATCGCCTACCTGTGCGGCAACCCGGACATGGTCGATGCCACCTTCGAGGCGTTGAAGGAGGCGGGGCTGCCGACCCCGCAGGTGCGGCGCGAGAAGTACGTCAGCAGCAAGTAGGCGCTAGTTCGATTCAGTTCCATGACCAGCAAGCGCTTACAAAGGCGGGTCGATAACTAGGCGGAACCAGGTAAGTGCGTTCACTTCGCAGAGCCCCTTGCAGCAATTGATATGGACCCGCCACGTTAAAACTAGCTCTAACTTGGAGGGTAAAACTAAAAATTTACTTTCCTGAGTGTTATAGAGACCCTGCGAACGCGGGGGCCGGCCTTCTCATTCTTTCGGCTTGGGATTTCATGTGTCCATGTATTCCGAGAGGCGCCGTCAAGAATGGTCGCGCTTCTGCGGGGCAGGATCTTCTCGAATTTTTCGCCCTGAGGGCCGCGGAAGAGCATTCCCCATGATTCTTGCAGGCTAATTGTAACTATCGGGCCTTTGAAACAATTTTTGCAATCAATGTGTCTCGCAATCCCCTGGTTCGATGAGTACTCGTTTACAATTACCTGATCTGGTAATTCGGGAACAAGACCGTCGCGGAGGAGGCGACGAGCTAGTTTTGTGGCCCATTGCGGCAGCGGCCCGATATAGCTGGCAGGCGATACCTTCCTGGCTTTGTAGTCATATTTCCAGCCATAGTGTTGGACCCGCCGGCGCAAGTCACTAAGCCAAGGGGAATGATCAATCGTGGAAAGCAGCTCCTCCTCCTCCTCAGCCGAAATGTAGCTGGGCATAATTAAGAGGCCCGCGGGTTCGGCATGTCCACCATGGTTCTCGTTAAATTCTCCACTTGTGGGCGCCGTCGTGATCTTCTCGGGAGGTGCATCTAAACGAGGCGGCGCTGGCAAGATGCCTACAATGGATGCATGTGTAAGCCATGCCTTGAACAACGTGACGTCGATGCTATCAATTAACGTCGTGCTTGCATCGAGAAGCAGACTCGCGCTACCGAAGACCCGGAGCGCATTTTTAGTGGAATCCAGGACAATATCGCCGCTAATGGTGAGCGGAATGACCGAGTCGCTTATATCTAGTCTCTTAACTAGGGCGACAGGGTTTCTTTTCCTGGCAATATCTATTGCCGCCGCGCGTACAACGTTGTCGTTTAGGTCTGCACGATACCAGAGGCCGCGAGCGCTGCTGCGACGCTGCCGCCATTGCTTATCGCCAGCCATCAGAACAACATTATCATTCTCGATATTCCAGTGTAGCGGGGATGCGATGCTACCCGACCAGCCAAAAGGAGTTTTTTTCGGCACAGAGTGGCGCCAGGTCAAGAGAGCAATCAGCTTTCTGGCCTCAACCGGCCCTCGATAGCGCAAGTCTAAGTCGCGATAACCTGTGATAAGGCCGGACAGAGTTGCGCCCGTCCACCATACTGAAGGCGGCATGCCTGGGAGATCAGTTTTCCAGGTGACAAAGTTTTCAGCGGATGGGCGAAGCAAGAGCAACTGGAGAGTAAAGCCTAGCGGGCTATTCTCTGCAAAGGACAAATCAATGCTTGCGCGATCTTCGAGAATCTCAGTCGTACGAGCTTCAATGAGCTTGAGAAGACTCGGATTCTCGCCAAGCGACCGCGCGGCATCCAGAATGTTGCCAAGAACCTGCTGTGGAACCCACCCCTCTCTAATGTTGATCTTCGAAAGAACTCCTTTCATCGCCGACCATAGTGCCAGCCCCGGCGGCGCCGTCTCACAGTCGAGGCGCCAAGGTGGCGCTACCCACCAGGGCGCCTCGAGTGCGGTCGGCGTTTCGGAAAATTCCACTGCCAACGCGCAACACAAAGTATCCAGCCATGGGTCTATAGCCGGCACAGACCATGCCGCCATAGCAGCTGCGCCGCGCAGGGCGTTCCACTCGGCAGGAGGATACGTTCTAGGTAGATTGGGCGGATCAAGCGACTGCCTATACGCTTCAAGCTGCTGCACGCGCATGGGCCGACGCGGCAGGTCCACGTTTGAGAAGCCCTGCGCCATCGCCAGTAGCTGACTGCGCTGCGCATCCGTCTCAGCTACAAAAGACTCAACAGCAAAAATGGGCAGCGAGCTCGGCCATAAAACTGCCTGGTCTTCAGGTAAAACCTCCGACGTCGAACCTGTCCGCCAAACGCCATTTCGGAAGATCTGAAGATCTAGCTCGGGTAGCTGAGATAGATCGAACTCGGCAAGAACCGTGATAGGCCCCGAATTCTCTTCCCGATGTAGAGGCCGCCCAACGCCAAGGGTGATGCCCGCAGCGGGCCTTGCCCCTGACCACCATTCGTCGGCCAAGAAGGCAAGCCATTCCCGGTTGTCCAATGAAAGAACTAGCGAAGGAGATCCCACATCTGCTTCTGCCAATTCAGCCATGTGGTGATCCAGACCGAGCGTCATCTGTGAGGCCTTAGAGTTCATCTGTCCAGAATAGCAGGCCCAGGCAGCGACGCCAGTTGGGCTGCTGACAAGGGGGATGGACCGTTGACCAGCATTAAGCTCTGTCTGGCTCGAGCGCAAAGCATGTACATGCGCCTGTAGTCATCGAGCGTCGAGCAGGGTAGTGAGCGAGCCAAATCTTGAAGGTAGACCGTATCGAACTCAAGCCCGATCACAGACTCGCTCGTGAGGACTGTAATACCGGGCTGTAGGACTTGCGTGGAACGAGATAGATTTGGATTCGCGCTTGTGTAGTAATCCAATCGAGCGCCGTCAGGCACGCGGGTCTGCAAAAGCGAATACATGGTCTGCACATCCTGCACCGAGCATAAAATTACTCCGATTGAGCCACCCCGGTTTTTATAGCGCAAGGCGACCTGGTCGGAAAATTCGCTTAACGATGTGCATTCATGCAGGCGAGGCTTCTCACCCGTACGACTGGCGGGCACCACGCCCGGCGCAAGTACAGCTGATTTATGGAAATGTTCAGCCAATGCAGCAATTTGTGCTGTATTACGGTGATTTTTTGTGAGCCGGATAGGGTTGGGGAAACCCGCTGCGCAGATGTCAGGCAGGGTAGCTCTCTGCGAATCTGTGGTCTGATCTTCATCTGCAAACACAGTGGCGCTTTCTGCCCCATGCTGAAGAACCCAGCTGAAAAATCCCTTCGGAAGATTCTGCCCTTCGTCAACTATTAGGTGCTCTCTTTTCGGTTGCAGATCCTTTGATTTATAAGATTCCGCGAGCCTAGTCCAGTCATAAATATACCCGTGATCCTCAGATATTTTTCGCGAAAAAGTGTCCCAGTAGTCCTTTGACACTAGTTCGTGCATCGTCGAGGTGGGTGCGCCCAGTTGGCTCGAAAGAGCTGCCAGCATGCGATTTCTAGTCACCACTGAGCAATCGGTTTTGAGCTGATTAAGGTGGTTGCAACGAAGAACGGCAAGAGATGTCTTGCCAGAGCCAGGTGGGCCCACGACGAAAAGAGGTGTATCAGCAGGCATTTCGTAAATCGCAATCTGCTCGCCGACCAAATCGTCCAGCTTTGGTAGCTTCATACGGAGGTCTCGGTTATCAGAATTGTGGTTACGGCTGGTTTCATAAAAAGGGCGTAATGAAGATTCTTGGGTTCTTTCTCGGTATCCGTAAAACGCTCCGTAGAATTCTCCACCATCTCAAATCCTAGGTTTAGTAGGGAATCTTTGAATCTCGAGAAATTCCTGGACGCGTAAGGAGTTGAACTATTGGTATAGAGAACGGCGGAAAGACCGGTCCCAATTTTATCAAGCGCAACAGCGATCTGTTGGGCAAGAATTTCGGGATCAATTGTAGGGCTTGCCAAGAGATACGATGCCACGACGATGGTAGGTTCGCCGCGAAGCGGGCCGAACGATGCCTGAGATATGTCTCCCCCAAACCAAACCGATGTCCGCTCGTGTAGCGCATGTGCACATCGCGCGCCCTGCGCAAGCCTTTCGCCCAGTCGGCGCATTGAGGAAGAGCGATCCACACCGAAATACCGGAACGGAACCTCCACGCCAACTACCTTTGCGAACGATAAGCCCGCAGTGAATGGGCCGCAGCCGATATCAACAAGCGTCGTTCCTGCGGATAACGACGCAGTGTCTATCAGTAGCCTAAAGGCATGCGCCAGCTCATCGAGATGCCGTTTTTGGTTGAAATCGGCATATAGCAAGGCACGATCATCTCCCGAGAGATGGCCGACGGGCGCATCAAAGTCTGCCTGTCCACCATTAATGACCTCGGAGAAAATGTCCCTCTTAGGCCACCCTAAAAGAGTGTCGATATTATCAAGAGTGCGACGATCATTTCGTATTCTTTCAAAGATCTCCCTAGAAAGAAGTTGATCCAACCAATTTGCTCCGTCTGACATCCAAGTTCCTCTCTTAGGTTTCATTCCATTGCCGCACCTGTGATCGTATCAGCGCAAGGGGGGAGAGCTGCAATCCTCCATAGGTCATGAAGCCCCTAATCGAACATGTATGCGACGAGCTCGACGGAAAAGAGAGCATTCGCCAAGTAGCTTCCCCGAGCGCATGGTCTATGTCCTGTTTCGGCTCTGTTTGAGCGTTATTGCCTGGAGGGTTTGCCTGTGCGCGCTCGTTACGCAGAAATACGCCTGGCCACCGCCATGGCCGAGCGCGGGGTCGAGGTGGTGCTGCTGCAGGGTGCCCGCACCCCCGCCGAGCTGCTCTACAGCGACGACTTCTATTCCTTCGCGGCCGCCCACCCGGGCTTCCGCTACGTGCCGTGCCTGTCCCGCGAGCTGCCCGACACCCCGCACCCGGATGTGCGCCACGGCTACGTGCAGCAGCACCTGGCCGAGTTCGCGCCGAACCCGGCTACCGACATCGCCTACCTGTGCGGCAACCCGGACATGGTCGATGCCACCTTCGAGGCGTTGAAGGTGGCTGGCCTGCCGACCCCGCAGGTGCGGCGCGAGAAGTACGTCAGCAGCAAGTAAGCCCGCTGCGCTGACCGGGAGGCGCCAGCGGCACCCCCCGGTGCCGGGCTCAGTACGGAATCCAGGCGTCGCGCCAGGCCGAACCGATCCCGGGACGATAGGGCTCGGCATTGACGTTGCACCAGGCGCCTTCCGGGAACGGCCGGCACGCGTACAACTGGCCATCGCTGCCCTTCACCACGGTCTGGCCCGGAATGTAGCTGCCGATACCGGCGGGGTAGACGAAATCGTAGTCGCCTTCCGGCGGCACCTCCGGGGTCTGCACGTCCAGCTGGAACCGGTGGCCGGCCGAGAGGTACACGCGGTTGTCGGTGGCCGAGGCGATCGGCGTGACCACCCCATCGCGCATCACCCCCACCCGCGCATGGGTGGCGTGGGCGTTGACCTGGAGGGCCAGCTGCAGTGGCCATTGCGCCGGGGCAGTCTGGCCGCTGGCGAGCGTAGCCTGCACCGTCTCCACATCCTGCCCGGCGTGGGTGAACACCCGCAGCGACAGCACGCTGCCCACCGGCAGTTCACCGCGCGCGGTGAGCGGACCTGCGTCCTGCCAGCCGGGTGGGGGCGTGCCGCCATCGCCTTCGAAGCGCACATCCATGCAGGTGTAGAACGCCTCTGCCGAATCGGCCCGCTGCCAGGTGTTGTAGATCACATGCGGGCCGGTGCGCCGGGGCAGCTGGCATTCCAGCTTGTAGGTGCCATCGGGCGAGAGCGGCGTGTTGCCCAGCGCGCAGAACTGTTCCAGGTCGCCCCAGCCCATCGGCGTACCCGGCTGCCAGCCTTCGCGGGTGACGAAGAACTGCCAGTCACGCGTCACATGCGGTGCCGAGGCCTTGAACACGAACGTGAAGCGGCCAGTGGCATCGGCCTGGATCGGGGTGCGCTGCCAGTCGCTGCGGTCCACATCCAGGCCACGGAAGGTGGCGTTGTTGCCACTGCACAGCTTGCCGTCCGGCACCACGGCCTGGTGGTCGCCGTTGGCGTGGGCCTGGTTGATGCCCGCCCAGTCGTAGAACGCCTGCGCGCCACCGATGGCCTTGGCGGCCGCGCAGGCCGGGTGGGTCGGATTTTCCGGATTGCCGAGGAAACAGGCGTACACGCGGCTGACCGGCGTGGTCATGGTGCCGTGGGCGTGCGCGGGCGCGCTGGCCGCGCCGCTGCCCACGGCCAATGCCAGGGCGATCAGGGAAAGGGAATATCGAGGGGTCATGATGCCTCCGCAGGGCAAGGATGGATGGCATACCCGGGTGGCCAGCGACGGTGGCGAGGGGGCGTGCCCGGCCGAGTATCTGGCGTTGTCAGGGAATCCTTAATCGGACAGGTTGCAGTTGATGCGCGTTGGGATGGGCGTCCGCCCGGGCCTGAGCAGCGCATCCCAGAATTCTGGGGCGCGGTGGCGAAGCAGCGAGGGCCATGCGCAGCGGCGGCGCGCGCTAAGATGCGCGCGCTCCCGGCGCGCGAGGCCGCATGACCCTGGATTTCCCCACCGTTGCCGTGCTCGGTTACCTGCTGTGCCTGGGCATCGCAGTGGGCTTCTCACTGCTGCTGCTGGTGCTGCGCGGGCAACCGGCGCTGCGCCTGTGGACGGCCAGCCTGTGGCTGCTGGCGCTCAGCCTGACCTCGGTGGCGCTGCGCGCGCAGTTGCCGGTGGTACCGCTGGTGATCTTCGGCAACGCCGTGCTGGCGCTGTCGGCGGTGCTGATGCTGTACGGCGTGGCGCGCCACCTGCAGCGGCCGCTGCCGGCCTGGCAGCCGGCCGTGCTGGCCGGTGCCTACGTCGCCGGCATCGTGGCGTTCGTGGTGCCCTTCCCGAACCTGGCGATCCGGCTCGACATCGCCAGCCTGTTCGCGGTGCTGGTCAACGCCTGGATGGCCGGCTTGCTGGTGCGCCACGCGCCGCCCCAGCAGCGCACCAGCTGCCGCCTGGCTGCGGCCATCTTCGCGGCCGAGGCGCTGGTGTACCTGGTGCGGCTGTGGTTGCCGGTGGCACCAGAGGCCGGGCAGGACATCTTCCGGGCGGGCGCGCCGATGTTCGCCACCTATCTCGCCGGTATCTTCCTGGAACTGGCCCGCTGCTTTGCGCTGGTCCTGCTGCTGGTGGAGAAGATGCTGGTCGACCTGCGCCGCGCCGCACGCACCGACGGCCTGACCGGCCTGCTCAACCGCAGCGCGGTGCTGGCCGATGGACAGGCGTGGTTGCTGCAGTGCCAGCGGCAGCAGCAACCGTTGGCCTTGTTGCTGCTGGACGTGGACCACTTCAAGCAGATCAACGACCGCTGGGGGCATCTCACCGGCGACCAGGTGCTGCACCACTTCGCCACGGTGCTGGCCGGCTGCCTGGGCAACCAGCCGCATCTGCTGGGTCGCTACGGTGGCGAGGAGTTCGTGGTGCTGCTGCCGGCCGCCGACCATGTCCGCGCCCGGCAACAGGCGGCCCGCATCCGTGCGCAGCTGCAGGCCCACCCCGCACGCGTGGGCGACCTGCCGGTGGCGGTGACCACCAGCATCGGGCTGGCGGTGGGCACCGGCACGCACGACCTGGAGGCGTTGCTCGCCGCCGCCGATCGGGCGCTCTACCAGGCCAAGGCCGAGGGCCGTGACCGTACCGTCAGTGCCGTGCTGCTGCCCGCCTGAGTCTGCCCGGTACGCGACCGCGGGTGTCACCGGCCCGGCACGGGTCACATCCAGCGCGGCCCCGCGTCATGGCATGCTGAGACCCTTCAATCCAGGATGCGATCGAACATGCGAGTTTCCTGCCGTCCCCTGGCGACCGCTGCAGCCTTGCTGCTGCTGGCCGCCTGCCAGGCCACCCCGGAGGCGACCCCGGATGCGGCGCAACGTCAGTACGGACGCCTGACGTTCAAGCCGTGCACGCTGACCAGCACCCAGGCCAGCGACAACGTCGAAGCGCAGTGCACCACCTTGCAGGTGGCCGAAAACCCGGCCGCGCCCGACGGTCGCAAGATCGGCTTGAACATCGCGTGGCTGGAGACCAGCAACGAAGGCGAGGGCAAGCACGACCCGGTGTTCTTCCTGGCCGGTGGGCCGGGCCAGGCCGCCACCGAGGTGGCCGCGGTGATCAACCTGGCATTGCGCGAAGTGCGCAAGCAGCGCGACATCATCCTGGTCGATCAGCGCGGTACCGGCAAATCCAACCCGCTCACCTGCGTCGGTGCCGACGGCAAGGAAATGGTGCTCGATGACACCGCCACGCCGTCCACCCAGCTGATCGCCGATTTCGCCGCGCAGTGCGCCACGTCACTGGCCGGGCGTGCCGATACGCGCTTCTACACCACCACCCAGGCCATTGCCGACATCGACAGCGTGCGCGCGGCCCTGGGCGTGGAGAAGATCAACCTGATCGGCGGCTCCTACGGCACGCGCGTGGCCCAGCAGTACGCCGCGCACTACCCGCAGCACACCCGCGCGATGGTGATCGACGGCGTGGCCCCGAACGACGTGGTGGTGGGCGGCGATTTCGCCAACACCTTCGAGGCGGCCATCGACCTGCAGGCCGAGCAGTGCCGCAAGGATCCGGTCTGCGCCAAGCGCTTCCCGGTCGATACGCGTACCCAGCTCAAGAACGTGATGGCCACGCTGGCCCAGGCACCGGTCGAGGTGGAGTACCGCGACCCGGGCACCGCCGAGACCCGGCGCGACGTGCTCACCGCCGACTCGGTGACCGGGCTGGCCTTCATGTTCTCCTACATGCCCGAGCTGTCCTCGCTGTTGCCGGTGGTGCTCGACGAGGCCGCGCACGCGCGGTACGCCCCGCTGATGTCGCTGAGCAGGATGGCCGGCCGCAGCCTGGGCGTGCAGATGAACCGTGGCATGCAGTGGTCGGTGATCTGCGCCGAAGACGCCGACCGCTACCAGGAGCCGGCCGCCAGCGATCGCCTGCTCGGCCCGGAAGTGGCGCGCATGTTCTTCGCCGCCTGCCCGGGCTGGAACGTGGGCACGCGCCCGAAGGATTTCACCGCACCGCTCAAGAGCGACCTGCCGGTGCTGCTGCTGTCGGGCCAGTTCGATCCGGTCACGCCGCCGCGCTACGCCGACCAGGTCCTCAAGACCCTGCCCAACGGTCGCCACCTGGTGGCCAGGGGCCAGGGCCACGGCACCCTCAACGCCGGCTGCATGCCGCGCCTGCTCGGCCAGTTCATGGACAAGGCAGACGCCAAGTCGCTCGACGCCACCTGCCTGGACTCGCTGAGCCCGGTGCCGGCCTTCACTTCGTTCAACGGATGGGCACCATGATCGTCGCCGAGAACCTGCACAAAGCCTTCAAGACCAAGACCGGCCTGATCAAGGCAGTGGAGAACGTCGGCTTCCATGCCGAGGATGGCCAGATCACCGGCCTGCTCGGTCCCAACGGTGCCGGCAAGACCACCACCATGCGCATGCTGTACACGCTGATGACCCCCGACCAGGGCAAGGTGCTGGTGGATGGCATCGACGCGGCGGCCGATGCGGTGGCCGTGCGCCGCCGCCTGGGCGTGCTGCCCGACGCGCGTGGCGTGTACAAGCGCCTGACCGCGCGCGAGAACATCGCCTACTTCGGCCAGCTGCACGGCATGAACGCCGCGCAGATCCGCGACCGCACCCAGGTGCTGTCGCGGGCGCTGGACATGGAAGACATCCTGGACCGGCAGACCGACGGCTTCTCGCAGGGCCAGCGCACCAAGACCGCCATCGCCCGCGCGCTGGTGCACGACCCGCGCAACGTGATCCTGGATGAACCCACCAACGGCCTGGACGTGATGACCACCCGCGCCTTGCGTGGCTTCCTGCGGGGCCTGCGCGACGAGGGCCGCTGCGTGATCTTCTCCAGCCACATCATGCAGGAGGTGGCCGCGCTCTGCGATCGCATCGTGATCATCGCGCACGGCACGGTGATGGCCGCCGGCAGCGCCGATGAGCTGCGCGCACAGACCGGGGAAGACAACCTGGAAGATGCCTTCGTCAAGGTGATCGGTTCGGAAGAAGGATTGCACGCATGAGTTCGTTCGCCACGTTGTTGACCGTCATGCGCAAGGAACTGCGCGACCTTTCCCGCGACCGCCGCACCCTCGCCCTGACCCTGCTGCTGGGCCCGCTGCTGTACCCGATCCTGATCCTGGGCATGGGCAAGCTGGCCGAGAGCCGGGTCAAGACCCAGATCGACAAGCCGTTGGACATCGCCACCATCGGGCGCGAGAACGCCCCCAACCTGGTGCGCTTCCTGGCCGCGCAGGGGCTCAACGCGGTGGATGCGCCCAAGGACCTGACCGCGGCGATCCGCGACCAGCAGATCGACGTCGCGTTGCGGATCAGCCCGGAGTTCGGCAAGGACTGGGCCGAAGGCCGCCCGGCGCTGGTGGAGATCGTCAAGGACAGCACCCGCCGCGCTGCCGATATTCCCAGCATGCGCCTGCAGACCGCCCTGGCCGGCTACAACCAGCAGGTGGGCGCGCTGCGCCTGCTCGCCCGCGGCGTGGACGCCCAGGTCGCCCGGCCGCTGGACCTGGCCACCCAGGACCTGGCCACCGCCGAGGCCAAGCGTGGCCAGGTGTTGTCCTTCCTGCTGCCGGTGTTGCTCACCATCACCTCCTTCCTCGGCGGTGCCTACCTGGTGATGGACACCACCGCCGGTGAGCGCGAGCGGCAGTCGCTGGAACCGTTGCTGGCCACCCCGGCACCGCGCAGCGCGATCGTCAGCGGCAAGATCGTGGCCGCCTGCGTGGTCGGCATGGCTTCGCTGCTGCTTACCCTGCTGGCCTTCAAGCTGAGTGCACAGCTGTCCAGCAGCGGGGCCGGACGGCAACTCAACATGGGCTTCCTGCCGATGGCGCAGATGCTGCTGATCATGCTGCCGATGCTGTTCATCGGCACCTCGCTGCTGACCTTCCTGTCGGCGGCGGCCAAGAGCATGAAAGAAGCCCAGAGCCACATGACCTGGCTGATGCTGCTGCCGATGCTGCCCGGCTACGCGCTGATGGTGTACCCGCTGAAGAGCGAGCTGTGGCAGTTCGCGGTGCCATTCCTGGCGCAGAACCAGATGCTGCTCAAGATCATCCGCCACGAGGCGATCAGCGCGCAGATGTGGGGCGTGTACCTGGCCGCCGGCTTCGGCCTGGCGGCGGTGTTGTGGTACGCGGCGGTGCGCCGTTACCACCAGGAGCGGTTGGCGATTTCCGGTTGAAGGCGCGGGGCGATGGCAAAGCGGTCATCGCCCCGGCCCCGGTCCCCCGACCTTGGTCCCCAGGCAGGCGGCCCGGGTGGAGAGGGCCGCCACCCATGGCGTGGCGGCGCCGCCATCACGCGCTCATTCCGCGGCTGCGCACATACCGCGCCGGGGTCATCCCCATCTCGCGCTTGAACACGGCAATGAACGCACTCGTGGTGTCGTAGCCCAGGCTCAGTGCGGTGCGGGTGACCGAGTCACCGCCCAGCAGCTGTGGCAACGCATGCAACACGCGCACGCGCTGCCGCCACTGCGCCAGGCCCATGCCGGTCTCGGCCTGCCAGCGGCGCGCCAGCGTGCGGCTGGAAACGCCCACCCGTGCGGCCCACGCCTCCACCTGGCGAGCATCGTGCGGCTGCTGCGCCAACGCCCGTGCCACCCGTTGCAGGCGGCGGTCCTGCGGCTGTGGCAGGGCCAGCGGCACCGGCGCCGTGGTCGCGATCTCATCCACGATCACCTCGGCCAGGCGGTGCTGGGCCGCGTCCAGCGCTGCAGGTGGCCAGGCCAGCGCGCGGGTGATCGCGGCCTGCAGCAGGGCGCCGGGGAACAGGATGCAGGGATCGCCTGGCAGGCGCGCGCCGGCCGCAGCACTGAAGTACAGGCTCCAGCCGTCGAAACCCTGTTGGGCGAGCAGGGCGTGCGGCAGGCCGGGCGGAATCCAGGCCAGGTGGCCGGCCGGCAGCAGCCAGTGCGCGCTGCCCGCCTCGATCTGCAGCAGGCCCTGGCGGGCACCGATCACCTGGCCGCGCGCGTGCTGGTGACGCGGCGTGCGGCGCGGGCCGGGCGCCGGCGGGCTGCGGGCGGCAAACACCACCGGCCCGTCGGCAGCGTCGGCCAACGCGGGATCAAGCAGGGCGGAGTGTGGCTGATCTGCCATATCGATTGGCAGTTATACGACAGAACGGCCGCTGCGAGGGCTGGACACTGGGTCCTCCCCCGAAAGGAACACCCCCACGATGCGCCCCGAAGACCTGCTGGCCGATCACCAGGACCACGTGCAGCGCGACGGCATCACCGTGCGCAAAGGCAGCGTGGGCGCGTTCCTTGCCAACGCCCGGGTCCTGCAGGACCCCGCCGCCAGCGCGGGTGCGCGCGCCAGCGCCGCATGCGACCTGCGCGCGTTGCTGCCGGGGCTGCATGCGCTGGGCCTGTTCGAGATCCTCGTGCCGCGCGATCCCGCGCTGCGCGCGCTGGTCGATGCCGGCCGCTGAAAAGAAAAGGCCCGGATCGCTCCGGGCCTTCGCATCATCGCGGTGAGGCGGCGATCAACCGCCCGGCGCGAACGCCAGGGTGCGACGGGTGGTGACCGGCGCGCCGACCGGCTCGAACTTCCAGCGCTTGACCGCGTTGAGCGCCTCGCGGTCGAACACGCGCGAGGGCGTGGCACGCAGCACGCGGGCGTTGGTGACCGAGCCGTCGGTGCCGACGGTGATCTCCACCAGCACTTCGCCGGAGGTGCCCGAACGCAGTGCTTCGGCCGGGTAGCGCGGGGCCGGGGTGCTGACCGGGCGCAGGCTCGGCGCAGCGGCCGCCGGTGCG
>DJBL01000137.1:0-5684 GCA_002435595.1 Stenotrophomonas maltophilia
GGCGCGGGCGGACTCGGCTCGGCAGCCATGGCAGCGGCAGCGGCAGCGGCGGCGGCATCCGGCGTGGGCTGCCCGCCGCCGTCTTCCTGCGGCGTACCTCGCCCAACCAACGCGACCTGGATCCGACCACTCTCCCCGCCCTGCTCCGGCTCGGCCGGCGGACGGATCAATGCCACCCACAGCAGCAGCGCCGCAAACATCACATGCAGCAGCAGGCTGAGCGTGGCCGAGGTCCAGCGCATCCAGCGCTGGTCGCGCGGGGCCGGCTCCCAGCCCTGCCACAGCAGGCGCCGGAACGACTGCAGGGTACCCAACGGCGGCTGCCGTCCCGGCGCGCCGGGCAAGGGCCGCTGGATCAGCACGCCGATGATCTGGCCGGCGCGGACCGGGGGCGGCAGCGGGGTCAGCGCGCGCAGCCACAGGCCCCACCCGTAGGGCAGGCCCGTGGTTTTCTCAAGGATGCGTTTGTCTGGCTGGCGTGCCAGCAGCCAATCGAGGATGTCGTCAGCCCGGCGCAGTGGCACGCAGCGCGATCAGGCGGCGGTGCCGCGCGGGATGTACGGCGCGTTGCCACTGTCGTGGTCGGTCGCGTCGCGTACCGCGGTGATGCCCGGCACCCGCCCCATCAGGGTCTTCTCGATGCCCTGCTTGAGGGTCACATCCGCCATGCCGCAGCCCTGGCAGCCGCCACCAAAACGCAGCAGCACCACGCCATCGGCGGACACTTCCTGCACGGCCACCTTGCCGCCGTGCGAGGCCAGCTGCGGGTTGACTTCATTTTCCACCACCCAGCGCACCCGCTCGACCAGCGAGTTGGACTCGCCCGGGGCTTCGCCCTTGATCTTGGGTGCCTTGATGGTCAGCTGCTGGCTGCCGGTGGCGTTGCTGACGATGTCGATCTCCGCCCCGTCCAGCCAGCCCACGCTGGGCGCGTCGACGAACAGGGTGAAGCCATCGCAGTCCACGGCCCACTCATCGCCCAGCAACTGGCTGGGTTCGGCGAACTCAAGCCGGGCATCGGCGCGCGGGGTGCCCGCATCGACGGCGCTCAGGCGCACGCCCATGCCGGGCACGGCCTCACGCTCGATCAGCTTGCGGAAATAGGTCTGGGCAGTGTCGGATATCTGGATCATCGGGCTATTCTAGCCAATCACATGTTATGCGCTCATTCGGTTTATACACCGACCGGCGCATCGTTCAGGCATCTTGCAACACGAAAGGGAGTGGAGGATTTCATGGCCGACCTGATTCCGCTGGCACAGGCGCACTGCGTGCCGCGCAAAGGCAGCGACCACAAGCTGGGCGAGGCCCGCGTGGCCGAGCTGCTGGCGCAGATCCCGGGCTGGGAGCTGGCCGAGCAGGGCCAGGCGCTGACCCGCACCTTCCGCTTCCCGGACTACCACCGCACCATGGCCTTCGTGAACGCCCTGGCCTGGGTGGCCCATCGCGAGGACCACCACCCCGACCTGGGGGTGCATTACGACCGCGCGGTGGTGCGCTTTTCCACCCATGACGTGGGCGGCCTGAGCGAAAACGACTTCATCTGTGCAGCCAAGGCTTCGGCCCTGACGGAGTGATCCCATGAAACTGCAGACCCTTGTGTTGTCCAGCATCGCCGTTGCCGCCCTTGCCGGCTGCAACAAGCCGGCCGAGCCCGCCACCCCGGTGGTCGCGCCGACCGAGGTGGCCGCGGTGAAGACCCCGCCGCCGCAGTACCCGATCGAACTGGCCTGCCAGGGCATTGGCGGCACCAGCACCCTGAAGGTGGTGATCGCCGCCACCGGCACGCCCAGCCAGGTGGCCCAGGTGACCAGCAGCGGCAATGCCCAGCTCGACGAGCAGGCCAGGAAGGCGGTGGAGGGCTGGGAGTTCAAGGCGGCCACCCGCAATGGCCAGACCGTGCCGACCACGATCCAGGTGCCGGTCAGCTTCAACCCGCCCCAGCCCAAGCCCGACGAATGCTTCGCCGTGGAAGAGCGGCTGCGCCGGGGCGGCTGAACCGCCCCGCTCCCCTGAGGTCAGCCGCAGCCAGCCTCCCTCCAGCGCGCCCCGAGCGGGGCGCGCTGCATTGTTACAAGGACGCTGTGGCACATGCTTGAAATCACCTCTGAAAATGTCTGGGTCGCGCTCGGCGTGACCCTGGCCGCCGGCCTGGCAACGGGCATCGGCAGCCTGATGGTGCTGTTTTCGCGCCGCCCCAACCCACGCCTGCTGGCGTTCGGGCTGGCCTTTGCCGGTGGCGCGATGGTGTTCGTGTCGCTGACCGAGATCCTCAACAAGGCGATCGATTCGTTCAGCCAGGCCTACGATGCCCGGCTGGGGTTTGCCTACGGCACCGCGGCGTTCCTGGCCGGGGTGCTGCTGATCGTGGTGATCGACCACCTGATCCCCAACCCGCACGAAAGCCTGGACAAGCAGGACCCGCTGTTTCGCGACAACAACAAGGCCTACATCAAGCGCGTGGGTCTGCTGACCGCGATCGCGATCACCGCGCACAACTTCCCGGAGGGCCTGGCGACCTTCTTTGCCACGCTGGAAAGCCCGTCGGTGGGCATGCCGCTGGCCTTCGCGATCGCCATCCACAACATTCCCGAAGGCATCGCGATCGCGGTGCCGGTGTACTTCGCCACGCAGAACAAGTGGTATGCCTTCGGCGCCAGCCTGCTGTCGGGCCTGGCCGAGCCGGTCGGGGCAGCGATCGGCTACTTCGCCCTGTCGGGCATGCTCAACCACGCCACCTTCGGCTGGGTGTTCGGGCTGATCTCCGGGGTGATGGTGTTCCTGGCCCTGGACGAACTGCTGCCGGCCGCCAAGCGCTACGCCAAGGGCCACGAGACCGTGTACGGCCTGGTGGCGGGCATGGGCAGCCTGGCGATCAGCCTGGTGCTGTTCAAATGGTGACGCACCGCCGGTCGTGCCGGCCGCTGGCCGGCGCGACCGGGCGGTCGCAGGTCACTTCAGCCGGTTCAGCACCTCCACCAGCTCCTCGGCCAGCGGGGCGTTGATCAGGTACGGGGTCTTGCCCGCGTCCAGCGCGAACTCCAGCGAGGCGGCATGCAGGAACAGGCGCTTGAGCCCGATCTGCTCGCGCAGGCGCTTGTTCACGTCCGCGTCGCCGTACTTGTCATCGCCGGCCACCGGGTGCCCCAGGTGCTGGGCGTGGACCCGGATCTGGTGGGTGCGCCCGGTCTCGATCCGCACCTCGCAGTAGGAATGGCCGCCCTTGCGCTCGAGCACCTTGAAGTGGCTGATCGACGCCTTGCCGATCGGGTTGACCTGGACGTGGCGCTCGCCGCCCTGGCGCAGGCCCACGTGCAGCGGGGCGTCCACGGTCATGGTGCCGTCGGGCATGCGGCCCACCAGCAGGGTCAGGTAACGCTTGCGGATGCCGGCGCCGTGGTCTTCACGCAGCAGGGCCTGCAGCTCGCTCAGTGCCGAGCGCTTCTTGGCCACGATCAGCAGCCCGGACGTGTCGCGGTCCAGCCGGTGCACCAGCTCCAGGGTCTTGCCCGGGCGCAGCGCGCGCAGGGTCTCGATGGCGCCGAAGCTGATCCCGCTGCCGCCGTGGCTGGCCACGCCCGACGGCTTGTTCAGGGCCAGCAACCGCTCGTCCTCGAACACGATGGCCTCCTCCAGCCGCTTCATGAACGCGGCGGGCGGACCGGCCTTGTCTCCCTCTTCGGTGAGACGGACCGGCGGCACCCGCACCTCGTCGCCGCCCTCGAGCTTCCGCTCGGCCTTGGCGCGGCCGCCGTTGACCCGGACCTGGCCGCTGCGCACCAGCTTGTAGATCAGGCTGCGCGGTGCACCCTTGAGCTGGCCGAGCAGGAAGTTGTCCAGGCGTTGCCCGGCGCGATCGTCCGGGACAGTGATGATACGTACGCTGGTCATGGCTTCAGCGGCTTTGGGGGTGGGCTCGGTAACGGTCATTGGCCTTTTATTCTGTTACACTCGGCGGGCGAGATAAGGGATTGATTTCGTTGGAAGTTGCTCTGGGCCAGAAGCCCGACTTCCCGCGATTCCGGCACAGTGCGCAGCCACCGCCCCCGGGGCGGCCATGTTAGCGGCTCACCGGCGGTCCCGGCCATCGCCGGATGCCTGACAAGCGTCTGTGCTGAAAAAACATGTCCCTGTGGCGCTCCAGCCTGGCTGACAGCTGCCTCCGGCCCGTTACACCCAAACCAAAACAAATGAAGCGCTCCCGCGGCCTGCCGTGGTGTCGTAGCGCTGGAAACCCAAGTTGCCCTCCCCGCGCCTGCGCGATGGGCGACGAAGCGTGACCAGAAGCGAAACCCCATGGCGTTCCGCGCGGTAGCAGCGCGCGAGGAACGCAAGAATGAAGCGAATGCTGATCAATGCCACGCAGGCTGAAGAGCTGCGGGTAGCCATCGTGGATGGCCAGACGCTGTACGACATCGACATCGAACAGCCGTCCAAGGAACAGAAGAAGTCGAACATCTACAAGGGCCGCATCACGCGCCTTGAACCTTCGCTGGAAGCGGCCTTCGTCGAATACGGGGCCGACCGCCACGGCTTCCTGCCGCTCAAGGAAATCTCCCGCGATTACTTCCAGGCTGGCGTCGACCCGAACAAGGCCGGCATCCGCGAGCTGCTGCGCGAGGGCCAGGAAGTGGTCGTCCAGGTGGACAAGGAAGAGCGTGGCAACAAGGGCGCGGCCCTGACCACGTTCATCTCCCTGGCCGGCCGTTACATGGTGCTGATGCCCAACTCGCCCACCGCCGGTGGCGTGTCGCGTCGCATCGAAGGCGAAGACCGCGCCGCGCTGAAGGAAGCGCTGGACAAGCTGAACATCCCCGACGACATGGGCGTGATCATCCGCACCGCCGGCGTCGGCCGCGATGCCGAAGAGCTGCAGTGGGACCTGGACTACCTGTTGCAGGTCTGGAAGGCGATCGCCGAAGCGGCGCTGACCAAGCCGGCCGCGTTCCTGATCTACCAGGAATCGCGCCTGATCGTGCGCGCCCTGCGCGACTACCTGCGCGCCGACGTGGGCGAGATCCTGGTCGATACCGAAGAGCTGTACGAGACCGCCCGCGAATTCATGCAGCAGGTGATGCCGCAGACCCTGCGCAAGCTCAAGCATTACAAGGACGACATCCCGCTGTTCAACCGCTTCCAGATCGAATCGCAGATCGAAGGCGCATATGAACGCAACGTCCGCCTGCCCTCCGGTGGCTCGATCGTGGTCGACCAGACCGAGGCGCTGACCGCCATCGACGTCAACTCCTCGCGCGCCACCAAGGGCAGCGACATCGAGGACACCGCCTTCCAGACCAACCTGGAAGCGGCCGAGGAAGTGGCCCGCCAGTTGCGCCTGCGCGACCTGGGCGGCCTGGTGGTCATCGATTTCATCGACATGGCCTCCAACAAGCACCAGCGTGAAGTCGAGAACCGCCTGCAGAACGCGCTCAAGTACGACCGTGCGCGCGTGCAGCTGGGCCGCATCTCGCGCTTTGGCCTGATGGAAATGAGCCGCCAGCGCCTGCGTCCGAGCCTGGGTGAATCCAGCCAGATCGTGTGCCCGCGTTGCGACGGCCACGGCCGCATGCGCAGCGTGGAATCGCTGTCGCTGTCGATCATCCGCGTGGCCGAAGAGCATGCGATGAAGGAAAACACCGGGCAGGTGCTGGTCCAGGCGCCGGTGGAGATCGCCAACTACCTGC
>DJBL01000137.1:5960-6270 GCA_002435595.1 Stenotrophomonas maltophilia
CGAGGAAAGCGGCAAGCCGAGCTACCAGCGCGGCACCCCGCGCAAGCTGCCGGTGCACGCCCTGACCAAGGCCCAGCTGAACATCCCGGTCGCCCCGGTGGTGACCCAGGTCAAGCACAGCCAGCCGGCCCCGGTGCGCGAAGCGCCGGAACCGGAGGTGGCCCCGGCCCCGGTGGCCGCCCCGGCGCCGGTCGCTGCCCCGGCAGCCACCGGCGTGGTCGGTTGGCTCAAGCGCATCTTCGGTGGCGAGCCGGCCCCGGCTGCCGCGCCGCAGCCGAGCGCCCGCCCGGCCCAGGATGGCAACCGCAAC
>DJBL01000017.1:0-50417 GCA_002435595.1 Stenotrophomonas maltophilia
CCGTGCGCCGGCCCTGCGGGCGCGCGGATTTCGCGCAGCGCCGGGCGCAGCAGCAGCGCCGCGGGGACCGCCAGCAGCGGCACGATCAGGAACACCCACCGCCAGCCCAGGTGCTGCACGATCAGCCCGCTGATGCTCGGGCCGATCAGCGAGGGCACCACCCAGCCAGCCGAGAACGCGGCGAACACCCGCGGACGCATCGCCTCGGGGAAGCTGCGCCCGACCATCACGTACAGCGATACCGAGACCGCACCGGCGCCCAGGCCCTGCAGCAGGCGCCCCAGTACCAGGTGCTGCATGGTCTGCGCCAGGCCGGCCAGCAACAACCCGGCGATGAAGCAGCCCAGGCCCAGCCACAGCGGCCGCGCCGGGCCCAGCCGGTCGCACCAGCGCCCGGCCAGGGTCATGCCGATCACGCTGGTGGCCAGCGTGCCGCCGAAGGCCAGCGCGTACAGGCGCAGCCCGTCCAGATCGTGGGCCACGGTGGGCATCGCCGCCGCCACCGCCAGTGCTTCAAACCCGTACAGCGACACCAGCGCGACCATGCCGATGGTGGTGGCGCGGTAACGCGCGGAGAGGATCGACGGCGTAGGGACGTCGGCGGGGGCCGCCGGGACGGCGGTGACATCGGAAGACATGCAGGCATCCAGGCAGCGGGCGGGCAGGGGCCTTGCGGTGTACCCCGGCGACGCGCAGGATGCCACCTGAACCATGGTTGAGGTCAAGCAGTGATCGCGCAGGAATTGAGTGTGGGTGAAGTGGCCAGGCGCAGCGGGGTGGCGGTATCGGCGCTGCATTTCTACGAGCGCAAGGGGCTGATCCGCAGCCTGCGCACGGCGGGCAACCAGCGTCGTTTCGCCCGTGACGTGTTGCGCCGGCTGGCGGTGATCCGGGTAGCGCAGCGGGTGGGGCTGCCGTTGGAGGCGGTGGCCACCGCGTTTGCCGCGCTGCCTGAAAACAAGACCCCGACCAAGGCCGAGTGGGCCCGGATGTCGGCGCTCTGGCGCGGCGAGCTGGACCAGCGCATCGCCCAGCTGATGCTGCTGCGCGACCAGCTCACCGACTGCATCGGCTGCGGTTGCCTGTCGATGCAGCGTTGCCGCCTGGCCAATCCGGGCGATGCCCTGGGCGACCAGGGCGAGGGGCCGCAGCGTTGGGGCTGAGCCCCGCTGCGGCGAACGGCCTCACCAGACGTTGAACACCTGTCCGCTCTGCACGCCTTCCACGCTGCGCTGGTAGGCCAGCGACGCGCGCTGGGCGGTGACGGCCTCAAAGCCGGGGAAGTACGCACCGTAGTCGTCCATCGATTCGACCAGCACGTTCGGGCTGACCACGTTGATGCGCAGGCCACGCGGCAGCAGTTCGCAGGCCGCGCCGCGCACGAAGCCTTCCAGCGCGGCATTGACCGCCGTGGCGTTGGCGCCATCGCGGATCGGCTGGGCGCCGACGATGCCACTGGTGAGCGTGATCGACCCGCCCGTGCTCAGGTGGTGCTGGGCCACCAGGCTCAGCCGCACCTGGCCCAGCAGCTTGTCCTGCAGGCCGAGGTTGAACTGGGCCGTGCTCATCTCGGCCAGCGGACCGAAATGCAGCCGGCCGGTGGTGGCGACCACCGCATCGACCTGGCCGATGCGTTCAAACAGCGCCTGCACGCTGGCATCGTCGGTCAGATCGACCTGGGCGTCGCCGCCGTGGCGGCCGGCACGGATCAGCTGGTGGTGGCTGCCCAGGGTAGTGGCTACGGCCTGGCCCAGGGTGCCGCTGGCGCCGACGAGAAGGATCTTCATGCGTGATGCTCCGTAGAAGGACAGGGGATCAGTCTGCGCCGGCGGCGGAGGTTAGGTAACCGGCGTATGCTTTCCAGATTGGAAACCTGGAGTTATCAATGGACACCTTGCGCTGCATGCAGGCGTTCGTGGCGGTGGTCGAGCACGGCAGCTTCAATGCCGCGGCCGTGCAGCTGGGGGTGTCCTCGGTGATGGTGGGCAAGTACCTCCAGCAGCTGGAAGCGCATCTGGGCGTGCGCCTGCTGCAGCGTAATACCCGCCGCCAGAGCCTCACCGACGCTGGCCGCAACTACCTGGCCGGTTGCCGCGCGGTGCTGGACCAGGTGCAGCAGGCCGAGGCCAGCGTGGAGGGCCTGCAGGCGCAGCCGCAGGGCGTGCTGCGGATCAGCGCACCGGTCACCTGGGGCAGCTGCGTGCTGGCGCCGCTGGTGGCGCAGTATCTGGCCGCCTACCCGCAGGTGACGGTGGAACTGGACCTGGGCAACCGCCGGGTAGACCTGATCGAAGAACAGTTCGATGCGGTGGTGCGGATGGGCGCGCTGGGCTCGGCCGAGTGGGTGGCACGGCCGCTGCCGCCGTATGCGATGCAGATCTGCGCGGCCCCGGCGTACCTGCGGCGCAAGGGCATCCCACGGCATCCGGCCGACCTGCGCGACCACGATTGCCTGACCCACCTGGCCTGGCGTGGTGGCCACGGCTGGCGCCTGCGCGGCCATCCGGAGCAGGACTGGTCGGAGCATTCGCGGCTGCTCTGCAACGATGGTGATGGACTGCGCCGGGCCGCGCTGGCCGGGGCCGGGCTGATCCTGCAACCGGCAGTGCTGCTGGCCGAGGACATCGCCGCCGGCCGCCTGCAACCGGTGCTGGCCGATTACCTGCCCGAACCGCGCCCGCTGCACCTGGTGTACCTGCCCGATCGCCGGCCCCGGCCGAAGCTGAGCAGCTTCGTGGATTTCCTGCTGGCCCATCTCGCGCAATCGTAGTGCCACGCCATGCGTGGCAACTGTTGATTCGGGCAGCGCGCGGCAGCCACCCATGGGGTGGCTCTACGGGGGTGATCGTAGCGGCAGCCACCCACGGGGTGGGCGATCGTAGTGCCACGCCATGCGTGGCTGCCGTTGCGGGGCGCGTCGTGCCGCTCAGTCGTTCGCTGCCGACAGGGCCTGGCCGCGGCGGGTGGCGGCGTCGATCGCGCGGGCCACGGTCGCTTCGAATCCGTCGGACTGGAAGGATTCGATCGCCGCCTGGGTGGTGCCGTTGGGCGAGGTTACCCGGCGGCGCAGTTCGGTGGGCGCTTCACCGGATTCGTCGAGCATGCGGCTGGCGCCCAGCAGGGTCTGCACCACCAGCGTGCGCGCGGCGTCGGCCGGCAGGCCCTGGGCGATGGCGGCCGCCTCCATCGCTTCGGCCAGCAGGAATACGTACGCCGGGCCGCTGCCGGACACCGCGGTCACCGCATCCATGCGGGCCTCGTCATCGATCCATACCGTGCGGCCTGCGCTGGCCAGTACGCGGTCGGCCTGCTGGCGCTGGGCGGGGCTGACCGCGGCGGTGGCGTACAGCCCGGTGACGCCGGCGCCCAGCAGCGCCGGGGTGTTGGGCATCGCCCGCACCACCGCCGGATTGCCGCCCAGCCAGCGCTCAAGCTGCTCGCTGGTGATGCCGGCGGCGATGGACAGCACCAGCGGCTGCTGGCTGCGGGCCAGCGTGGACAACGATGCGCATACATCGCGCAGCACCTGCGGCTTGACCGCCAGCACCCACACCGCGCCGTGCGCGGCCGCGTCGGCGGCGCCGGCATGGGCATGCACGCCGAAATCGGCCTGCAGCTGGTCGCGCAGCGCCTGCACCGGTTCGGCCACGTGGATGTCGCCGGCGGGCACGCCCTGGCGGACCAGGCCGGCAATCAGGCTGCGGGCCATGTTGCCGCCGCCGATGAAGGTAAGCGTGGATGCGCTCATGCGATCTCCTTGGAACAGGGTTGAAGAAGGTCAGGCCGGGCGCGGACGCGCACCGAACAAGGCCGTGCCGATCCGCACCATCGTCGCACCATGGGCGATGGCCTCGGGATAGTCGCCACTCATGCCCATCGACAGGGTATCGGCGTGGGGATGCTGGTGGGCCAGTGACAGCCACAGGGCGCGCATGTTCTCGAAAGCCTGTGCCCGCCGCGCCGCATCCGGCCACGGTGCCGGGATGGCCATCAGCCCGCGCAGGCGCAGGCGCGGCTCGGCCGCGATCGCCTCGGCCAGCGTCTGCACCGCGTCGGGGGTGCACCCATGCTTGCTGTCCTCATCATCGATGTTGACCTGGATCAGCACGTTCAGCGGCGGCAGGTCGGCCGGGCGCTGCGCGGCCAGCGCGGCCACCAGCTTGGGCCGGTCCACGCTCTGCACCCACTGGAAGTGGCGCGCGGCCAGCTCGGCCTTGTTGGACTGCAGGTGGCCGATCAGGTGCCACTCCAGGCCCAGCGCGGCCAGCGCCTGGATCTTGGCCACCGCTTCCTGCACGTAGTTTTCGCCGAACGCGCGCTGGCCCTGGGCGGCCAGGGCCGCCACGGCCTCGGCCGGCTGGGTCTTGGACACCGCCAGCAGGCAGGGGTCTGGCCGCCCGGCGGCGGCGGCTGCGTTGTGCAGGTTCAGCAGTATCGTCGGCAGGGGCAGCGCGGCCACGGGCGTTTTCCGGTAGATCAGGAACGCTATACTGCCGCCCGGGGAAAGAACCTTCCAGTCGCAGCAGTCATGGGGAGTAGCAGCGCATGGATATCGCCGAACTGTTGGCGTTTTCCGTAAAGAACAAAGCGTCGGATCTTCATCTGTCGGCAGGCCTGCCGCCGATGATCCGCGTCGACGGCGATGTCCGTCGCATCAACATTCCGGCCCTGGACCACAAGCAGGTGCATGCGCTGGTGTACGACATCATGTCGGACAAGCAGCGGCGCGATTACGAGGAATTCCTCGAGGTCGACTTCTCGTTCGAGATTCCGTCGCTGGCGCGTTTCCGCGTCAACGCGTTCAACCAGAACCGTGGCGCCGGTGCGGTGTTCCGTACCATTCCGTCCGAAGTGTTGACCCTGGAAGACCTGAACACGCCGCCGATCTTCCGCGAGCTGATCGACCAGCCGCAGGGCCTGATCCTGGTCACCGGCCCGACCGGTTCGGGCAAGTCGACCACGCTGGCGGCGATGATCGACCACATCAACAAGAACGAATACGGCCACATCCTCACCGTCGAGGATCCGATCGAATTCGTGCACACCTCGCAGAAGTGCCTGATCAACCAGCGCGAAGTGCATCGCGACACGCACGGCTTCAACGAAGCGTTGCGTTCGGCGCTGCGTGAAGACCCGGACATCATCCTGGTGGGCGAATTGCGCGACCTGGAAACCATCCGCCTGGCGCTGACCGCCGCCGAAACCGGCCATCTGGTGTTCGGCACGCTGCACACCAGTTCGGCGGCCAAGACCATCGACCGCATCATCGACGTGTTCCCCGCCGGCGAAAAGCCGATGGTGCGCTCGATGCTGTCCGAGTCGCTGCGTGCGGTGATCTCCCAGGCGCTGCTGAAGAAAGTCGGCGGTGGGCGTACCGCTGCGTGGGAAATCATGGTGGGCACCCCGGCCATCCGCAACCTGATCCGCGAGGACAAGGTGGCGCAGATGTACTCGGCCATCCAGACCGGTCAGCAGATGGGCATGATGACCCTGGACCAGCATCTGCAGGACCTGGTCAAGCGCAGCCTCATCACCCGCAACCAGGCGCGCGAGTACGCCAAGGACAAGCGGATTTTCGAGTAAGGGTAGTGCCGGCCACTGGCCGGCTCCAGGCAACCTTCGGAGTACACCGCGATGAGTACCACCATCGACTTCACCTCGTTCCTCAAGCTGATGGCGCACCAGAAGGCGTCGGACCTGTTCATCACCGCGGGCATGCCGCCGGCGATCAAGGTCAACGGCAAGATCTCGCCGATCACCCAGACCCCGCTGACGCCACAGCAGAGCCGCGACATGGTGCTCAACGTGATGACGCCGGCGCAGCGCGAGGAGTTCGAAAAGACCCACGAGTGCAACTTCGCCATCGGCCTGTCCGGCGTTGGCCGCTTCCGCGTGAGCTGCTTCTACCAGCGCAACCAGGTCGGCATGGTGCTGCGGCGGATCGAGACCCGCATTCCCACCGTGGAAGAGCTGAACCTGCCGCCGATCATCAAGACGCTGGCGATGACCAAGCGCGGCATCATCCTGTTCGTGGGCGCCACCGGTACCGGTAAATCCACCTCGCTGGCGGCGATGATCGGTTACCGCAACCACAACTCGACCGGCCACATCATCACCATCGAAGACCCGATCGAGTTCGTGCACAAGCACGAGGGCTGCATCATCACCCAGCGCGAAGTGGGCATCGATACCGACAGCTGGGAAGCGGCCCTGAAGAACACCCTGCGCCAGGCGCCGGACGTGATCATGATCGGCGAAGTGCGCACCCGCGAAGGCATGGACCACGCCATCGCCTTTGCCGAAACCGGCCACCTGGTGCTGTGCACGCTGCACGCCAACAACGCCAACCAGGCGATGGACCGCATCATCAACTTCTTCCCCGAAGACCGCCGCAACCAGCTGCTGATGGATCTGTCGCTCAACCTCAAGGGCGTGGTCGCCCAGCAGCTGGTGCCGTCCCCGGATGGCAAGTCGCGCAAGGTGGCCATGGAGATCATGCTGGGCACGCCGCTGGTGCAGGACTACCTCCGCGACGGCGAGATCCACAAGCTCAAGGAAGTGATGAAGGAGTCGGTGCAGCTGGGCATGCGCACCTTCGACCAGAGCCTGTTCGAGCTGTACCAGGCCGGCGAGATCAGCTACGAGGACGCGCTGCGCTACGCCGACTCGCAGAACGAAGTGCGCCTGCGCATCAAGCTGTCCCAGGGCGGCGACGCGCGCACCCTGTCGCAGGGCCTGGACGGGGTGGAGATCTCCGAGATCCGCTGAGCCGACGGCCCATCGCGTGTCGGCGTGGGCCGCATTGATGAGCCGAGCTCATTGCCGACAGCAATGGGCCCTGTGCAATCGGGGCGGGGCAGGATCGTAAGGTGGCGGGGTTGGATCGGGCCTGGCCCGATCTCCCCCCATCTCCGGCAGCGCCGGAAGGAGCACGATCATGCACACACGTACCCTCGGCAACAGTGGCCTGCGCGTGTCCGCGCTGGGCCTGGGCTGCATGGGCCTGAGCTTCGGCTACGGCCCGGCCACCGACACCGGCACGGCCACCACCCTGCTGCATGCAGCCGTGGAGCAGGGCGTGACGTTCTTCGACACGGCCGAGGTCTATGGCCCGTTCCGCAACGAGGCGCTGCTGGGCCAGGCGCTGGCGCCGTACCGTGAGCAGGTGGTGATCGCCACCAAGTTCGGGTTCAAGGACGGCCATGCCGACGCCGGCCTGGACAGTCGCCCCGAGCGCATCCGCGCGGTGGCCGAGGCCAGCCTGCAGCGGCTGCGCACCGACCGCATCGACCTGTTCTACCAACACCGCGTGGACCCGAACGTGCCGATCGAAGACGTGGCTGGCACGGTCAAGGACCTGATCGCCGAAGGCAAGGTGACGCACTTCGGGCTGTCCGAGGCCGGTGCCGATACCATCCGCCGCGCGCACGCGGTGCACCCGGTGGCCGCCCTGCAGAGCGAGTACTCGCTGTGGTGGCGCGAACCGGAGCAGAGCGTGCTGCCGGTGCTGGAGGAGTTGGGGATCGGCTTTGTGCCGTTCAGTCCGCTCGGCAAGGGCTTCCTGACCGGGGCGATCAACGCCGACACCGCGTTCGCCGCCGATGATTTCCGCAACACCGTGCCACGCTTCGCTGCCGAGGCGCGCCAGGCCAACCAGGCCCTGGTCGAGCGCATCAGCGCGATCGCCACCGCCAAGGGTGCAACGCCAGCGCAGGTTGCGCTGGCCTGGCTGCTGGCGCGCAAGCCCTGGATCGTGCCGATCCCCGGCACCACCAAGCTGCATCGACTGCAGGAGAACCTGGGCGCGGTGTCGCTGCAGCTCGATGCACACGACCTGCAGCAGATCGGCGTGGCGCTGGACAGCATCGCCATCGTCGGCGACCGCTACAACGCCGCCCGGCAGAAGCTCGTCGCGCGCTGATGCCCGCCCGGTGCACGCACGACCAACGGTCGCGCGTGCACCGGCCACAAGGTCGCTACACCGATCCCGCACTCATCCCGGTAGGTGGCGACCGTGGGTCAGCACGCAGCTCACCCGCGAATGAACGCCAGAAGGTCCGCGTTGATCACTTCCGCATGCGTGGTGCACATGCCATGCGGGTAGCCCTTGTAGACCTTCAAGGTGCCGTGTTTGAGCAGCTTGATCGACAGCTCGGCCGAGTCGGCGATCGGCACGATCTGGTCGTCATCGCCGTGCATTACCAGCACCGGCACGTCGATGCTCTTCAGGTCCTCGGTGAAGTCGGTTTCCGAGAACGCCTTGATGCAGTCGTAGTGCGCGTTGATCGCACCGGCCATGCCCTGCCGCCACCAGTTGTCGACCACGCCCTGCTGGACCGGGGCGCCGTCGCGGTTGAAGCCGTAGAACGGAATCGGCACCTCGCGGTAGAAGTTGGCGCGGCCGGCCGCCAGTTGCGCGCGGAAGCCGTCGAACACCTCCTTCGGGGTGCCGCCGGGATTGGCCTCGCTCTTGACCATGATCGGCGGCACCGCCCCGATCAGCACCGCCTTGGCCACGCGACCGGGCGTGGCCTGGGCCACGTAGTGGGCCACTTCACCGCCGCCGGTGGAGTGACCGACGTGGATCGCATCGCGCAGGTCCAGGTGCTCGGCCAGCGCGTTGACGTCGGCCACGTAGGTATCCATGTCATGGCCGCCGCTGGTCTGCGAAGACCGGCCATGGCCGCGGCGGTCGTGGGCAATCACCCGGTAGCCCTGCAACAGGAAGAACTGCAGCTGGGTATCCCAGTCATCGGCGCTGAGCGGCCAGCCATGGTGGAACACGATCGGCTGGCCCTTGCCCCAATCCTTGTAGAAGATCTGGGTGTTGTCGGGCGTGGTGACATAGGGCATGACGCGGACTCCGAAAGAGGGAAGGGGGGGGGGAGTGCCTGGTGCCCTGGCATGCTGCGCAGGACCGCGTTCAGCCGGCATGAAAGGCCGATGTCGATTCGCCCCGCCCCGGCGCGTCGTACCCACAGGACCGGCCGTTCCGGCCGGTCATCCAGCGAGGCAACCGTCATGAGCGCTCCCTCCAACGTAAAGGGCCCGGCATCGTATTTCCCGTCTATCGAGAAGACCTACGGCCAACCGGTCGGTCACTGGCTGGCGCTGCTGGTGGCCCAGGGCGGGCGCAAGCACATGGCGCTGGTGGCCTTCCTCAAAACCGAGCACGGGCTGGGCCACGGTCATGCCAATGCGCTGGTGGCGCACCACCTGGCGGCTGCGCCGAGCGCATGAGGGCGCGCCGGCAGTCTGTGCCGGTGGCATGCTGTGGGGCGTTGCGTCGACAGGAGTCACCCCACCATGCCGCGTCTGACCGAACTGCGCGTGGAATCCAGTCCCGAGGTCACCCATGCCGGGCGCGTGGCGCGGGGCCTGGCGTTGCGCGCGGACGCCTACCACGTCGCCGCGCTGTTCATGGCCGCATTGCCGCGTGACTACGTGCTCGACGGGGCCGGCCTGCTCACGTTCCAGTGCGGGCCGGCGGGAGAGGCGGCAGGGTACCAACGCTTCCCCGGTGCCAGCGTGGTGCGCGTGGCGCCGTTCGATCTGCATGCCCATGCCGGGCACGACCTGGCCACCCGCGAGCGGGCGGTGCTGGCCCTGATCGAACAGCACGGGCTGGCCCTGATCGACCGGGTCGGGGCCGATCCGCAGCCGTGGCAGACCGCGGCTGCGGCTGTCCGCGCGCAGGGCTTCGTCGCCGAGCACGAGGTGCCCCGGCTGGGGCGCGCGCTGCCGGGCCGGGCCGGCTGGATCCGCATCCATCGCAGCCTGGGCGGCGGCTTCGGCGAGCGCTGGGAAGCACGCGTGGTGGACCGCCACGGGGCGATCACCGCCTGCCATCCGATGCGCAGCCCGGCCGCGCTGGACCAGCGTGACTGGTTCAAGCGGTCGGCGTGGGAGCAGGGGGTCTTCGTGGTGCGCCAACGGCTGGGGCAGGTGGTGTTCACCCTGCGGCCGGCCAGCGCCGGGCAGCCGACCACGTGCTGGGCGGCACTCTGAATCGATTTCACCTGCAACTGTCACGCCGATCGTGTCTAATACCGCTCCCCACGTTCACCCCCCACCCCCATGTCCCTGGATTCCCATGGCCCCGCGCCGTGCGACGACGCTGACGGCCACCTGGTCACCGCCGGTCCGCTGACCCCGCCGCCAGACAGCGCCGGTACCCTCGCCGACGAGAAAGCGCTGCGCCATTCGGTCGCCGAGGACGTGCAGGGCATGATCCTGGCCACCCTGGTGGCTTCGCTGGGGCTGGCCATCTTCGCCAAGGGCGGGCTGATGATCGGCGGCATGGCCGGGCTGGCGTTCCTGGCCCACTATGCCTTCGACTGGAACTTCGGCCTGGTGTTCGTGCTGGTCAACCTGCCGTTCTACTGGGTGGCGGTGCGCCGGATGGGCTGGGAGTTCACCCTCAAGACCTTCGCGGCGGTGACCGCCTGCGGCGTGCTGACCGACCTGCTGCCGCGCTGGGCCGATTTCGCCCACATGCGCCCGCTGTACTCGGCGCTGGTCGGCGGCGCCCTGGCCGGCCTGGGTATCCTGTTCTACATCCGCCACCGCGCCAGCCTGGGCGGCATCGGCATCCTGGCGGTGTACCTGCAGCGCACCCGCGGCTGGAGCGCCGGCAAGGTGCAGATGTCCTTCGACACGCTGCTGATGTGCATGGCCTTCTTCGTGCTGTCCCCGTCGCAGGTGATGTACTCGGCCATCGGTGCGGTGGTGCTCAGCCTGGTGCTGATGTTCAACCACCGCCCCGGCCGCTACATGGGGGTCTGACCCGGCGGCGCTTGTTACCGGGCCCGCAGCTTCTGCAGCCGCGCATGCACCGGGCAGTCCGGGCTGTGCGCGCCGGGCAGGTAGCCCAGGCTCATCAGGAACTCGCCGGTGATCTCCCCGCCGGTGAAGCGGAAGGTCTTCTTGAACAGCTTCACCCAGGCCGCCTTGTCCTGGGGGTGGTGCGCGTCCAGCCACGCCGCGAAGCTGCCGTGGCTGGCCCGCAACTGCTGGATCACCTGCGCGTTGTGGACCGCCGCGTGCACCTTGAGCCGGTTGCGGATGATCCGCGCATCGCCCAGCAGGCGCGCGATGTCGGCGTCGGCGTAGGCGGCCACCGTGTCCACCTCGAAGCCGTCGTAGGCCGCCCGGAAGCCGTCGCGCTTCTTCAGGATCGTTTCCCAGCTGAGCCCGGCCTGGTTGATCTCCAGGATCAGGCGCTCGAACAGCTCGCGCTCCTCGCGCTGCGGGAAGCCGTACTCGTGGTCGTGGTAGTGGCCGTGGACCGGATGGCCGGGGGCGATGAGGCAGTAGCCGCTCATGGACGCGATTCCTCGGGCAAGGGGGGGGTGATGCTCTGCTGCGGGCCGCCATCGAGCGAGACCCCGCCCCAGCGCGGTGGCTGCACCTGCAGGCGGCCTTCCAGCAGCGCCGCGTTCGCGCGTGCGGCGGCGGCATTGCCGCCCGGCACCGGGAAGCTGATGTCACCGGCATCGGCCCAGCTCCCGGCCTCGCGCACATGCACCCGGCAGGTCCGGGCGCCATAGCTGCGCAGCGTGCAGAGCAGCATCTCGTCCACGCCGTCGGCATCCAGGTCGCGGCGCAGCGCCACGCAGTCGGTATTCAACCGCAGGCAGTGGTCGGTGGACACGCGCCGCGCCAGCACCGCTGTCCACCAGTCCGGATCGGGTGGGGCCGCGCCAGTGGCGAGCTTGATGTGCTGCTGCATCACCACCGGATCGGTGATGGCCAGCTTCTTCTCGTCCGCCTCATCCCACCCATACCGCGAGCGCCGGGCCAGCGCGGTGGCGATGATGCTGCCCGCGCGGGCGTTGCCGCTGAACGCCGGGTCGTGCTGCAGGGCCTGCAGGGCGCTGACACCGCGACGTCCCATGCTGAAGCGCAGTGCCTCGGCGTCCTTGAGCTGGATCTCCGGTGCGCCCGCCTGGATGCGTGCGACCTGGCTGTTGACGCTGATCCGGATCGGATCGACCAGCGGTGAATTGGCCAACACCGCCGCTGCCAGCACCAGCCAGCACATCCAGCGGTTGGCCGGCTCGATGCGCTGCAACCAGTAGCCGCGCGGGCGCAGCACCGCCAGCGCATAGCCCAGCGCATAGCCGGCCACCAGCAGCGCCACCAGCAGGCCCCAGAAGCGCTCCAGGGTCCAGCCGTACTGGCCGATGCGCAGGCCCATCGCGTACAGCGCCAGCCCGGCATACACCGGCAGCGCCAGCAGGCCGGCCTCGGCCAGGCGGCGCAGCCAGACCGGGTAGGGCGGCTGCGCGCTGTCGTGCTGGTAGACCGCATTGACGAACACCACCAGCAGCAGCGCCAGCGTCAGCAGCAGGTGGGTCGCTGAACGCGTCCGCCACAGCGGCTCCAACCCGGTGAACGGCAGGCTCAGCACGAAGATCACCGCGATGAACGCCAGCAGGGGCAGCAGCCCGCGGCCCACGGCGAACACCACCAGGCGGATCATCTGGATGGCCCGATGCTGGGTGCGGCCGATCAGCACGCCGAAGCCGAACAGCGTGCCGGTGGCCAACGCGATGAAGGCATCCTCGCGGAACAGCTCACCGAAGAAATGGATGTCCAGCAGCTCGAACAAGGCGGCCCACAGCCACAGCAGCAGCCAGGTCAGGCCGGTGAAGGCCAGCGCCAGCGCCAGGGTCAATCCATTCTGCCAGGCACGCTCGAACAGCGCGGCATACGACGCGCGCCAATGACCTTCCTGCAGCCGGAACTGCCACCACGGCAGGCTCACGAACACCGCGATGCCCATGCTGATCGAGAACGGCATCAACAAGCTGCCCTGGTGCGGCCCATCGGGCTGCCCGCTGAAATTCCAGCCGATCCAGCTGGCCAGGCCCAGCACCAGCACCGAGGCCAGTGCGGCATGCAGCCACAGCCGGCGGTCGCGCAGTTCCACCAGGGTCAACGCGACCGCGGTGGGCACGCTCAGCACCCAAGTATACCAGCGCACCCGATTGCAGAAATCGTTGAACGGCCAGCTGTCGCCCGCTTCCTGCACGGCATACAGCATCAGGCCCTGCAGCAGGGCGATCACCACGATCGCACTGCGCGTGGGGGTGGGGAGTGCCGGGTGGGCATTCATGCGCGCGGATCCTTCCGGGAAAGCACGCATGCTAGCCCAAGCACTCACGCCCGTGGCCCGGGCCCAGCGGGTAGAATGGGCCCCATGTCAGAGCTTTCCACCTCCCTCGCCCATCACCTGCTGGTCGCGCTGCCATCGCTGACCGATCCCACCTTCGCGCGCAGCGTGGCGCTGATCTGCCAGCACGATGACAACGGCGCGATGGGCGTGCTGGTCAACCAGCCCTCCGAGTACACCCTCGGCGACGTCCTTGCCCAGATGGAGATCGCCACCGACGACAGCGCCCTGCGTGGCCAGGTGGTGCTCAACGGCGGCCCGGTGCACCCCGAGCGCGGCTTTGTCATCCATGACGACGCCCGCAGCTGGGACTCCAGCCTGGCCGTGGGCCAGGGCGTGTTCCTGACCACCTCGCGCGACATCCTCGAGGCGATGGCCCGCGGCGAAGGCCCGCGCAATGCGCTGGTCACCCTGGGCTGCGCCGGCTGGAGCGAGGGCCAGCTGGAAAACGAACTGGCCGAGAACAGCTGGCTGGCCGTGCCGGCCGATGCCGAATTGCTGTTCAGCACCCCGCTGGAGCAGCGCTGGCAGGGCGCCGCGTCGCGGATCGGCGTGGACCTGTTCCGGCTCACCGATTACAGCGGCCATGTCTGAGCCGACCGCGCCGCCGCCGTCCAGTGCGACCCCGGCGACGATTCGCCGCGACGGCACGGTGCTCGGCTTCGACGTGGGCTCGCGCCGGATCGGCGTGGCCATCGGCAGCTCCTTCGGCACCCATGCCCGCGCCATCGCCGTGGTCGACGTGCACGGCAACGGGCCGGACTGGGCCGCGGTCGAGCGCCTCATCAAGGAATGGCGGCCGGATGGCCTGGTCGTGGGTGACCCGCTCACCCTCGATGGCCAGGACCAGCCCAACCGCAAGCGGGCGCAGGGCTTTGCCCGCCAGCTGCGGGAGCGCTTCAAGCTGCCGGTGGTGCTGGTCGACGAGCGCTCCAGCTCGGTCGAAGCGGCACGCCGTTTCGCGGTCGAGCGCGCCGAAGGCCGCAAGCGTCGCCGCGATGCCGCCACCCTGGATGCGGTGGCCGCGGCAGTGATCATCGAACGCTGGCTGTCCTCGCCCGACGACGCCACCCCCGTTTCCTGACCCCCCAGACCCTGCCCATGACCGCCTCGCAACTCGACTCCGATGGACGCCTGCGCCACCTGCTGACCCTGGAAGGTCTGCCCCGCGACACCCTGTTGCAGCTGCTCGACCGTGCCGGCCAGATCCGCGATGCGGCCGTCGGCCGGGTCGGCAACAAGCGCCACGTGCTGGGCGGCTCGGCGGTGTGCACGCTGTTCTTCGAACCGTCCACCCGTACCCGCAGTTCGTTCCAGCTGGCCGCGCAGCGGCTGGGCGCGGACGTGCTCAACTTCGACGCCTCCACCTCGTCCACCCGCAAGGGCGAGACCGCCTGCGACACGCTGAAGAACCTGGAAGCGATGGGCGTGCGCGGCTTCGTGGTGCGCCATCCCGATGATGGCGCGGTGGCGGCGCTGGCCGCGGCGGCAGGCGAGGGCACGGCCCTGGTCAACGCCGGTGACGGCCGCAGCTCGCACCCGACCCAGGGCCTGCTGGACATGCTGACCCTGCGCCAGGCCAAGGGCAGTGATTTCTCGAAGATGAAGGTGATCATCGTCGGCGACGTGAAGCATTCGCGCGTGGCCCGCACCGACCTGCATGCCCTGCGCACGCTGGGCGTCGGCGAGATCCGCGTGTGCGGCCCGCAGTCGCTGCTGCCGGACGATGACACCCTCAAGGGCTGCATCGTCGGCCAGGATTTCGATGCCATGCTCGAAGGCGTCGATGCGCTGATGATGCTGCGCCTGCAGCGTGAGCGCATGGAAGAAGGCCTGGTGCCCTCGCTGGAGCAGTACCACGCGCAGTACGGCCTGGATGCCACGCGGCTCAAGCGCGCCGGCACCGATGCCGCCGTGCTGCACCCGGGCCCGATCAACCGCGGCGTGGAAGTCACCGACGAGGTGGCCGACGGCCCGCAGTCGTGGGTGCTGCGCCAGGTCGCCAACGGCGTGGCCGTGCGCATGGCGGTGCTGGAGACGTTGCTGGGGTGAGGGTGGGTCGGATCGTGTAAACGCCGGACGCAATGGGGGGCGGTGTTTTGGCCGCCTCCGGATGCCTGGGCCGCGCTGCGCGCGGTGTCCGGCCAACGGCCGGGGCTACGGATTTTTACCGGGCCATCGGGATTGGGATCAACCAACCGTTGGCTTCGGTAGGTGTGCACGCCGGGACGCGATGGGGGGCGGTGTGTTTCCGGCTTTGGATGCGTGGGCCGCGCTGCGCGCGGTGTCCGGCCAACGGCCGGGGCTACGAATTTTTACGGGGCCATCGGGATGGGGATCAACCGACCGTTGGCTTCGGATGGTGTGCACGCGGGGACGCGATGGGGGCAGTGTGGGTCCGGCTGGATGCCTGGGCCGCCATTGGGATTTGGATCAATCGAACGAAGACCCGTACTGCGGTAGCGCCGGCCGTTGGCCGGCCCACAGGGTGCGGGATCGTGCCTACAGCGGCCAACGACACCATGCATACCTGTATTCACCGATGTTCGCGGTCATCCCTGCGCGAATTGGATTGCCGACGATGTAGCGTGCGTGGCGCAACAACGCGTCGTCCGCGCGCAGTGCATGATCGAAATATCCGGGTTGCCACACCTTTCCCTGACTGTGATTGAGGCGGTTCACCGCCAGCGCACTTGAAGATTTGAAGCGTCGCGCGATGTACGCCAGCGATTTGGAGCGCAGTTCGAACATCCAGTGAATGTGGTCGGGCATGACCACCCACGCCAGGGTATGGGTGCATCGGCTTCGATCCATCATTCGGAACTGATCGACCACGATCCCGGCGGCGTCGGGATCATCAAACCAACGCGTCTGCCCGGTGCAACGTGTCGTCAGGACGTAGATTTGCCCAACGATGCTGCGACGCCCAAGACGGAGACGGTTGCTGCTCATCCACCCATCCTGGCCTGATGGGTGGGCGTTGGAAGCCAGGGTAACGCCGACATTTGCGTCGGCCGTTACCGTGCTTCAGTCAGGGAGCGATACGTGAGCCGGCCAACGGCCGGCGCTACCGCGGTGCGGGCGTTTGCTTGATTGATCCAGATCCCAATGGCCGCGTTGAAATTCGTCGCCCAGGCCCCGACGGCGGACCCACACCGCGCCCCTGTTGCGTCCGGCGTTCACACCATCCGGAGCAGCCCATCAGGCGGACATGATCCCCGGTCGAAACGCAGCCGGCCAACGCCGGCGCTACCGCTTCTGCGTGAACAGCCACTCCCACATGGCCGCATCTGCATACGTCGCATCCCACGCGTTATGGTTGCCCTGCGGGTACTCGGTGTAGCGCACGTCCACCGCACCCGCGCGGTCGAACGCCGCCTTCAACCGGCGGTCGTCGTCGGGCAACACCACGTCATCCAGCGCGCCATGGAACATCCAGATCGGCGTCGCCTTCAGGCGTGCGGCCATGGCCGCGTACGGATCCGCGTTGCCCGCCACCGGTTCCACGAACAAGGTGGGGCGCACCGCGCGCGGGGCCAGTACCGCGCCGCACACCGGTACGATCGCGGCGAAACGGGTGGGGTCGTCCAGCGCGATGTTCCAGCTGCCATAGCCGCCCATGGACATGCCGGTGAGGTACTGCCGCTGGCGATCGGCGCCGAACTCGGCCAGCGTGGCATCGAGTGCGGCCAACGCGGCGCGGTTGTTGTCACCCGACCACTCTTCATCCCCAGGCACCTGCGGCAGCACCACCAGCGCCGGGAAGCTGTCGGCATGGCGGCGCAGATAGGGGCCCAGCCCGGCCTCGGTCTGGGCCTGGTTGTCGTTGCCGCGCTCGCCCGAACCGTGCAGGAACAGCACCACCGGCAACGGCGCGGAGGCCGCGCGCGCGCCCCGAGGAATGAATACCTGGTAGTAGCGGGGGTGGCCGTCGAGCGTGACCGCGCGAGCCTCGAAACGGCCCGCGTCCCCACGCGTCGGCGCGCAGCCGACCACGCTCAGCATCGCCATCGCGCACAGCAGCCACCGCGCCTGTCGTCGTGCCATTGCCCATCCTCGACTGGAATCGTTTTCAGTCTAGGTCGCCGGGCGTCGCCGGGCATCTTGCAGTGCGTCAGTGCGGGCGCGGTGCCGAGGCCAGGATCGCCATCTGCTCGATCGCCTCGGGGTGGCCGTCGGCGGCAGCGGCCTGCACCTGGGCCAGGCTGGGGTGGACCACCAGCAGCAGCGGGTTCTCGCACTGCGGACAGTCGAACTGGGCCTCGTCCTCGTGCAGCTCCATCGGCATCTGGCGCGCGGTGCCCTGCCACTCACAGGCAGGGCAGCTGTGCACCTGGTCGCGCCAGCCGGGAACGAAATAGTTGTCGAGGGTCAGCGCCATCGGCGGCTCCAGGGTTTCAAAGGTCAGTGCAGCAGGATCAGGGTGGCCAGGCCGAGGAAGCTGAAGAAGCCCATCACGTCGGTCACTGCGGTCACCACCACGGTGCCGGCCACGGCCGGATCGACGTTCATGCGCTTGAGCAGCAGCGGCAGCAGCACGCCGGCCAACGCGGCCGCGCAGAAGTTGATGATCAGCGCCAGGGTGATCACCAGCGACAGCAGGAAGCTGTGGAACCAGAGGTAGGCGATGATGCCGACCACGGTGCCGATCAGGGTGCCGTTGATCAACGCCACGCGTGACTCCTTCCACAGCAGGATGCGCGCGTTGCTCTGGCCGACCTGGCCCAGCGCGATGCCGCGCACCATCAGGGTCAGCACCTGCACGGCGGCATTGCCACCCACGCCGGCCACGATCGGCATCAGCACCGCCAGCGCAACCACCTTCTGCAGGGTCAGCTCGAACTGGCCGATCACGCTGGCGGCCAGGAACGCGGTGCACAGGTTGATGCCCAGCCAGACCACGCGGCCGCGCACGGCGCGCTTGATCGGCGAGAACAGATCTTCTTCTTCGTCCAGACCGGCCGCGCCCAGCGCCTGGTGCTCGGCCTGCGAGCGGATGATGTCGACCACGTCATCGATGGTGATGCGGCCGAGCAGGATGTTGTTGTCGTCCACCACCGGCGCGGAGACCCAGTCATGATCGGAGAACTGGCGCGCGACTTCATCGGCGCTCTCGCCGACGTCGATCGCCGGCTGTTCGTCATCGATCAGCCGGTTGATCGGGGTGTTGTCCTCGTGGGTGACCAGCGCGGCCAGCGACAGGCGGCCCAGGTACTGATGGCGGCGGCTGACCACGAACAGGTGATCGGTGTGGTCGGGCAGTTCGCCGCGCAGGCGCAGGTAGCGCAGCACCACATCGACATTGACGTCGGCGCGCACGGTCACCACGTCCGGGTTCATCAGGCGGCCGGCGCTGTCCTCGGGGTAGGACAGCACCTGCTCGAGCCGCTCGCGGTTCTCGCGGTCCATCGACTTGAGCACTTCGTCGATGACCGTGTCCGGCAGGTCCTCGACCAGGTCGGCCAGGTCATCGATGTCCAGGTCTTCGACCGCGGCGATGATTTCGTCCGGGTCCATGTCGGCCAGCAGGCTTTCGCGCACTTCCTCGCCGACGTGGACCAGCACCTCGCCGTCGTCTTCCGGGTCGACCAGGCCCCAGACGATCTCACGCTTGCCCGGCGGCAGGGACTCGAGCAGGTTGCCGATTTCGGCCGGCGCCAACGTGTTGACCAGCCGGCGCACCGGACCCAGTCGCCCGCTGTCCAGTGCATCGGACAACAGCCGCAGCTGGCGTGCCGTCTTGTCGTGGCGTACGGCTTCGGCCATGGGCAGCTCCTGCGGGAAAAGAAAAGGCCGCGATCCGGACAGGATGCGGCATGCGGGGTGGTCAGCGCGTCATTATCGCGTGCTTGTGTGTCAATCGGGTAGGTGCAGGCGGCCTGAAATGCGCCCCCAACAGGGGCTGCAACGGCTGACCTGACCCGGCTCACGCATCGCACGGGCGCGCCAAGCCTGCCACGTTCGGGAACCATTCTCGATGGAATGCCATCGGGGATGGCGGGGCGAGACTCGATTAGCGCCCTTGTGCTGACTCGGATTCAGTATCAAAGCAATGGGTCGTTCGCATCCCGTCTGCGGGCGCGTTCAAGGTGAGCATCATGCTCTCCCGCACGATTCATTGACGCTTTGCGCAGCTAATTTTTAGATCAAGGGGGTGTCGCGCCCGATGGCGCTGTTCGAGGCCGCGAGCGCCCTCGTGGAGCGTCGTGTCATTGAGCAGGTCTTGAGTGGAGAATCCAGTGACCGGTTCACGCGCCAGGAGGTGCTCTGCGGCTGCGGCGGCTCTCGCGTTTTCGTGCTGGATGGGAGGCAGGCAAGGGTAGGGGATCAAAACAAAGTAGATCTACCGCTTGGAAAATAGTCCCGCCAGGAACATGTGAGTCGCGTGAAACCAGTTGGCCACGCGCGCGAATGTGCAGTGCAGGGGCATTCTTTACCGCAGGCATGCGAAACGCGGAGGCGCGGAACTCTTCTGCGATCCTGGTCCGGCTCAACTCATCCGATAGTTCAAGCCACAGGCCCGAGCCTAATCCTTCCTTGCAATCCTGAATCGAAATGCCATGACGCGTTGCCTCATAACACCCTGCTACGACAACGCTCTGGCCCAGAGGGGTTCGCTTCAATTGATCAAGCTCTACATCCCTTGATTCAACTTGGCAAGCGCTCGCGCCTGCCAGTTCGCTGAAAGCTGCAACCAATAGCAAGGCGAATCGCTTCATGGGGTGCATGCTCCGTTCTGACAGGAGGTTTTTACGCTCCCCTTGGCCTGGGATTGGATGGCGCCTTCGTCGCGGCCGGTCCCAACTTCCCAAAGGCCCCAAGGGGAACGGAGCTGGAGGGACTCGTGATAAGCGGCCTCGGCGCGATATGCGCGAAGTTCGCCTTGAAGCAACGATCGACGGCTACCCACCATGGGGGGGCATGCCCTTGCTGAGTCTGTCGCGCTGATCCAGACCGTGCGAGCCTTCGTGCAATGCGGTCGAATTGAAGATGCTTTGGGCGCTCGTTTCGCGATTACTCATGCTCTTCATTGCCGCCATGTTGAAGGACACTGCTGTAAGGCTTCCATTTGTTACAGCCGTTCCGTACGCATCCATGGACGTTTCCCGTACTTCAACGCCGTTGTCCACACCTTCACTTCCGTAGAATTTAGCTATCGCAACCGATCTTGAATCGCTAATCCGTGTACCAGTCTGCTCCTTGGCAGACTGCTTTATCGATCTGAGTGCGGCTCTCATTCCCGAGCGCAGATCTTTGCTGCCCTTGCAAAGATAGCGTCCATCCGGGTCGATGGCAGAATAAGGGTTGTTGGCCACATAGGCGTAGCGATTGAAGTTGCTTCCGTCCTGCCCAACCCGCACAGGGTCAGTGGACAAGAACCTGCCGAGCGCAGGATCGTAGTAGCGTTGCTGCATATAGGTCAGCCCGGTGGCGATATCCTCCACGTGTCCGGTATAGCCAGGGCCATCCGTTTGCAGTGAAGCAGTTTGACCTCCGTAGGGCTCATGGCTGTGCCGTTCGACCACCGGCCCATTCTCGTCGGTGACAGCCACGATAGAGCCCAGCGCATCGGTATGAATGTACTTAACCACGCTCTGCGCCATCGCGACACTCGGGATGAATGGCGACGACAACAGCAGAATAAATGGAAGGGTGAAGTTCAAGGTCCGTCCTTGGTGCCGCATCGAGTTGTGGAAATTGAATCCATGTTTCAATTCGTCAGGCTGGCCTTTTCGATCCAGCGTTCAATGCCCCGCCGGTCGCGCGCCTGCATCAGCTTCGGCGCCATCGCCTGCAGCGCCGACAGGTCACTGTCGCGGACCGCGCGGCGTACTTCCAGCAGGGTGCCCGGGTGCAGGCTGAACTCGGTGAGGCCCAGCGCCAGCAACAGACGGGTCATGCGCGGGTCGCCGGCGATTTCGCCGCACACCGCCACCGGGATGTCGTACTCGCGGCCGGTGCGCAGGATGTGCGCCAGCAGGCGCACCACCGCCGGATGCAGCGGCGAATACAGCTCGCCGACCGCCTCGTTGTTGCGGTCGGCGGCCAGCAGGTACTGGACCAGGTCGTTGGTGCCGATCGAGAGGAAGTCGACCAGATCGATGAAGCTCTCCAGCGCGATCGCCGCGGCGGGGACTTCGATCATCGCCCCGAACGGGATGTGCTCGGCCACTTCGTGGCCTTCGGCGCGCAGCAGCTCGGCCTGCTTGGCCAGGCGCCGCCGCACCGCGAGGATTTCCTCACGGCTGCTCACCATCGGAATCAGGATGCGCAGCTTGCCGTACGCCGAGGCGCGCAGGATCGCGCGCAGCTGGGTGTCGGCCACCTTGGGCCGGGCCAGCGACAGGCGTACCCCGCGCAGGCCCAGTGCCGGGTTTTCCTCGTTGCTCAGGGTCAGCCCGGTGCGGTCGGCCTTGTCCGCGCCCAGGTCCAGGGTGCGGATGGTCACCGGCCGCCCGCTCATGCCGAGGGCGGCGTCGCGGTAGGTTTCGAACTGCTCCTGCTCATCGGGCAGCTCGTTGCGCTGCAGGAACAGGAATTCGGTGCGGTACAGGCCCAGCCCGTGCGCGCCCAGCGCATGGGCCTGGGTGACATCCTCGCTGGACTCTGCGTTGGCGAGCAGGGCGATGTCCACGTTGTCGCGGGTCCGGCTGGGCTTGGTCCGCAGCCGGCCCAGCTCGCGTTGCTCGCGCGCATGCTCGCGCAGCCGCACCCGGTAATCGCGCAGGTCCGCCGCCTGCGGGTTGATGGTCACCGTGCCGTCGCTGCCGTCCATGATCAGCACATCGCCATCGGCGACCTTCTGCAGCACGTTGGGTACGTTGACGATCAGCGGCAGGTGCAGGCTGCGGGCCAGGATCGCGCTGTGCGACAGCGCGCTGCCGCCGGCGGTGACGATGCCGACCACGCCGTGGGCCTGCAGCTGGGCCAGCTCGGACGGGGCGATGTTGTCGCAGACCAGGATCTCCCCGGCCATGCCCTTCACGTCGGGCGGGCGCTTCTGCAGGAAGGCGTGGATGCGCCCGATCACATGGTCCAGGTCGTCCATGCGGCTCTTCAGGTAGGCATCGTCCATGCCATCGAAGACCTTGGCCAGGCGGTCGCGCTGCACGCGCAGCGCGTAGCCGGCGCTGTAGGGGCCGCTGCGGATCAGCTCGTCCAGCCCGAACAGCAGCTCCGGGTCATCCAGCAGCAGCGCATGCAGGTCCAGGAACTCCCCGACCTCCTGGTTCAGCGCGCCCTGCAGGCGCTGGCGCAGGTCGTGCATTTCCGCGCGGGCCGCGTCCACGGCCTGGTGCAGGCGCTGCAGCTCGGCCTCGACCTTGGCCGCGGGGATGCGTTGCTCGGCCACTTCCAGCGCATGCGGCAGGCGCACCCGGGCGCGGCCCAGGGCATTGCCGCGCGAGGCACCGTGGCCGGCCAGCAGCAGGGCACCGGAGGCGGTCCGTGCCGGTGTGCCAGAACCCGGTCGCGACGGCTGCCCCGGCATGCTCAGCTGTCCTCGTCGAAACGCCGCTCGAACAGCGCCACCACCGCCTCCATCGCGGCGGCCTCATCTTCGCCATCGATGCGCACGGTGACCGGGGTGCCCTGGCCGGCGGCCAGCAGCATCACGCCCATGATGCTCTTGGCGTTGATCTCCCGGCCCTTGGCGGCCATGGTCACGTTGCAGCGGAAAGGGGCCAGCTCCTGCACCAGCTTTGCAGTGGCGCGGGCGTGCAGGCCCAGGCGGTTGGATACGGTGAGTTCACGTTCAAGCATCGTCGACAATCGCTCCATTGCGAGTGCCTGCCGCAGCAGTGGCAGGTAGTTGATCCAGTCCCTGTTCCGGATAATTCATCACCCGCAACAACATCGGCAGGCTAAGCGCCGAAACCCGGCGAGCCGGGGTGCCCAGACGAGCCAGTTGCCCGGCCAGATTGCTGGGGCTGGCGCCGTACAGGTCGGTCAGGATCAGCACGCCCTGGCCACTGTCCACCCGGCGCAAGGCGGCCGAGGCGAGTGGGAGCAGGACGTCCAGGTCTGCGTCGAACGGTACTTCGAAAGCTTCGGTCTTCAGCGGCAGGTGCCGCAGCAGCCGGGTCGCCACATCCAACAGCGAGGTGCCGACACCGGGGTGGGTTACGAGGAGAATGCCACAGGTCATCTTCGAACGTTAACAGGTCAACATGAATTGGGGGTAGGGGTAGGCCGCATGGGGCCCGCCCCGGGGGTGGCCGGGGCAGGGTCCGACGCGCCTCCAACGCGCTTGTCGGGCCCGGTGTGGCGGTCAATCCTGCTCGCGATGGAAGGTGGCGACCTCGGCCCAGCCCTGGTCACGGGCGTGCCGGGCCATGCGCTCGGCCATGTACACCGAGCGGTGCTTGCCGCCGGTGCAGCCGAAGGCCACGGTCACATAGCTGCGGGTGTCGTTGCCCAGGCGCGGCAGCCAGGTATCGAGGAAGTCGATGAGCTGGCCGGCGTAGCGCTGCACGTCCGGCTGCGCATCCAGGTGCTCGCGCACGCCGGCATCGCGGCCGGTCAGCGGGCGCAGGGCCGGATCCCAGTGCGGGTTGGGCAGGACCCGCACATCGAACACGAAGTCGGCCTCGGCCGGCACGCCGCGCTTGTAGGCGAAGGATTCAAACAGCAGCGACAGCTTGTTGCCGTGGGCCAGCGCGAATTCGGTGACCACCTTGCGGCGCAGCTGGTGCACGTTGAGGCTGGTGGTGTCGATCACCGCATCGGCGGCGCGGCGCAGCGGGGCGGTCAGTTCGCGCTCGCGGGCGATCGCCTCGGGCAGCGACAGGCCCAGCTGGCTCAGCGGGTGGCGGCGGCGGGTGTCGGCGTAGCGCTTGAGCAGGGTTTCATCGGTGGCATCGAAGAACAGCAGCTGCGCGTCCAGGCCGGCCGCCAGGGCTTCCTCACGCCAGTGCGAGAGCTGGCTCAGGTCGCTCTGGCCGCGCACGTCGATGCCCACCGCCAGCCGCCGTGGCGCGTCGGCGTCATGCCCGGCCAGCAGGCTGCGCACGAAATCGGGCAGCAGGTTGATCGGCAGGTTGTCCGAGCAGTAGTAGTCGAGGTCTTCCAGGGTCTTCAGCGCGACCGTCTTGCCCGACCCGGACAGGCCACTGACGATGATCAGGGTGGCGGCCGGGGCGGAGGCGGGGGCGGGGCTGTTCATGGCGTTCGTCGTTCCAACAGGTTGCTGTGGCGGGCGATGAACATCGCCGCGGGGTCGATACCCTTGGTACGTAGAATGTGCAGCCGGGTGGCCGCCTCGGTCAGTACCGACAGGTTGCGGCCGGGCATCACCGGCAGGGTGATCAGCGGCACGTCCAGGTCCAGCACGTGGCGGGTGCCGGAATCGCCGGTCAGGCGCTCGTAGCCATGCGGAGTGGGTTCGGTCATGGGCTTGGTCAGGTGCACGATCAGCCGAAGATACTTGTTCTTCTTTACCGCCGTGTCACCGAACATCTCGCGCACGTTGAGCACGCCCAGGCCGCGTACCTCCAGCAGGTCCTGGAGCAGTTCCGGGCAGGTGCCGTCGAGCACGTCCGGGGCGATCTGGGTGAACTCGGGGGCGTCATCGGCCACCAGCCGGTGCCCGCGGCTGAGCAGTTCCAGGGCCAGCTCGCTCTTGCCCGATCCCGCCTCGCCTGTGATCAGCACCCCGATCGAGTAGATCTCCATGAACACGCCATGCAGGATCACCCGCGGCGCCAGCGTGCGCGCCAGGTGGTAGGACAGGTGGTTGAGCAGTTCATGGCCGCGCTTGGGCGAGATCCACAGCGGGGTCTGCGATTCGTCGGCCGCCGCGCGCAGGTCTTCCGGGCAGGGCTGGTTGCGGGTGATCACCAGCGCCAGCGGGTGCGAATGCATGATCCGCTCGATGGTCTCCCAGCGCTGGCGCGAGTCCAGCGAGTCCAGCCAGGACAGTTCCTCGGTGCCCAGGATCTGCACCTTGTTGGGGTAGATCGCATTGAGGTAACCGGCCAGCGACGGGCGCCGGGACACGGTGTTGCCCGCTTCCAGTTCGCGGCGCTCGCCCTGCTGCCCGGCGATCCAGCGCAGGGCCAGGCGGTCGCGTTGCTGTTCGAACAGTTCACGCGCGGTGATGCTGGTATTCATGCGGCACTCGCCGGCGGGGGAAACTCGATGACCCGACGCAGTGCCTCGCCGTCGCGCGCTTCGCGCAGCGCCTGGCGGATGGCCGGCTCGGAGAACAGCTCGGCCAGCTCGGACAGCAGCATCAGGTGTTGATGGGTGTAGTGCGCGGGGACGGCAATGGCGAACACCAGGTCCACCGGTTCGTCGCCGCCAAACTCGACCGGCGCCTCCAGCCGCAGCAGCGCGCCGCGGGGGCGCTCAAGCAGGGGAGCACGGCCATGCGGGATGGCGATGCCATGGCCGATCGCGGTGCTGCCCAGCTGTTCGCGCTGGCACAGGTTCTGGTAGATCTGCTCGGCGTTGGCTTCGCGGCAGGCCAGCAGCCGGGCGGCGGCCAGCAGCACGCTGTCGCGATCGGCGGCCGGCAACACTTGCGTGCGCACGGCCGCCAGAAGATCAGTCAAGGGCATGTCAGGGGAGAGCGAGGACGTCAGTCGTCATTGTCGCCCACCGGCAGCGGTGCGTGCTGCTGTTTTTTCTCCTTGTGCTTGATGACAAGGCGGTCCAGCTTGTCGGCCAGGATGTCGATCGCGGCATACATGGTCTGGCCACCGGCCTCGGCGTGCAGGGTCTGGCCGGGGACGTTGGCACTGGCATCGACGTGGTGCTCGTTCTTGCGCAGGCCCAGGGTGACGCGAACCTCGCAGTGCTGGTCGAAGTGCTTGGCCAGGCGCTGCAGCTTGGTTTCCACGTACTCCTGCAGGGCCGGGGTGACTTCCACGTCTTTGCCAAACGTCTCGATGCGCATCGGGTTTCTCCTTTGTTCGGATGTGCCAATGAACCTTCCCGCCGGGCGCGGTGGAGCGTCAGACGATTCTTACCCTTTCGTGCGAGGCGGAAATGTTCATGGCCTCACGATACTTCGCCACGGTGCGGCGCGCCACCGGTATTCCCGAGGTCTTGAGCAGGTCAGCCAGCTTGGCGTCAGAAAGCGGCTTGCGCGGGTTCTCATCGTCGATCAGGCGCCGGATCATGGCCTGGATGGCGGTGCTGGACGCCTCCCCGCCACTGTCGGTGTCGATGCCCGAGGCGAAGAAACTCCGCAGCGCCAGGGTGCCGCGCGGGGTGCGCACGTACTTGCGCGCGATGGCCCGGGAAATGGTCGATTCGTGCAGGCCCAGCTCGCTGGCCACCTCGCGCAGGGTCAGCGGGCGCAGCGCCTGTTCGCCGAATTCCAGGAACGCGGCCTGCTGCTGCAGCAGGCTGCGCATCACCCGCAGCAGGGTTTCCCCGCGGGCCTCCAGGCCCTTGAGCAGCCAGCGCGCTTCCTGCAGGTGGGCGCGCAGGTAGCCGGCATCGGCATCGCCGCATCGCCGGATCATCTGCTCGTAGCCGCGGTGGATGACGACCTTCGGACCGGCATGGCCGGCCAGGGCCGCGCGCCAGACGCCGTTCTGGCGCCAGACCACGCAGTCGGGCACCACGTAGCTGTCGTGGGCCAGCTCGCCGATCTGGGTGCCCGGGCGCGGGTCCAGCGAGCGCAGCAGCTGCACCGCGGTTTCCACTTCCGGCAGCGGCTCGCGCAGTTCGTGGGCCAGGCCGGCCACGCCGCTGCGCGGCAGGCGCTCCAGCGGACCGTCGGCAATGCGCCGGGCCAGGGCCAGGCCGGGGGTGTCCGGCGACAGCACGTCCAGCTGCAGCTGCAGGCATTCACCCAGGGTGCGCGCGCCGACCCCGATCGGGTCGAAGCGCTGGATCTGGTGCAGCACGGTCAGGATCTCGGCCTCATCGGCGTGGATGGCCGGCAGCAGGGTCTCGGCGATGGCCGACAGCGGCTCGCGCAGGTAACCGTCTTCTTCGAAGGCGTCGATCAGCGCCGCGCCGATGCTGCGGTCGCGCGCGGACAGGTGCGACAGGTGCAGCTGCCACAACAGGTGGTCGGCCAGGCTTTCGGTTTCGGCCACGCGCTCGGCGGCGCTGCCGTTGTCATCATCGTCGAAGGAGCCGCCGCTGTTGCCGCTGCTCCAGTCGCCTTCGCCGGGGGCCCAGTCCTCGCTGGCGCTGGCCTGGTGCTCGCCATCGGTGTGGGTATCGGCGGGGGTGGGCGGGCGCTCGTCGTCGCCGGGCGCCACCTCCAGGCCCGGCTCGACGTTCTCGGCCCAGTCCAGCAGCGGGTTGGTTTCCACTGCTTCGGCGATTTCCAGCTCCAGCTCTGCGCTGGACATCTGCAACAGCTTGATGGCCTGACGCAGCTGCGGCGTCATGACCAGTTGTTGCCCCAGCGATGTCTGCAGCCGTGCTTTCATGCCTGTGCCGAACGAAGGGAAGGCGTTGCGACGGCCGCCGATCAGAGCTTGAAGGTGTCTCCAAGGTAGACGCGACGGACATCGGCATTGTCCAGGATCGCGTCTGGCGCCCCCTGGGCCAGTACGCTGCCTTCGTTGAGGATATACGCGCGGTCGCAGATTCCCAAGGTTTCGCGCACATTGTGGTCGGTGATGAGCACCCCGATGCCGCGCTGCTTGAGGTGGGTGACGATGCGCTGGATCTCCCCGACCGAGATCGGGTCCACGCCGGCGAAGGGCTCATCGAGCAGGATCAGACGCGGGCGGGCGGCCAGCGCACGGGCGATCTCGCAGCGACGGCGCTCGCCGCCGGACAGGCTGGCGCCGAGCTGGTCGGCCACGTGGCCGATCTGCAGCTCGTCCAGCAGCGAATTCAGCTCCTTCTCGCGGCCGGCCTTGTCCAGGTCTTCGCGCAGTTCCAGCACCAGGCGGATGTTGTCGGCCACGGTCAGCTTGCGGAACACCGACGGCTCCTGCGGCAGGTAGCCCACGCCCTGCTTGGCCCGGGTGTACATCGGGTCGGCGGTGATGTCCTTGCCGTCCAGCACGATGCTGCCGGCGTCGGCCTCGACCAGGCCCACGATCATGTAGAAGCAGGTGGTCTTGCCGGCGCCGTTGGGGCCGAGCAGGCCGACCACTTCACCGGCTTCCAGGGTCAGGCCGAAATCCTTGACCACTTCGCGCTGCTTGTAGCGCTTGCGCAGGCCTTTGGCGACGAGCATTACTTCTTGCTCCCGGCGGTGGGGACGGTGGTCTTGGCCGCCGGGGTGGCGGCCGGGGCGGCGGTCTTGTTCTTGGGCGGGATGACCGTGCGCACGCGCGAGCCGTCGCCGCCGCTGTTCATCTCACCGGTACGGGTGTTGTAGGTCATCTTCTGGCCGGCATTGGTGCCGCGCGCGCTCTTGACGTGGTAGTTGCCGGTCAGCACCAGCACCTCGGCCTTGATGTCGTAGTCGATGCGGTCGGCGCTGGCATCCATCCAGCTGCCGTCATCGAGCTGCTGCTTGAGCTTGGCCTGCTTGCCGGTGAACACCGCACGCACCGCTTCGCCGTCCTTCATGAAGATCTCGGCGTCGGATGAGCGCAGGTCCAGGGTGCCCTGGGTGATCACCACGCCCTGGGACAGGGTGGTCTTGCCATCGCCGATCAGGGTCCCCGACTGGGCGCCGGCTTCGATGTTCATGTCCTGGTTGCGGTCGGTGGACTTCGCACTGGCCAGGGCCGGGGCCAGAAGACTGATCGCGCAGGCGGCTGCAAATAGGATCTTCATGAAAGGGGTCTGTCCTGCGAGGGTTGGGGTCAAGGGCCGGCGGCTGCCGGTCCAGTGGATCAGGGGCTGCGGGGCCCGGCGCCGGTCACGACGTCGCCAGGGCGGGTGGCTCAGCGTCGGGGCGTGTAACGGCCCTTGGACTGGCTCAGGAAATGATAGGTCTTGTTCTTGGAATCCAGCTCGAACCCGACCCCGGACTGGGTCATGCCCGGCCGGGTCAGGGTCACCAGGGCATCGGTGCTGGCGCGGTTTTCCTTGGGAAACACGTCCAGGTGGTCGGTGCGGAAGGTGGTCGGCGGCACGCTGGGGACCTTGGGGCTGTCGCCGCTGACATTGCCGGTGAGCTTGAGCTGGTCGCCCTTGGCGCTGACCCAGCCCTTCTCGCTGCGCAGCTCCCAGTGGTTGCCCTCGTTGTCGGGCAGCAGGAACAGCGGCGTGGCGATGGCCATGGTTTCATCGTTGCGCGAGCGCTCCAGCAGGGGGGCCTGCAGGGTGGTGGACTCCTTGCCCTGGTCGTCCAGCGCCACGATCTGGAAATCGTGCAGCACGTAATCCTTGCTGCCGTCATCGGTGGCTTCGGCGACCGGCTTGTCGCGGTGGCGCAGCAGCGACCAGCCGCTCAGCAGCGCGGCCACCAGCAGCAACCCGCCCAGGGCGGTGCGCCAGCTCATGCGCCGAACCTCGCCAGCACCGCGTCCACCTTGCCCTGTGCGGCCAGCAGTACGTCGCACAGCTCGCGCGCGGCGCCACGGCCGCCGTTGGAACGGGTCTGCCAGTGCACCCGCTCGGCAATCCAGGGGTGTGCGTCGGCGGGCGCCACGGCCAGGCCGACCGCGCACAGGGGGCCCAGGTCGGGCAGGTCGTCGCCCATGAAGGCGACCTGGTCCAGGCCGATGCCGTGGGTGTCGCACAGCGCGCGCACGCTGGCCAGCTTGTCGCCGACCGCGATCTGGGTGTCGATGCCCAGGTCCGCGCCCCGCTTCTGTGCCGACAGGCTGTTGCGCGCGGTGATCAGCACCGGGTGGATGCCGTGCTGTTGCAGCAGTTTCAGGCCAAGTCCGTCCTGCACGTAATACGCCTTGCTCTCGTTGCCCTCACGGTCGTAGTAGAGCCGACCGTCGGTGAGCGTGCCGTCCACGTCGAAGCAGGCCAGCCGGATGCGGCCGGCGATGGCATGCAGGTGGGACGGGAAACCGGGCAGCGGGGAATAGGGCATCGGCAGGGAAGGTCTGGCTGAATGGAGGAAGGGAACTGTGGTTTAAACCACCCGGGCCCGCAACAGGTCATGAATGTTGAGTGCGCCGACCAGCCGGCCGTCGCCATCGACCACCATCAGGCCGGTGATCTTGTGGGTCTCCATCAGCCGCGCGGCCTCGGCGGCGAGCTGGTCGGCGCCGATGGTGCGCGGGTTGCGGGTCATCACCTCGGCGATCCTGGCGCTGCGCACGTCCAGCTCGGTATCCAGCGCGCGGCGCAGGTCGCCGTCGGTGAACAGCCCGATCAGGCGCTGGTCGGCGTCCACCACGGCGGTCATGCCCAGCCGCTTTCGGCTCATTTCCACCAGCGCCTCGCTCAGGCTGGCCTCGGCGCCCACCTGCGGCAGCTCCTCGCCGCTGTGCATCACATCGGTGATGTGCAGCAGCAGGCGCCGGCCCAGGCTGCCGGCCGGGTGCGAGCGGGCGAAGTCGTCGGCGGTGAAGCCGCGCGCGTCCAGCAGGGCCACGGCCAGCGCATCGCCCATGGCCAGCGAGGCGGTGGTGCTGGAGGTGGGGGCCAGCGCCAGCGGACAGGCTTCGGCCGGGACGCTCACGTCCAGGTGCACGTCGGCGGCCACCGCCAGGCTCGATTGCGGCCGCCCGGTCATGGCGATCAGCCGGTTGCCCTGGCGCTTGAGCACCGGCAGCAGCATCAGCAGTTCGTCCGACTCGCCCGAGTAGGACAGCGCCAGCACCACGTCATCCTCGGTGATCATGCCGAGGTCGCCGTGGCCGGCCTCGCCCGGGTGGACATAGAAGGCCGGGGTGCCGGTGGAGGCCAGCGTGGCGGCGATCTTGCGCGCCACATGGCCGGATTTGCCCATCCCGGTGGCCACTACCCGGCCCTTGCCCTGCAGCACCAGCTGGCAGGCCTGGCTGAAGGCATTGCCCAGCCGGTCGGCCACCGCGGCCAGGGCGTCGGCCTCGATCTGGAAGACGCGGCGGCCGCTGGCGACCAGTGCCGCGGGGTCGGCCGGATGGGGGAGCAGGGGCGATACAGCCATGCGGGCGCCACGCGTAAGAGTAGAATGAGCGCTCATTTTATTAGGAAAGCCCGTTGGACGCCGAGACCATCCGCAATCTGATCGAAACCGGCCTGCCCGGCGCCCGCGCGGACGTGCAGGGCGACGATGGCGTGCATTTCGAGGCCACCGTGGTCTGCGACGCGTTTGCCGGCAAGCTGCCGCTGGCGCGCCACCGCATGGTCTATGCCACCCTGGGCGATCTGATGGGCGGGGCGATCCATGCGCTGGCGCTGAAGACGGTGACCCCGGCCGAAGCGGGTTGATCAACCCCCGGTTAAACTTGCCGACCAACGGTCGGCTCTACCTCACTCCAAGTAGATTCCATGGCCAAGATCGTAGTGACCGGCGGCAAGCCGCTGCACGGTGAAGTGAACATTTCCGGCGCCAAGAACGCCGTCCTCCCCATCCTGTGCGCCACCCTGCTGGCCGACGCGCCGGTGGAAATCACCAATGTGCCGCACCTGCACGATGTGGTCACCACGGTGAAGCTGCTCGGCGAACTGGGCGCCAAGGTCACCATCGATCAGGGCACCCTGTCGCGTGGCAGTGCGATCGTGGTCGACCCGCGCCCGGTCAACCAGCACGTGGCCCCGTATGAGCTGGTGCGCACCATGCGTGCCTCGATCCTGGTGCTGGGCCCGCTGCTGGCCCGCTTCGGCGCGGCCGAAGTGTCGCTGCCCGGCGGCTGCGCGATCGGCTCGCGCCCGGTGGACCAGCACATCAAGGGCCTGCAGGCGCTGGGTGCGGAAATCACCGTGGAGAACGGCTTCATCAAGGCCCAGGCCAAGCGTCTGAAAGGTGCGCATTTCACCTTCGACATGGTCAGCGTGACCGGGACCGAGAACGTGCTGATGGCCGCCGTGCTGGCTGAAGGCACCACCGTGCTGGACAACGCGGCGATGGAGCCGGAAGTCACCGACCTGGCGCACTGCCTGATCGCGCTCGGCGCGAAGATCGAAGGCCTGGGCACCGCCCGGCTGGTGATCGAGGGCGTGGAAAAGCTGTCCGGCGGCCGGCATGAAGTGCTGCCCGACCGCATCGAAACCGGCACCTTCCTGGTGGCCGCGGCGATGACCGGCGGCAAGGTCACGGTCAACCGCGCGCGCCCGAACACGATGGATGCGGTGCTGTCCAAGCTGGTGGAAGCCGGTGCGAAGATCGACACCACCGATGACAGCATCACCCTGGACATGGAGGGCAAGCGCCCGCGCGCGGTCAACCTGACCACCGCGCCGTACCCGGCGTTCCCCACCGACATGCAGGCCCAGTTCATGGCCCTCAACTGCGTGGCCGATGGCGTGGGCGTGATCAATGAAACGATCTTCGAAAACCGCTTCATGCACGTCAACGAGCTGCTGCGCCTGGGCGCGGACATCCAGGTCGAGGGCCACACCGCGATCGTGCGCGGCGCCGAGCAGCTCAGTGGTGCGCCGGTGATGGCCACCGATCTGCGCGCGTCGGCCTCGTTGATCCTGGCCGGGCTGATGGCGCAGGGCGATACCACCATCGACCGCATCTACCACCTGGATCGCGGCTACGAGAACATCGAAGAGAAGCTGTCTTCGCTCGGGGCCAGCATCCGGCGCGTCACCGCATGATCCTGCGCGGGACATTCACCCGCCGCCGCAAGGCGCTGCTGGTACTGGTGCTGGTGGCGCTGGCGTGGCTGGGCTATGCCTGGTATGCCGATATCGCCATCACCCAGGGCATCGAGCAGCAGGACATGGACTGGAACGCCGACGGCACGGTCAGCCGCGAGGAAGTGCTGCAGGCCTTCTATGCGGTAAGCGCCACGACCACCCAGGAAGGCAACCGGCATTGCCGCAGCTTCTACTGGCGCGGCAGCGGCGAGCAGATCCGCGTGGACTGCAAGACGGTGTTCGGCAAGGACGCCGGAAAGGAATGAAAAAAAGCCCGCGCAAGCGGGCTTTTTTCATCGGGCCGGCAGCCGACCTGCGGTCGGCTCTACGTCCTCAATTCATCCCTTTGATCGTCAGGTCCAGCGCGTCCTTGCCGCTCTCACGCTGCAGCAGGCGTGCCGGCACCGGGAATTCCTTGACGATCCAGGCGATCAGTTCCTTGTTGCCATCGGTACGCGAGACCTTGGTGGCGTCGTAGGACTTGCCGCCCACGGTGATCTTCTCCTGGCCCACCACCTTGTAGGTCATCGGCTTGATCCGGCCTTCGTCGACCATGCGGTAGCTCAGCGGCTTGCCGGCGGCCAGGTCGCGGGCGATCGCCAGGTTGATCAGCAGTGCGTCCATGTCACCGGTCTTCAGCGCCACCGGGCCGCGACGGTCCGGCTTCACATCGCCGGTCCAGCTGGCCTGGTTGCTGCTCCAGTTGTAGGTGGCGTCCACGTTGCGCTTCTTGACCAGCAGCACCGAGCGGTCGTTGCTGCTGAGCGGGCGCAGGCGCCCATTGCTCTCGTCGAACACGGTGCTCTGGCTGAGGTCGGCCAGCTGGTTCTTCACGTTCAGGCTGTAACGCCACTTGTTGGCGCCCTCGCTGGTGAGGGTCATGGTGCCGTTGGCCTGCATGCCCATGTAGCTGGCCTGGTAATCAGCCTTGAAGGGCTGCAGGGCCATGGCGGGCAGGCTCACCACGGCCAGTGCGCCGGCGGCGATCCAGGTCAGCGGGCGGTTCATCAGGTTCATGCTCAGACTCCTTGGTATTCGATCAGGCGCAGATCGATCCGATCTTCGCCATCTTCGCGTTGCAGGATGCGCACCGGCGTAGGGACGCCGTTTGCGATCCAGAGGATGGTTTCATCATTGCCGCCGTTGGTCCGGTGGACCCGCAGCGCGTTGTAGGACAGCTCGCCGACCTGCACGTTCTCGGTGTCGGCGGCGGCCTGGTAGTCGTGCTGGCGCACCCGGCCCACATCGACGTAGCGGTAGTGCATCTGCCCGCCGGGGCGGGCATCGCGCATGATCGCCAGGTTGATCAGCAGCGCGCTCTGGTCGCCGGGCTGCAGCGGGATCGGCTGGGTGCGCTCCTTTTTCAGGTCGCCCAGCCATTGCGCGGTGCCGGCCTGCCAGTTGTAGGTGCCGCTGACCTTCTTGCCCAGGAACAGGCCCTTGCGCACCGTGGCCTGGCTGATCGGCACGTAGGTGTCGCCGCGCTTCTCGAACACGGTGCTCTGTTCCAGGTTGAGTCCGAGCACGCTGGCAAAGCCGCGCCTGCCGACCACCTGCATGTCCACCCGCCACTGCGCGCCGCCGGTGTGGGTGACCCGCATGGTGGCATCGCCCGCTTCCTTGCCCTTGTACAGGGCCTGGTAGGTGGCGGTGAACGGCTCCAGCGCGGGCGCTTCCCAGCGGATCGCCGGCACCGCCGGCAGCGGCGGCGCCACCGGCGCGGGCGGCTCCTGCGCCTGCGCGATCGCCACGGTGCACAGCAGGGATGCAAGCAGCAGCACTGGCTTGGACGAAGGGATCTTCATGCGGGCAGGAGAAAGGGGGGAGGGAGAGGATGCCAGCGAGCGGATCAGGGGCGCGTGTGCGCGCCGCTCAGCCGTTCAGCTTGCCGGCGCAATCTAGGCGCAACGGGCTAAACAGGGGGTGACCGTCCACCTGCAGGTGGCCTTCGCGTTCAGCTACGCGGCCGGCCACCAGCCACTGCAGGCTGGCGATCAACAGTGGATGCTCCACGTCCAGCACGCGCCGGGCCAGCGTTTCGGGGGTATCGCCGGGCTGCACCGGCACCCGCGCCTGCGCCAGCACGCTGCCGGCGTCCAGCTCGGGCACGACGAAATGCACGCTGGCCCCGTGCTCGGTATCGCCGGCTTCCAGCGCCCGCGCATGGGTATGCAGGCCCTTGTACAGCGGCAGCAGCGAGGGATGGATGTTGACCAGGCGGCCCTCGAAGCGGGCCACGAACGCCTGCCCCAGGATCCGCATGTAACCGGCGCAGACCACCCAGTCCGGGGCGAACCCGGCCAGCGCATCGGCGAGGGCGGCATCGAAACTGGCGCGGTCGGCGAAGTCCTTCGGCGAGCGCGCCCAGCGGCGGTCGCTGGGCACGCTGTCCAGGGCCGGGGCCTCGGGCTTGTCCGACAGCACCGCCACCACCTCGGCATCGAGTTGGCCGGCCTCGATCGCCGCCAGGATCGCCTGCAGGTTGCTGCCGCGGCCGGAGGCCAGCACCGCGATACGGCTGCGCGCGGTCACCGGGCAGCCCCGCGCCGGGCCAGCGGCCACACCAGCACGCTGCCCACGGTGGCCAGCAGCATGTCCGCGTGGGCATCCCACATGTCGCCCTGCTGGCCGTTGTAGGCCTCGGCCGCTTCGGGCGAGAGCAGCAGGGCGATGCCCCATTCCAGCCATTCGTAGACCAGGCTGGAGCACATCACCGCCATCACCGCCAGGGTGAAGGCCTGGCCCATGCGCAGTGCCGGCCAGGCATGCCGCGCCAACTGCAGCAGCGCCGGGGTGAAGCACAGCCCGTACAGCAGGTGGATCAGGCGGTCGAAGTGGTTGCGCTGCCAGCCGAACGCCGCGTTCGGCGACCACCCGGTGAGCGCCTGCAGCCAGGCGTCGTACGGCACGTTGGAGTACAGCCAGCGCGCGGCCACGCAGTGGATGGCGATGAAGGCACAGATCGCCACGAAGGCGCCGCTGCCCAGGGGCCAGCGCCGGTTGACCCACCACAACGCCACCAGCCCGATGACGGCCAGCGAGCCATGCAGGGCCTGCTCGGCCGGCCACAGCGGATGGATCCAGGTGGCCGCGAACACCCCCAGTACGGCGACAAAGGCGGCCTTCTGGGCCATCGGAAGCGAACGGGCGCTGCGGCCACGGTGGTTCATGCGCGTCAGCCGGAGGGTCAGGGCGTGGAGGGGGACAGGGGGGCGGGGTGCAGGAAACGTTCCCGCACCGAGGGGCGCGACAGGATCACCAGGGTGAAAATGCCAAGAATGGTGCCCAACGGCAGTGACATGCAGCACAGGCCGGCGGCGATCAGGCACAGGGTGTGGCGTTGCTGGCGGGCCAGGCAGCGGCCCGCGTAGCCGATCAGCAGTGCCGCGGCGAGCATGAACAGGAAGAACACGGCGCCCATGCCGGTGAACACCCAGCCCATCAGCTGGACTTCGGCGGGGGAGGAGGCCGTGTTGCTGTCCACCGGCATCACCCCGCCGAGGACGGCGATGCCGAGCACCAGGTAGACCACCGGAAACAGCGAGCACAGCGCGATGAACCCGGCCATCACGTAGTGGAAGATCGACAACAGGCGCAGTTGCGCCAGGTCATCGGGAGCGGCGGCGCCGGTCAGCACTGCCGGCGCGGTGGCCGGCAGCGGGGGCGGAGCGGTGCCATCCATGCGCGGCTGCATGCGTGGGATCAGCCGATCCTGACGCGCTCGGCACCGCCGGCGACGGTGACCTCGCCGATGGTCCAGTGCTCCAGGCCCTGGGCGGCCACGGCGGCAGCCACGGCCTGGACCTGGTCGGGGGCCACGATCAGCACGAAGCCGATGCCGCAGTTGAAGGTGCGCCACATCTCGCTGTCGGCCACCGCGCCTTCCTTCTGCAGCCACTGGAACACCGGCGGCAGCGTCCAGGCGCTGGCCTGGATGTCCAGGCCCAGGCCCTCGGGGACCACGCGGATGATGTTCTCGGTGAGGCCGCCACCGGTGATGTGGGCCATGCCGTGGATGGCCGCGCCATGGGCCTTGAGCAGGGCCAGGATCGGCTTGACGTACAGGCGGGTCGGGGCCATCAGCGCATCGACCAGCTTGACCCCGCCGTCCAGCTCCAGGTCGGCCGGCTGGCCGGCGCGGTCATAGATGCGGCGCACCAGCGAATAGCCGTTGGAGTGCGGGCCGGAGGACGCAATGCCGATCAGCACGTCGCCGGCGGCCACGCTGGCGCCGTCCTTGAGCTCGCTCTTTTCCACGCCGGCCACGGTGAAGCCGGCCAGGTCGTACTCGCCCGGGGCGTACATGTCCGGCATTTCAGCGGTTTCGCCGCCGATCAGCGCGCAGCCGGCCTCGGTGCAGCCGTTGGCGATGCCGCCCACGACCGCCGCGGCGGTGTCGATGTCCAGCTTGCCGGTGGCGAAGTAGTCCAGGAAGAACAACGGCTCGGCGCCCTGCACCAGCACGTCGTTCACGCACATGGCCACCAGGTCGATGCCGATGGTGTCGTGTCGGCCCAGCTGTTGTGCCAGCTTCAGCTTGGTGCCCACGCCGTCGGTGCCCGAGACCAGCACCGGCTCGCGGTACTTGTTGGACAGGTCGAACAGCGCGCCGAAGCCCCCCAGCCCACCCATCACCTCGGGGCGGAAGCTGCGCTTGACCAGCGGCTTGATGCGCTCGACCAGTTCGTTGCCCGCGTCGATGTCGACACCGGCATCGCGGTAGGTCAGGGGAGAGGGGTTGGACGGGGAGTTGGTCACGGGCGTCGGCGCTGCGCTGGGGTGAATCTGCGATTTTAACAGGCCACGTTGGCGCGCAGGCCCTATTCGGGCAACAATTCCCCCCGGATACGCTCAATGGAAGTTCTGATGCGCCGCAGCCTCTTTTTGATGATGCTCCTCTCGCTATGCCTGCCGGTGGCCACGATGGCCCAGAGCGGACTGCGAACCGAAGGCGACGTGGCCACGGCCAGCGGTGCTTATGAAGCCGAAGTGCCGGTCAACAGCCAGTCCGACGGCGACCGCAACGGGGCCCTGGCGCGCGCGCTGGGCGTGGTGCTGGGCAAACTCTCCGGCGACCGCAGCGTGATGGGTCGCCCGGGGGTGGGCCAGGCGCTGCGTGGGGCCAAGGATTACGTGGCCAGCTACGACTACCGCCAGGACCAGAGCACCTCGGCCAGCGGTGCCCCGAGCTTCCGCACCATGCTGGTGGCGCGGTTCCGGGAAGACGAGGTGGATGGCCTGATCGCCGCGCTGGGCCTGCCGCTGTGGCCGCAGCCGCGGCCCAAGCCGGTGGTCTGGCTGGCCATCGATGATGGCACCGGCCCGCGCCTGGTCAGCGTGCAGCAGGCCAATGCGGCCCGCCCGCTGCTCAACCGCGCCATCGAGCGCGGCTACAAGCTGGGCCTGCCCGGCGGCAGCGCGGCCGAACAGGCCCTGGTCGGCGCGATCTGGCGCCAGGACACCGCCGCGGTGGCCCGGGCCTCCTCGCGCTATGCCCCGCCGATGCAGCTGGTGGGCAAGCTGTACCGCGCCAACGGCGGCTGGGTGGCCGACTGGGTGTTCGTGGACGGTGGCAAGGAACTGAACAAGTGGACCACCAAGGACAGTGACGCGCGCCGCGCCATGGCCAGCGGCGCCGACGGTGCCGCCGATGCGCTGGTGCGCCGCTACGCCAAGCCCGGCGTGGCCACCGGCGCGGCCGGCAGCTACACCATCGTGGTGGTGGGGCTGGACAGCGCCGAGGACTACCTGCGTCTGGCCGCGGGCCTGCGCGAGAACCCGGTGGTGCGCAACATCACCCCGCTGCGCGCCTCCGGCAACCGCCTGGAGCTGTCGCTGGAGATGACCACCGGCCTGGCCGGCCTGAACCGCATGCTCGGCGACAACGGCGTGATCGCTCCGTTGGCCCCGCTGCCGGTGCCGGTCGATGCCAATGACCCGCCCGGTACCCCGCCGCCGCCGGCCAGCAACGAGTACCGTCTGCGATGATCCTCACCCCCGAAGCCGAGATCGCGCAGTTCCTGCGCCGCCTCAAGTACGTGTTGGCGGCGCTGGCGGTAGGCTGGGTGATCTGGCTGCTCGGCCCGATCCTCACCCCGTTCGTGCTGGCCCTGGCGCTGGCCTGGCTGGGCGATCCGCTGGTCGACCGGATCGAGGCCACCGGCCGCTCGCGCAACACCGGCGTGGTGCTGGTGTTCCTGGCCATGATCCTGATGCTGACCGCCGCGCTGCTGATCCTGGTGCCGATGATCGAGCGCCAGATCGCCACCCTGGTGGCGGCCATCCCGCAGGCCCAGCAGTGGCTGATGCAGACCGGCATCCCGTGGTTCGAGCAGAAGACCGGGCTGGAGATCATGCAGTGGATGGACCCGGACCGCCTGATCGAGTGGGTGCGCAGCCACTGGCAGCAGGCCGGCGGTTTCGCCAAGACCTTCTTCGGCTACGTGTCGCGCTCGGGCTTCACGATGGTGACCTGGGTGGTCAACCTGCTGCTGCTGCCGATCCTGGCGTTCTACTTCCTGCGTGACTGGGACAAGCTGGTCGAGCGCGTGGCGTCGATGATCCCGCGCAACCATATCGGCACCATCACCAAGCTGGCCCGCGAATCGGACGAGGTGCTGGGGGCGTTCATCCGCGGCCAGTTCCTGGTGATGATCGCGCTGGGCGTGGTGTATGCCGCCGGCCTGTCGCTGGTCGGGCTGAAGCTGGGCCTGTTGATCGGCCTGGTGGCGGGCCTGATCAGTTTCATCCCGTACCTGGGCGCGACCACCGGCATCGTCATGGCGGTAGCGGCCGCGCTGGTGCAGGCGCAGGGCTTCGACCTGAAGCTGCTGATCCTGGTCGGGGTGGTGTTCACGGTGGGCCAGTTGCTGGAAAGCTACGTGCTCACCCCGCGCATCGTCGGCGACAAGATCGGCCTGCACCCGGTGGCGGTGATCTTCGCGGTGATGGCCGGTGGCCAGCTGTTCGGGTTCCTGGGCATGCTGCTGGCGCTGCCGGTGGCGGCGGTGAGCAACGTGCTGCTGCGCTATGCGCACCAGCGCTACCGCCAGAGCGACCTGTATGCCGGTGAGAAGTCGGCGATCGTGCTCGATTCGTACATCGACAAGCCCACGATCATCGTGGATACCTCGCCGAAGGCCCCCGACCCGCAGTGAGCGTCGTCCCGCAGCTGCCGCTCGCCCTGCGCTATCCGCAGGACGAGCGGCTTGAGACCTTCATCGGTGCACCCGACGGTGCGCTGGCGCAGCTGCGTGCGATCGCGGTGGGCGCCGCCCACGACTGGGTGTACCTGGAAGGCGCGGCGGGTACCGGCAAGACCCACCAGGCGCTGGCGATGTGTTCGCTGGCCGAACAGGCCGGCCGCCAGCCGACCTACCTGCCGCTGAAGGCGGTGGTGGGGCGCACCCGTGCCGCGCTGGAGTCGCTGGAAGGCCGCGACCTGGTGGCGCTGGACGGGCTGGATGCGGTGGCCGGGCAGCGCGAGGACGAAGTGGCGCTGTTCGATTTCCACAACCGCGCGCGCAGTGCCGGGATCACCCTGCTGTACACCGCCCAGCATGCCCCGGACCAGCTTGGCCTGGTGCTGCCGGACCTGCGCTCACGCCTGCAGCAGTGCGTGCGCCTGCACCTGCAGCCGCTGGATGACGAAGGCCGCGCGGCGGTGCTGCGCGAGCGCGCGCTGCGTCGTGGCCTGGCCATTGATGAAGCCGCCATCGAGTGGCTGCTGACCCGCACCGGCCGCGAACTGGGCAGCCTGGTGAGCCTGCTGGACTGGCTGGACCGCGAATCGATGGCCGCGCAGCGGCGCATCACCGTGCCGTTCCTGCGCCAGGTGCTGGAAGACGGCCCGCACCGGCTGTAGCGCCGACCGTTGGTCGGCTGCTCTGCTGCGGCCGGGCGAAATGCAGCCGACCAACGGTCGGCGCTACCACCGGGGCGATACAGCCGACCAACGGTCGGCGCTACCACCGGGGATGCAGCCGACCAACGGTCGGCGCTACCGCTGGGGCGATACAGCCGACCAACGGGCGGCGCTACCACCGGGGATGCAGCCGACCAACGGTCGGCGCTACCGCCGGGGATGCAGCCGACCAACGGTCGGCGCTACCGCCGGGGGATGCAGCCGACCAACGGGCGGCGCTGCCGCCGGGGATGCAGCCGACCAACGGTCGGCGCTACCGCCGGGGGATGCAGCCGACCAACGGTCGGCGCTACCGCCGGGAGATGCAGCCGACCAACGGTCGGCGCTGCCGCCGGGTGCCGTCAGCGCAACTGCGCGTCCAGCTGCGCCAGCCGCTCCGGCGTGCCGACGTCGGTCCATTGGCCGGCATGGTGCTGCCCGCTCACGCGACCCTGCGCCATGGCATGCCGCAGCAACGGCGCCAGGCCGAACTGCGGCGGCCGCGCCCGTGCGCCGACGGTGTCGCCGATCACGGCGCGCCACGCATCGAGAATCTGCGGGCGGTACACGCCGATGCCGGCGTAGGTCAGCCGCGCAGCGTCGCCTTCGTCGCTGACCCGGCCATCGGCGCGCAGGATGAAATCGCCGCGTGGATGCTGCACCGGGTTGTCCACCAGCACCACGTGCGCATCGCCCGTCGGTGCGTCGGGCAACATGTTGAACTCCAGGTCGGTCCAGACATCGCCGTTGACCACCAGGAACGGCGCATCGCCAAGCAGCGGCAACGCGTTGAGGATGCCGCCGCCGGTTTCCAGCGGTACCGCGCCTTCGTCGATGAGGTGCAGGCGCAGGCCCCAGCGCCCGCCGTCGCCCAGCGCGGGGGCGAACTGATCGCCCAGCCACGCGGTGTTGACCACCACATCCTCGACCCCGGCGGCCGCCAGGCGCTCCAGGTGCCACACGATCAGCGGCTTGCCGCCGGCCACCAGCAGCGGCTTGGGCGTGTGCAGGGTCAGCGGACGCATGCGCTCGCCCTTGCCGGCCGAGAAGATCAGCGCCTTCATGGGCGGGCCGGGATCGGGCTGGCCAGGTGCGCCAACGCCGGCTTGATGCGCCGCTGCAGCAGGTCGTCCAGCGCGGCCAGCTCGGGATGGCGTGGCAGCACTTCGTCCAGATAGGCGATGAAGCGCGGCGCGTCGTCGAAGTAGTGGCCCTTGCCGTCGCGGTCGCGCAGGCGCACGAACAGGCCAAGGATCTTGAGGTGGCGTTGCACGCCCATCCAGTCGGCGTCGCGCAGGAACTGCGGCCACGGCCGCACCGGCAGGCCGGCGGCCAGCGCCTGGGCGTGGTAACGCGCCAGCCAGGCATCGACCCGCTCCAGCGGCCAGCTCAGGAACGCATCCTTGAACAGGCTGACCGGGTCGTAGGCGATCGGGCCACGCACCAGGTCCTGGAAATCCAGCACCGCCGGGCCGCCGTCGACCGGCATCAGGTTGCGCGGCATGAAGTCGCGGTGGGTGAGCACCTGCGGCTGGTTGAGCGCGTTGTCCATCAGGCGCCGGTGCACCAGTTGCAGGTTTTCCAGTTCGCCGCAGTCCAGCTGCAGGCCGAGGTGGCGCTGCAGGAACCACTCGTCGAACAGCCCGGCATCGCGTTGCAGCAGCGCTTCACCGAAGCTGCCCATGCCTTCGGGCACCGGAATCTGCTGCAGGCGGATCAGCTGCGCGAAGGCGGCGTCGAACCACGCATCGGCATTGTCCTGGTCGATGTGGCGTGCCAGCGTGGGGCCGCCGAGGTCCTCCAGCAGCAGGAAGCCCTGTTCGACATCGCGCTCCAGCACCTGCGGCACGCGTACGCCGTTGGGCTCGAGCAGGTCGTGCATGCGCAGCCACGGGCGCACGTCTTCCAGCCCGGGCGGGGAGTCCATCACGATGTGGCTGCCGCGCGCGCTGGTGGCCCGCCAGTAGCTGCGGAAACCGGCGTCGACCGAGGCCCGGTCCAGCGCCAGGTGCGGGTCGTTGAGCGCGGTGCTGGCCCACTGCCGGCGAAGTTCGGCGCGCAGGGGATCGGAAGCGGGATCGTTCATGGACGGGTACGTCGAAGCGGCACCGGAAGGCGCCAGGGGAAAAGGGAGGAGGGGCTCAGCGCTTGTCGCCGCCGCTGACCAGCCGCAGCAGTGCCAGCACCGCCACCGCGCCCAGCACCGCGCCAAGGAAGCCGGCCGGTTCACCGGCGGCATACCAGCCCATGTACTGGCCGAACCAACCGGCCACCAGCGCGCCGACGATGCCCAGGCCGATGGTCAGCAGGCAGCCCATGCGGTTGTTGCCGGGCATGAAGAAGCGCCCGAGCAGGCCGACGAAGAAACCGACCAGGATGATGTAGAGCCAGCTGGTGCTGCCGAACAGTCCGTTCATGCGTTCTGCGCCCTCGGAAGATGGACGCAGCCTAGCAAGGCCAGGCTGCGTCCGTCACGACGTGACGCAATCAGCAGCAGCCGTGGCCGCCGTGGCGGGTGCCACTGTCGGCGGCCACCGGCGAACCGCTGGTTTCACCGCGCAGGCTGGCCGCGTAGTGCTCGCTGATCACCTTGGACACGCACGCGGTGACCTTCTTGCCCATCGGGATGTGCAGGAATTCGTTGGGGCCATGCGCGTTGGAGTGCGGGCCGAGCACGCCGGTGATCATGAACTGCGCACCGGGGAACTTCTCGCCGAGCATGCCCATGAACGGGATCGAGCCGCCTTCGCCCATGTACATCGCCGGCTTGCCGAAGAAGGTCTGGCTGGCGTCATCGATCGCCTTGGTCAGCCACGGCGCCATGGCCGGTGCGTTCCAGCCGCTGGAGGCCTTTTCCAGGTCCAGCTTCACTTCCGCGCCGTTCGGCGGGTCGCGCAGCAGCGCGTCCTTGAGCAGCTCGCCGCAGGCCTTGCCGTCAGCGGTCGGCGGCAGGCGCAGCGACAGCTTCACCGCGGTATGCGGGCGCAGCACGTTGCCCGCCGAGGCCAGCGGCGGCATGCCGTCCACGCCGGTCACCGACAGCGCCGGGCGCCAGGTGCGGTTGAGCACCAGTTCGGTGAGGTCATCGTTCATCGGCTTGAGGCCGTCGACCATCGGGAATTTCTCGAAGATCGCCGTGTCCACCACGTCGGCGGCGCGCTTGGCCTGCTCCAGGCGCTCGGCCGGGATCTCCACGTTCATGCCATCGATCAGGATGCGACCGGTGTTCTCATCCTCGATGCGCGACAGCAGCTGGCGCAGCAGGCGGAAGCTGGACGGCACCACGCCGGATGCATCGCCGGAGTGCACGCCTTCGTTGAGCACCTTGACCGAGAAATTGCCGCCGGTCAGGCCGCGCAGCGAGGTGGTGCACCACAGCTGGTCGTAGTTGGCGCAGCCCGAATCCAGGCACACCACCAGCGACGGCTTGCCGATGCGGTCGGCCAGGTGGTCCACGTAGGCCGGCAGGTCGTAGCTGCCCGATTCTTCGCAGGCTTCGATCAGCACCACGCAGCGCGCATGGGGCAGGCCCTGTTCCTGCAATGCCAGCACGGCGGCCAGCGAGCCGAACATCGCGTAACCATCGTCGGCGCCGCCGCGACCGTACAGCTTGTCCCCGCGCAGCACCGGTACCCACGGGCCCAGGTCTGCATCCCAGCCGGTCATTTCCGGCTGCTTGTCCAGGTGGCCGTACAGCAGGATGGTGTCCTCGCCCGTTTCAGCGCCGGTGGCGGGGATTTCCAGCAGGATCAGCGGGGTGCGGCCTTCCAGGCGCACCACCTCGACGGTCAGGCCCGGCAGGTTCTGGGCGCGGGCCCAGGTTTCCATCAGGGTCACGGCCTGGTCCATATAACCATTGGCGACCCAATCGGCGTCGAACATCGGCGATTTGTTGGGAATACGGATGTAATCGACCAATTGCGGGACGATTTCGTTGTCCCACTTCTCACTGACGAATTGGCCGAGTTTGGCGCTGTCCATCTGAAACTCCGGGTGCATTGACTAGTCCTCACATTCTACGCCCGCGAACGGGGTAGGGATTTCCCTACATCACGTCAGGTATTTGGCTGGCTGTGTGAAGGTGCTGTGGACGATAGGCTGTGTGTATGTGGCGAGGGACGCTGGAGCTTCCGACGGGATAGCCGGCAGGCACCGGTTCCGAGCCACAAGGAGTAACAAGGTGGGGCCTTGGATTTCGTGGAAGGCGCTTGCGCTGGGACTGCTGTTGATGGGAGCCGCTCGCGCGGCCGATCGCATCGACATCAATACGGCTGATGCGTCGACGCTGCAGCAGGGACTGACGAACGTGGGGCCGCACAAGGCCGAAGCGATCGTCGCGTACCGGCGACAACACGGACCTTTCCTCCGCGTCGAGGACCTGACGCGGGTGAAGGGGATAGGGACAGCAACGGTCGAACGGAATCGACGACGGATGACGACGGGGGTCATGAAGAGCCCCGCCGCGGAACCGCCCAGGAGGGCGTTGCCGGCATCCGTACCAAGGCGCTGATCAACAGGACAGGTCGGAGACCGGCAGGGAGCCGGTCGCGGCTGCCGACGCAGGACGCGCGGTGGCACCGACAGACGCAGGGACGCGGAGCGCACGGATGCGGCGCGGAAGGATTGGCGTGGATCCACCAGGACGGTGGCATCCAGACCCGGGAAGGGCTGTGATGGCGGATCGATTTACGGCCGAGTGCACGGAGCATGGCCGGCACCCACACTGGGCAGGACGCACAGGGGGAAGGCGGGAAGCCGACAAGGATGTAAAAATTGCCCGGTACTGCGCAGGGATGCGTGGCCGGGCAATTTCTTTTTGCGCGGTTGCCGCGCCGGTTGCGCGCGGGGCACCACGCTGCCAACACCTGATTCATGCAGCGCGTTGGTGTAGCGTCTGCGCATCACTGGATGGAATGAAACCCATGGCACCACGCCGCACGTTGCTTACCCTGGCCCTGGCCACCTTGTTCGCCACTGGCATGGGGTCGGCCGCCGCCGCGACGCCTGCGACCGCTACGACCGACACGACCGCGGCCACCGCCGCACCGCGCGGACCCACCGATCTCAAGCCCGGCGAGTTCCTCTGGCATCCGGAGATTTCCCCGGCCGGCCCGATCGTGCTGGTGGTCAGCCTGGATGAGCAGCGCGCGTATGTGTACCGCAACGGCATCGCCATCGGCCTGAGCACGATCAGCTCCGGCAAGACCGGGCACGAGACCCCGACCGGTGTGTTCACCATCCTGCAGAAGGACAAGGACCACAAGTCCAACCTCTACAACAGCGCGCCGATGCCCTACATGCAGCGGCTGACCTGGGACGGCATCGCCCTGCACGGCGGCAACCTGCCCGGGCATCCGGCCTCGCACGGCTGCGTGCGGCTGCCGCAGGCGTTCGCGCAGAAGCTGTTCGGTGAGACCAAACGCGGCGACACCGTGGTGGTGGCCGATGCCAAGAGCGCGCCGATGACGCTGGCCTATCCGGCGGTGCTGGCGCCGGTCAACAGCACCGGCAAGCCGCTGGTGGAAACCACCGACGCTCCCGAGCACTACTGGAACGATGCGGCCGCGCCGAGCGGGCAGGTCGGCATCCTGGTCAGCCTGCACGACCAGCGCCTGTACGTGCTGCGCGATGGCGTGCTGATCGGCGAGTCGCGGCTGCAGGCCAAGGCGCTGCCGGCCTTCGAGGGCACCACGCTGTTCGTGATGCAGCAGGGCTACTCGGACGTGCCCAGCCCGCTGGATGCGCACCAGCGGCTGCACAAGTGGACGGCCTACCCGCTGCTGGGGCAGAGCGCCGGCAATGCCAGCCCCGACCTGCTGGCCACCCCGAGCCTGCCGATGGCGCTGCCGCCGGCCTTTGCCGAGCAGCTGTACCGGGCGCTGGTGCCGGGTACCACGCTGCTGGTGACCAGCCTGCCGGCGGTCCGCCCGGTCGCCGATGAACAGAACCTGCAGCCGGTGTTGGAATCCGACGCCGGCGGGTCCACTTTGTAGGGATTGGTCCTGCCGGTACGCCGTTGATGCGTCTGTCCCCGATCTTCCCCGTTGCCCTGTGCGCGCTGGCGCTGACCGTGTCGGCCGGCGCCACGGCGGCTGCGCCGACCGCGCCGACCGCGCTGCCGTCGGCACAGATGGCCGACATGCTGGCCCGCGCCGCGCCCGGCGCCGATCGCAAGGTACTGCAGTTGGCGGCCCGGGCCATGACCTGCGCGCTGCGGCGCCCGGAGCTGGGCATCGACCCCACCCGCCTGAGCGTGATCGACTATTCGCGGCCGTCCACCGAGCAGCGCATGTGGGTGTTCGACCTGGCCCGGCAGAAGCTGCTGTTCGAGGAATGGGTGGCGCATGGCCGCAACAGCGGCGGCAACCAGACCGAGCATTTCTCCAATCGCGATGGCAGTTTCATGTCCAGCCTGGGCGCATTCACCGCCAAGGAAACGTACATGGGCGGCAATGGATATTCGCTGCGCCTGGAAGGGCTGGAGCCGGGTGTCAACGACCATGCCCGCGATCGTGCCATCGTGATCCACGGTGCGCCCTACGTGAACCCGACCATGGCCCGGCTGCAGGGGCGCCTCGGCCGCAGCCTGGGCTGCCCGGCGGTGCGCCTGACCGTGGCCAGGCCGCTGATCGACAGCCTGCGCGGCGGGGCGATGGTGTTTGCCTACTACCCCGACAAGGAGTGGCTGGCGCGCTCGCACCTGCTCGGCCCGGACTGCGGTGGCAGCGCCGGCTGAGGCACAATGCCGGGATGTCGACCGATACCGTCCTGGGCGCGGCCACGCGCGTGATTCCGAGTTTCGAGTACCGCCGCGAGCGCTGGCGCAATGGCCTGGGCTGGACGCGGGAGATCCTGCGCGTGCCCGACAACGATGATTGGCAGGTGCGCCTGTCGATCGCCGAGATCGAGCAGGACGCGGCCTTCTCTTCGTTTCCCGGCATCGAGCGCGAGCTGGTGCTGCTGCGCGGGGAAGGCCTGCGCCTGCGCTTCGACGATGGAACGGTGCACACCCTGCTGCCCCCGCACGACCGGCTGCGGTTTGCCGGCGAGGCACAGGTGGGTGGCGAGCTGGTGGATGGGCTGACCCATGATTTCAATCTGATGTGGAAGCGCGAGGCGGTCGACGCCGAGCTGCTGCACCGGCCGCTGGTGGGCAGCATGTTCTTCTTCACCGAGCCGGGCGCTGCCTGGGCCATCCACCTGCTGGCCGGCCAGGCCGCGTTTGAAGACCACCCCGACCTGCCGCCGCTGGCCGCCGGCGATACCGCTTGGTTGGCTGCGGGCGCGCGGCGGCGTTACGCCCTGCGGGGCGGTGGCGAACTGCTCGCGATCCGGCTTGGCGCGCGGTAGGGCCGCATCGCGATCGTTTGCCGGGGGATAGGCAACGCGGGTTGAGGGTGTGACCGTCATGCCCGGCGCGTGCGGAGTGTCCGGCGCGGGGAGGGTCGCATACCGATCGACTGCCGCTACCTCGCGCCAGTTTGGTTGATGGTGTGAGCGGCGAGCCGAGGCGGCTCCGGCAGGGGGTATGCGTTCGCCGTGCCGGTGGGGGTTACGGGCAGTCGTTTGGGAACCGACCCTACCTTGGGCAGGGCTTGGCGCGGCCCGGTGGCATCGCGAGGCATGCTCGGCAGGGGTATGCGTTCGCCGCGCCGGTGGGGGTTACGGGCAGTCGTTTGGGAACCGACCCTACCTTGGGCAGGGCTTGGCGCGGCCCGGTGGCATCGCGAGGCATGCTCGGCAGGGGTATGCGTTCGCCGCGGGGCTCAGTACACGTCGCGGCGGTAGCGCCCGGCCACGATCAACGCCTCTTTGCCGTCGCGGCCCAGCGCGCGCTCGATGACCGCGTCCACCGCCGGGGCCATGCCCTGCAGGCTGCCGCAGACCAGGATCGTGGCCCCTTCGCGGGTCCATTCCCAGAGTGTGTCGATGTTGGCCTGCAGGCGATCCTGCACGTAACGATGCTCGCCGCCGTCGCGGCTGAACACGGTATCCAGGCGCTCGATCCAGCCGGCCTGCTGCCAGGCCTTGAGTTGGTCGCCGTAATAGAAGTCGTGTGCCTCGGTGCGCTCGCCGAACAGCAGCCAGTTGCGCCGCGCGCCGGCCTCGACGCGCGCCCGCAGGTGCGCCCGCAGACCGGCAATGCCGGTGCCGTTGCCGATCAGGATCAGTGGCGCGGTGGGCGCCGGTGCGTGGAAATTGGCATTGCTGCGGAAGCGCAGGTCGATGCGGCCGCCCGGCGCGGCGTAATCACACAGCCAGCCGCTGCCCAGCCCGGGGCGGCCGTCCGGGCGCAGCTGGCGACGCAGCAGCAACTGCACCTGGCCCTCGGCCGGGATGCTGGCGATGGAGTACTCGCGATGCGGCAACGGTCGCAAGGATGCCACCACCGCGGCGGCATCCTTGCCCCCGATTTCCTCCGGCGTGGGCAGGTGGGCGCGCGCGAGGTGTGCGTGCAGCGTGTCGCCGTCGATCACCTGGCTGCCTGCCAGCGCGGCGCTGGCCAGCCAGGCGTCCACGTCCGCCGGGGCGTGGCGCGGGCCGATCTCGACCACGTCACCGGCCTGCCAGTGCGGCAGCACGCCATCGGCCGGGACCAGCGCCACCTCCCAGGTGGCCGCGCCGGGGCTGCCGGCGTTGATGCGCGCACGGTGGTGCAGCTGCCAGTGCAGGTAGTCGGCCGGGGTCCAGTCGGGCAGGTCGGTGGCGTTGCCGCCGAGCTGGCCGAGCAGCTGCTGCCAATGGCGCAGCGCGGCCGGGTCGGCGTTGTCCACTTCCACCGTATCAAACAGCGGATGCGCAGCGTGCTGGCGCAGCCAGGCGTCCAGCTGCTGGCCGAACGCGCAGAAGTGGCCGTAGCTGCGGTCACCCAGCGCCAGTACGCCGTACTGCAGGTGCGGCAGGGCCAGCGGCTGCGGCATCACCGTGCGCAGGAAGGGCAGCGCGTGGTCGGGGGCATCGCCCTCGCCGGTGGTGCTGGCGATGAACAGCACGCGCGTGGCCTGCTGCAGCGCCCGGGCATCCACCTGGTGCAGGCCGCGCAGGCGCACGGGCGCGCCGGCGGCACGCAATGTCTCGGCGCTGCGCTCGCACAGTTGCTGCGCAAACCCGGTCTGGCTGGCCCAGACCAGCAGCAACGGGGCCTGGCCATCAGCGCTGGCGGCATCCTCGCGCGGTCGTCCGCGCCACCAGATCAGGCCACACAGCGCGGCGTAGCCGAGCACGCTGGCCGCGGCCCAGCGTACGTGCGCGGCCAGTGGCGCGCCCAGCCACCAGGTGTCCTGCAGGTGCAGGCGCAACAGCAGCCAGGCCAGCACGGCCAGCAGTGCCAGCACCAGCAGATTGCCCAGCGTGGCGCGTGCCGGTGCGCTCATCCGCGCGGCTCCGATGCGGCATCGAGCAGGCGCTCGAACGCCGGGCTCATGTGTTCGGTGATGCCCTCCGCGCTGCGGCTGACGAAGCGCGCGGCCAACGCGTGTGCCTGCGCGAAGGCCAGGCCCGGTCCGGTGCCCATCACGGTCAGTGCGGTGGCCCAGCCGTCGGCGTGCATGGCATCGCGCGCGACCACGGTGACGGCGGCCGCGACATGCGCCACCGGCGTGCCGGTACGCGGATCCAGGGTATGGCTGAACTGCGCGCCGTCCTGCTGGAAGTGATGCCAGCGATCACCGGAGGTGGCCACGGCCAGGTCGTCCAGCGCCAGCACGCGCG
>DJBL01000017.1:50621-50924 GCA_002435595.1 Stenotrophomonas maltophilia
CGTCCAGCGCCAGCACGCGCGGCGGCTGGTCGGTCAGCGCGGCTTCTTCCGGGCCGGCGTCCACCAGTACGCGCCAGGGCTGACCGTCGGGCTTGCGCCCGTAGCCGTGCAGCTCGCCGCCGACGTCGACCAGGGCTGCAGCCACGCCCTGCTGGCGCAACCAGCGGCTGACCTGGTCCACGCCGAAACCCTTGGCGATCGCCGACAGGTCCAGCTCGGCCGCGCCGGGTTGCTGCAGGCGTCCATCGCGCCAGTGCAGGCGCTGCCAGCCGCAGCGTGCGCGCGCGGCGGCCAGTGCCGCGG
>DJBL01000099.1 GCA_002435595.1 Stenotrophomonas maltophilia
GATCTGGCGGCGGCGGTGCCACGGCGGCCACCAGGCGCAGCGGCGCCACCCCGACCAGCACGAACAGCGCGGTGATCGCCACGGCCGCCACGCGCGGGAAGCGCCGGGTCTGCTGCAGGCTCAACAGGCGCCGCTTGAGGCTGCGGAAGTTGGGCGAAGCGCTGGCCACGCCCACCGCCGGACGCGGCGCCACGCCCAGTTGCACCAGCAGCCGCCCATAGTCGTGGCGGCAATGGCCATGCCCGGCCACCACCGCGCCATCGCAGGCTTCCTCGCGGGCCAGCGCATATTCGCGGGCTGCCAGGTGCACCAGCGGGTGGAAGAAGAACACGTGCTGCGCCAGCGCCGGCAGCAGCCCCCACCACAGGTCGTGGCGCTGCAGGTGGACCAGCTCATGGGTCAGGGCCATGTCCAGGTCGTCGGCGGCCATCGCCGGCAGTTCGCGCGCCGGCAGCAGCAGCACCGGACGCCACGGCCCGATCAACTGCGGCGAGCGGATCTGCGCGGAAATCTTCAAGGCCGGGGCGCGGCGCAGGCCATGCGCATCGGCCGCCAGCAGCAGCGCCTGCTGCAGCGAAGCGTCGGTGCATTCCACTGCGGCGCGTACCAGTGCGCGGCTGGCGCGGTAGCCGCGCAGGCTGTGCAGCAGCATCACCAGCACGCCGGCAGCCCAGGCGGCCAGCAGCAGCATCGACCAGGACCCTGTCGTTGCCTGGGGCGCGGCCACCATCGCCGCGTCGAGCGCGGCCGGGACGAAGACCAGCGTGGGCTCGGCCGCCGGCAACGCGGCAGCCTGCGTGATCGGGGCCACGGCGGGCGCCGGCAGCACCGCCAGCTCCAGCGGGCTGCTCCACACCAGCCCCAGTACCGCCTGTGCGGCCACCAGCCACCACAGCCGGCAGCGCGTGGCGGCCGGCAGGCCCGGCAGCAGGCGGCAGGCGCCCCACACCAGTGCCACCAGCACCACGCTCTGGACGCTGGTCCAGCCCAGTCGCGTCAACAATTCGGTCATCATGCTCTGCATGGCTCAGCCCTCCCGCTTGCGTGACTGCAACTGGGCCACCAGCGCTTCGAGCTCGGCCAGTTCCTGATCGCTGACCTCGGCCTTGTGCGACATGAACGCCACGAATGGCGAGACCGACCCCTGCAGGGTCTTCTCCACGAAGCTGGCCACCGCGCCCTGCACCACGCTTTCCTGGCCGCTGGTGGCGGCATAGCGGTACACGCCCTGCACCTGCCTGCGCTGCAGATACGCCTTGCCGCGCAGGCGCTCCATCATGGTCAGCACGGTCGAGCGGGCCAGCCCGCGTTCCTCGCCAAAGCCGGCCGCCACCTCACCCACGGTGGCACCGCCCTGTTCTGCTACGTACTGCAACAGGGCCAGTTCCTGGTCCCCGATGGTCTTGCCGCGCATGGCACGCTCCGATGACTACACGTGTCGCCACGGTGCCAGTGACTACAGATGTCGTCAAGTGCCGGAGGACGCGTGCCGACGAACGGTCGCGCGCGCGGACGATCCCCGCTCCATCGGCGCCGGCGACCGCTGCCTCTGGCACCGATCGCCGCCTTTTACGCCGACCCGGCCGTGCTCAGCCGCGCGGCCCGCCCATCACCGGCAGGATCACCCCGCTGATGTAGCTGGCGGTCACCGGCGAGGCCAGGAACACATACGCCGGCGACACCTCTTCCGGTTGCGCCGGGCGGCCCATGTCGCTGTCCTTGCCGAACTCGGCCACGTCGGCGGCCTGCTTGTCGGCCGGGTTCAGCGGGGTCCACACCGGCCCCGGCGCCACCGCGTTGACCCGGATCCCGCGCGGCAGCAGCTGGCTGGCCAGGGCCTGGGTGAAGGCATGGATGGCGCCCTTGGTGGCCGAATAGTCGACCAGCGCCTTGCTGCCGAACAGGCCGGTCTCCGAGCCGGTATTGATGATGCAGTCGCCTTCCTGCAGGTGCGGCAACACCGCGCGCGCCATCTGGATGTAGCCACCGATGTTGGTCTGCAGGGTCTCCTGCAGGTGCGCGTCTTCGAGGTCTTCCAGGCGTTCGCAGTGCAGCTGGAAGGCCGCGTTGTTGACCAGGATGTCGATCCCGCCGAATGCCTTGGCGACCTGCTTGACCGCGCGGTTGCAGAAGCGCGGATCGCGTACATCGCCAGCGATTACCACGCAGCGTTGGCCTTCGGCTTCCACGTGCTGGCGGGTCACCTGCGCATCGGCGTCCTCATCCAGGTGCAGCACGGCCACGTCGGCCCCTTCGCGGGCGAACAGCACCGCCACCGCCCGACCAATGCCTGAGTCGCCGCCGGTGATGATCGCGCGCTTGCCCTGCAGCTTGCCGCTGCCGGTGTAGTCGGGGGCGAGGAAGCGCGGGGCCAACTGCAGTTCGTGCTCGTTGCCGGGCTTGGCCAGCTGTTGTGCCGGCATCGTCTCCGGCTGGGCGCGGGTGCCGGCCTGGGTGGCCTTTTTCGTGGCTTTTTTGCCGGCCACCTTCTTGGTGGCCTGCCGGCTCACACGCGCGTCCTTGGCCTTTTCCTGGTCCTGCAGGCGTCGCTGGCGTGCGGCCACGCGTGCGGCGCGCGGGTCCTTGGCGGCGGCCTTGCGGGTGGCCGTCTTGACCACCGGGGTGCGCTCGGCCAGTGGCTTGGCCGCCTTGCCGGAAGCGGCGCTGCTGGCGGCGGGGGTGCGTTTGCGGGTCTTGCTGGTGGCCATGGAGGGCTCCTTTGCGAAAGCGTTCAACGTGCACAGGCAGTGTGGCCAACCGCGCGGCCACGCAGGGTGAGCGCGACGTGGTCATGCCGTGCAGGCTTCATCCGCCGCATACGCGTATCGGGGCACGCTGCACTCCGGAAAACCCGTTGGAGTCCCCCATGTACCGCACCCTCTTCGCCGCCGCCGCCCTGGCCACCCTCTCCGCCTGCAGCAGCACGCCGGTAGCGCAGGTGCAGCCGATCGACGGCGTCATTTCCGGCCAGTGCCATGTGGACAAGGTGCGCGGCGCGGTCGGCCTGGCCGCCTCGGCGGCCACCGTCGAACGCGCCCGCGTGGACAGTGACAGCCTGCAGGTCAACGTGGTGCGCGGCACGCGCGGCGAGAGCGGCCCCACCGCCAGCGGCGCGGCCAACCCCAGCCCCGGCGCGGAAACCGGCGGCGAACGGCTGACCATCGAAACCGGCGGCACCAACAACATCACCGCCATCTACTGCGGCTGATCGACCCGCTCAGGCCGCCCGGCGCTTGACCGTGCGCCGGGCGGCCTTGAGCACCTTCAGTGTCGCCTGCTCCCATTGCCGCTCGCCGCGCAGCCCTGCCAGCGCCTTCAGCGAGCCGGCGCGCCAGCCATCGAACACGCATGGATCGATGTAGGACTTTCTGCACACCGATGGCGTATTGCCCAGCAGGGTCGCCACCTCGCACACCACCTGCTTCTGCAACGCCGTAAGCGCACGTTCGCTGGAAGGTTCCGGCAGCTCCGTGATGGCCAACTGGCGGATGGCTTCCAGCGTCCCGCCCCAGGTACGGAAGTCCTTGGCGCTGAAATCCTCGCCCATGGCGTCGTGCAGGTAGTCGTTGACCATGCCCGAATCCACCGGCTGTACCGCGCCCTCATCATCGCGGTACTGGAACAGGGCCTGCCCGGGCAGCTGCTGGCAGCCGCGGATCAGCGCCACCAGGCGGCGATCATCCACGTCCACCTCATGCGCCTGTCCGGACTTGCCGCGGAAGCGCATCTGCGCACGCCCGCCCTTGACCAGCGCCAGGTGCCGGTTGCGCAGCGTGGTCAAGCCGTAGGAGCGGTTGTCGCGGGCGTATACCTCATTGCCCACGCGCACCAGCGTCTGCGCCAGCAGCGCGACCACGATGGCCAGGACCTTGTCGCGCGGAAAACCGGCCAGCTTGAGGTCGCGCCGCAAGCGGCGGCGCAGCACCGGCAGTGCCGTGCCGAAGGCGATGATGCGGTCGAACTTGCCGTCCCCGCGCACCCGCGCCCAGTCGGCGTGGTAGCGGTACTGCTTGCGGCCGCGCGCGTCGCGACCGGTGGCCTGCAGGTGGCCATTGGGCAGCGCGCAGATCCACACATCGGTGTAGGCCGGCGGAATGGCCAGCGCGCGGATCCGGGCCAAGGTGGCGGCATCGCGCACCGCCGCGCCGTCGGCGTCCCGGTAGCTGAAGCCCTTGCCGGCGCGCCGCCGCTGCAGGCCCGGCATCTCATCGCTGACATAACGCAGGCCGGCCTCGCGGGCGGCGGCGACTTCGGGGGTAACGCGACGACTGGGGCTCATCGGAGGACGCGGCGGTAAGGGCCTGCAGTGATACCCGGTGCGGGTGCGAGGGCGCGTCAATAACACAACACGAACACCTCACGCCCCGCTTGGCGATATCCTCCAAGGTTTCCCTGGTTCGATGTCCGGAGTCTCGATGCCGTCCTTGTCGTTCCGCCGCCTGCGGCGTTCCATTGGCCTTGTGGCCGTCATTCCCACCCTGTTGGCCCTGGCCGCCTGCCAGGCACCGCCCATGGACGAGCAGGAAGCGGTGGCCACCCACGCCCAGAAGGCGGCCGAAGCCGCCGCCGCGCCGACCGATGAAGCTGGCAAGGCGCTGGAAGCGCCGCCGGTCGGTACCTGCGATGCCACCCAGGTGCAGAGCCTGGTCGGCCAGGCATATTCGGAGCCGGTCGGCCACCAGGCCCAGCAGGACGCCAGTGCCAACCAGCTGCGCGTCCTCAAGCCCAACGATGCCACCACGATGGAGTTCATCGGCGAGCGACTGAACATCGAGGTGGATGAGAAGGGCACCATCAGCGGCCTGCGCTGCGGCTGAACAGGGCGCGCCTGGAAGTCGCTTCCAGGCCGCTTTTGAAGGGGTTTGGTTGCGCCTGCAACCGTGTATTGCGGCGTTGCAGCAACTATGCTCTAGTCGAGTCATCCGGTGCCTCCAGATGCGCTCAACGGATTGAGCGGGGACGAGTGTCGCCGCTCACCCGACATTGAGGCAGAGATGGCCCCCCGCAACCGCCAAGGGCTTTACGACCCGCAAGATGAGCGCGATGCCTGTGGTTTCGGCATGGTCGCCCAGCTCGACGACCAGCCGTCCCGACTGCTGGTGGATACCGCCATTGCCGCGCTTTCGCGCATGACCCACCGCGGCGGCGTCGCCGCCGACGGGGTCACCGGCGACGGCTGCGGCCTGTTGCTGCGCCGCCCGGACGTGTTCCTCAAGGCCCTGGCCGCCGAGGCCGGGCTCACCCTCGGTGCGCGCTTCGCCGCCGGCGTGGTGTTCCTGCCGCACGCGGAAACCGCCGCGCAGGCCTGCCGCGACACCCTGGAACAGCAGCTGCGCGACGCCGGCTGTCGCCCGGTCGGTTGGCGCCTGGTGCCCACCGACCCGAGCGTCTGCGGCCAGCTGGCCCGCGATACCCTGCCGCGGATCGAACAGGTGTTCGTCGATGCCGGCGCCGAACAGGACGAGGCCGCCTTCACCCTGGCCCTGTTCCTGGCCCGCCGCCGTAGCGAACAGCAGCTGCGCGAGCACGCCGACTACTACGTCACCACGCTCAGCCCCAACGCCATCAGCTACAAGGGCATGGTGCTGCCGGACAAGCTCAGCCGGTTCTACGTGGACCTGCAGCGCAACGACCTGGCCTCCAGCGCCATCGTGTTCCACCAGCGCTTCTCCACCAACACGCTGCCGCGCTGGCCGCTGGCCCATCCGTTCCGGATGCTCGCCCACAATGGCGAGATCAACACCATCGAAGGCAACCGTCGCTGGGCGCAGGCGCGCAGCAAGGTGTGGAAAACCCCGCGCTTTGATATCGGCCAGTTCGACCCGGTCATCTCCATGCACGGCTCGGATTCGCAGAGCCTGGACAACATGCTCGAGCTGATGGTCAGTGCCGGCATGGAACTGATCCAGGCGCTGCGCATCCTGGTCCCGCCGGCCACCCAGTCGCTGGAGTTCAAGGACCCGGACCTGGCCGCGTTCTACGAGTTCTACGGCCTCAACAGCGAGCCCTGGGACGGCCCGGCCGGCATCGTCGCCTGCGACGGCCGCTATGCCGCCTGCACGCTGGACCGCAACGGGCTGCGTCCGGCGCGCTGGATGCTCACCGCCGATCGCCATTTCCTGGTCGCCTCCGAAGCCGGCGTGTGGGAAGTGCCGGCCGAGCGCGTGGTGCGCAAGGGCAAGCTCGGCCCGGGCGAGATGATGGCCATCGACCTCAAGCGCGGTGACCTTCTCGATTCCGATGCCATCGACCGCATCAACCGCGGCCGCGCCCCGTACAAGCAGTGGCTGCAGCAGGGCGTGACCTACCTGCAGACCGAGCTGATCGATCCGTCGCTGGTCGAGGAACCGTTCGACGAGCGCACCCTGCGCAGTTATCACAAGCTGTTCCAGCTCAGCAGCGAGGACGTGGAGCAGATCCTGCGCCCGCTGGCCGAGACCGAGCAGGAGGCCACCGGCTCGATGGGCGATGACACGCCCATGGCCGTGCTCAGCCAGCACAGCCGCCCGCTCTACGATTACTTCCGCCAGGCGTTCGCGCAGGTCACCAATCCGCCGATCGATCCGCTGCGCGAAGACTGCGTCATGTCGCTGACCACCCAGCTCGGCAAGGAGACCAACATCTTCCACGCCGGCGCGGAGACGGTGAACCACGTCATCCTCAACTCGCCGGTACTCAGCCAGCGCAAGCTGCGCCAGCTGATCAAGATGGAGCAGTACGTCGAGAAGAACCGCCTGATCGACCTCTCCTACAGCCTGGACGAGGGCCTGAAGACGGGCATCGAGCGCATCTGCGCCGAGGCCGAGGCGGCCGCGCGCGAGGGCATCGTGATGCTGCTGCTCAGCGACCGCTACCCGGTCGCCGACCGCCCGATGGTGCATGCACTGCTGGCCACCAGCGCGGTGCACCACCACCTGTCCAACGCCGGGCTGCGCTGCGACGTCAACCTGATCCTGGAGACCGGCACCGCGCGCGATGCGCACCACATGGCCTGCCTGCTCGGCTTCGGTGCCACCGCGGTGTACCCGTACCTGGCCTACCAGACCCTGTTCGACCTGGGCCGGCGCGGCATCCTGCAGCTGAGCAAGGGCGGCGAGCAATCGCAGATCGGCCGCCGCTACCGCAAGGGCATCTACAAGGGCCTGTCCAAGATCATCTCCAAGATGGGCATCTGCACCGTGGCCAGTTACCGCGGCGCGCAGCTGTTCGAGATCGTCGGGCTGGATGACGAAGTGGTCGAGCTGTGCTTCCCGGACACCGCCTCGCGCGTGGCCGGCGTGGGCTTTGCGCGCCTGGACGACGAAGCGCGCGAACTCACCGTGCGTGCCTGGAACGACCTGCTGCGCCCGGATGTCGGCGGCGTGCTCAAGTACGTGCACGGCGGCGAATACCACATGTACAACCCGGACGTGGTCATGACCCTGCAGCGCGCCGCGCGCAGTGGCGATGCCGCGGACTGGCAGCGCTACTGCGAGGCCGTGCACGGCCGCCCGGTCTCGGCGCTACGCGACCTGCTGCAGCTCAAGGCCGCGCCCACGCCGACCCCGCTGGACGAAGTGGCCCCGGCCGAAGACCTGTTCCGCCGCTTCGATACCGCGGCGATCAGCCTCGGTGCGCTGTCGCCGGAGGCGCACGAAGCGCTGGCGATCGCCATGAACCGGCTCGGCGGCCGCAGCAACTCCGGCGAAGGCGGCGAAGACCCGGCGCGCTACGGCACCGACAAGCGCAGCAAGATCAAGCAGGTGGCCTCGGGCCGCTTCGGCGTCACGGCCGAGTACCTGGTCAACGCCGAAGTCCTGCAGATCAAGGTCGCCCAGGGCGCCAAGCCCGGCGAAGGCGGCCAGCTGCCCGGGCACAAGGTCAACGAACTGATCGCGCGGCTGCGCTACGCCAAGCCGGGCATCGGCCTGATCTCACCGCCACCGCACCATGACATCTACTCCATCGAAGACCTGGCCCAGCTGATCTACGACCTCAAGCAGGTCAACCCGGACGCGCTGGTGTCGGTGAAGCTGGTCAGCCATGCCGGTGTCGGCACGATTGCCGCCGGCGTGGTCAAGGCCGGTGCCGACCTGATCACCGTGTCCGGCCATGATGGCGGCACCGGTGCCAGCCCGGTCAGCTCGATCCGCTATGCCGGCGTGCCGTGGGAACTGGGCGTGGCCGAATCGCACCAGGCGCTGGTGGCCAACGACCTGCGTGGGCGCACCCTGCTGCAGACCGACGGCGGCCTGAAGACCGGCCTGGACGTGATCAAGGCCGCACTGCTGGGCGCGGACAGCTTCGGCTTCGGCACCGCGCCGATGATCGTGCTGGGCTGCAAGTACCTGCGCATCTGCCACCTCAACAACTGCGCCACCGGCGTGGCCACCCAGGACGAGCGCCTGCGCGCCCAGTACTTCACCGGCCTGCCCGAGCGCGTGGAGAACTTCTTCCGCCTGCTGGCCGAGGAAGTGCGTGGCTGGCTGTCCTACCTGGGGGTGCGCTCGCTGGACGAGATCGTGGGCCGCACCGACCTGCTGCAGCAGCTGGAGGTTTCGCCGCGTCCCGGCGTCAAGGTCGATCTGTCGCGTCTGCTGCACCCGGCCGACTACGCCGGCAGCCACTGTGCGGCCCAACGCCTGTACGAGTCGCCGGACAGCCTGGCCACGCAGATGGACGGCCTGCTGGCCCCGGCGATCGCCGGCAAGCTCGGCGGCGAACACCGCTTCCTGATCCACAACACCGACCGCTCGATCGGCACCCGCCTGTCCGGTGAAATCGCCCGCACGCACGGCAACCAGGGCATGAGTGATGCGCCGCTGACCCTGCGCTTCCGTGGCACCGCCGGGCAGAGCTTCGGCGCGTTCAACGTCGGCGGCCTGCAGCTGGAAGTGGAAGGCGAAGCCAACGACTACGTCGGCAAGGGCATGGCGGGCGGCCGCCTGGTGGTGCGTCCGCCGCGCGGCGCGCGCTTCGAGGCACGCAACACCGCGATCATCGGCAACACCTGCCTGTACGGCGCCACCGGTGGCGAGCTGTTCGCCGCCGGCCGTGCCGGCGAGCGTTTCGGCGTGCGCAACTCCGGCGCGCTGGCGGTGATCGAAGGCGCCGGTGACCACTGCTGCGAATACATGACCGACGGCATCGTGCTGGTGCTGGGCAAGGTAGGCCTGAACTTCGGTGCCGGCTTCACCGGCGGCCTGGCCTACGTGCTGGATATCGACCGCGATTTCGTGGACCGCTACAACCACGAACTGATCGACATCCACCGCATCTCCGCCGAAGGCTTCGAGAACCACCGCCAGCACCTGCATACGCTGATCAGCCGCCACCGCGAACTGACCGGCAGCATCTGGGCGCAGCAGATCCTGGACGAGTTCCGCGATTACGTGGGCAAGTTCTGGCTGGTCAAACCCAAGGCTGCCAGCATCGAATCGCTCACCGACTCACTGCGCCGCGCTGCGTAAGCGCGCAGAGGCGCCGGTGTCCATCGGCGCCTCGTGTTCCCACCGTCGTAGTGCCGGCCGCTGGCCGGCAACCTCACCACAGAGCAAGCCATGAGCCGCAAGCAAGCTTTCCAGTTCCTCGATCTGCCCCGGACGATGCCGCAACGCATCCCGGTCGAACTGCGCACCTCCGGCGACTGGGGCGAGCTGTACGGCAAGTTCGGCAAGGAAGACGCGCAGTTCCAGGCCGGGCGCTGTCTGGATTGCGGCAACCCGTATTGCAGCTGGAAGTGCCCGGTGCACAACGCGATCCCGCAGTGGCTGCAGCTGGTGCAGGAAAACCGCATCCACGAAGCGGCCACGCTGTGCCACTCCACCAACCCGCTGCCGGAAGTGTGCGGCCGGGTGTGCCCGCAGGACCGCCTGTGCGAAGGCAGCTGCACGCTGGAGGAGTTCGGCGCGGTCACCATCGGCGCGGTCGAGAAGTACATCGTCGATACCGCGCTGGCCACCGGCTGGCGCCCGGACATGACCGCGGTGGAACCCACCGGCAAGCGCGTGGCGGTGATCGGCGCCGGCCCGGCCGGCCTGGCCTGCGCCGACAAGCTGGCCCATGCCGGCATCCAGGCCGTGGTGTATGACCGCTACGAACAGATCGGCGGGCTGCTGCAGTTCGGCATCCCCAGTTTCAAGCTGGACAAATCGGTGATCAGCCGCCGCCGCAACGTGCTCGAAGGCATGGGCGTGCAGTTCCGCCTCGGCGTGGAGATCGGCCGCGATGTGAGCATGGACCAGCTGCTGGCCGAGTACGACGCGGTATTCGTCGGTACCGGTGCCTACCGCTACACCGATGGCGGCCTGCTCGGCCAGGACCTGAAGGGCGTGCTGCCGGCGCTGCCGTTCCTGGTGCAGAACAGCCGCATCGTCAGCGGCAGCGACGCGCACGGCCGGCCGATCGCCGGCTGGGAAGACCAGATCGCCCTGCCCGACCTGGAGGGCAAGCGGGTGGTGGTGCTGGGCGGCGGCGATACCGGCATGGACTGCGTGCGCAGCGCGGTGCGGCTGGGCGCGGCCAAGGTCACCTGTGCCTACCGCCGCGACGAGGCCAACATGCCCGGCTCGGCGCGCGAGGTGGCCAATGCACGCGAGGAAGGCGTGCGCTTCCTGTTCAACCGCCAGCCGCTGTCCATCGAAGCCGGCGCCGACGACGAAGTGATCGGGGTGATGGTGGTGGAAACCCGGCTCGGCGAACCGGATGCGCAGGGGCGCCGCAACGCGGTGCCGATCGAAGGCAGCGAGTCGTTGCTGGAGGCGGACGTGGTGATCATCGCCTTCGGCTTCTCGCCCAGCGCACCGGCGTGGCTGACGGAACTGGGCGTGGAAGCGGGCCACAACGGTCGCATCGTCGCCGGGGGCAAGGACCGCCTGCCGTTCCAGACCGCGCACCCACGCCTGTTCGCCGGTGGCGATGCAGTGCGGGGCGCCGACCTGGTGGTGACCGCGGTGGCCGAAGGCCGCGACGCGGCGGGCAGCATCGCCCGGCTCCTGGCGGTGTAACCCCGGGGTCGGTGCAGGCGGCCGTGCCTTATGCCGCGTTCGACAGCGGCGGCACCGCACGCACACCGGCACGCTCGATTTCCAGGGCCAGCAGCAGTTCGATCTCATCGAGCTGGTCACGGATGCGCGCGTTGCTGGCGCGGTCGGCGTGTTCGTGGCCGATATGCGCATCCAGCATCCGCGCCAGCCCGGCCAGCAGCACGTCGGCATCGCCGCTGGCAGCGTGCCGCAGCAGACGGCCGAGCGCGCGGATACGGGCGCTGCGAGGTGTCACCGAGGATTGCGCTGACAGGGAACCGGCGGATTTGGAGGGGGTCATGGCAGGACTTCCTGATTGACTGACGGCCCCCACTGTCGGTTATGGCCTGCTGCCGAACCATGCAACAAATACGAAAACGTGTGAAGGCCGGTGATCTTCGTCGCCCTTTCACATGGCGAGAAGCGACATAGAATGCCGTTTCCACGTACCGGATGATTCCCATGCGCATCGGCCTGGCCGCCAACCGCCTGCACCACCACGACAAGCACGCCGCCCTGTTCCGCTGGCTGCGCGCCTGCGATGGTGGCCTGCGTGAGCTGGGGGTGGAACTGCACGCGGTCGGGCGCACCTTCGATGCCATCCAGCGGCTGGGCTTCCTGCCCGATTTCGCGCCGCTGCAGCGCTACCCCAATGGCCGCCAGGGCGGCCTGATGAAACTGGTCGCCGAAGTGGTCGGCATGGGCTCGCCCGAGCGCACCCTGGACGGGGCGATCTACCTGATGGACCCGGTCGACCCGTCCTCGATCTTCCCCGAGGCGACCGCGCTCAAGCGCCAGTGCGTAATCCACGGCAAGCCCTTCATCTCCACCGTGGCCACCGCGCGCGATTGGGTGGAAGTGGAGCGCGTACACGCCGGGCTGGCCGCCGACCCGGGCGCCGACGACCTGCATGCCTTCCCGCAGCAGACCCTGGCGCTGATCGCCCACGATGCGATGAAGCCGGCGATGCTGGCCTTCGCCGACGAACACTTCGACCTGCTGTCGCGGTTCCGCCACCGGGTCGGCACCGGCACCACCGGCCAGCGCCTCAACGAGCTGGCCTGGAGCCGTGGCTGGCCGCAAGGACAGGACTGGGTGCAGCGCTACCAGAGCGGCCCGATGGGCGGCGATGCGCAGATCGCCGACCGCGTGCTGGAAGGTGACTGCCAGCGTGCGATCTTCTTTGAAGACCCGCACGTGGCGCGCCAGCACGAAGCCGACATCCAGCTGCTCGAACGCGCGGTCACCACCGTCACCGACCAGGCCGTGTGCATCACCGCGCCACGCGTGGCCGCGCGCTGGGCGCAGGCCGCCACCGCCCGCGCCACCAGGTAGGCCGGGGCGCCAGGAGCGCGCGGTGGGAGGGTGCGTGCCGCCGACCTGCGCTCGGCGCTACGGGGTCGGGGTCAGCATCTGCCGCAGCATCGCCTTCAAACGCCGCCCTTCCAGCTGGAAATAATCGCGCTCGGCATGCCAGTCGGGGAAGCGCTTCTCCACCTCGGCCCAGAAGGCCGGTGAGTGGTTGGCCTGGATCAGGTGGCAGAGCTCGTGCACCAGCACGTACTCGAACGCCGACGGCCGCCCCAGCACCAAGGCCAGGTCCAGTGCCATGCTGCCGTCCGGGGCCAGCGAGCCCCACTGCGAGGACATCACCTTCAACCGCAGGCGCGCCGGGGCACGCGGCAGGCCGGGCAGGTAGCGCGGCAACCACTGGCCGACGTCGGCGCGGGTCTGCGCTTCGTAGAATTCGCGCAGGGTGCGGCGCAAGGTGGCGTCGGTGCCGCGTGCCGGCCAGTGCAGGCACGCGCCGGTTTCATCCAGCACCATGTGCGCATAGCGCCCGCTTTCCCAGCGCAGCGGCAGTAGCGCTCCACGCAACGGCAGCAGGCCCGGCGCGCCGATCACCAAGGGCGGCGGCAGGTTCTGCGCTTGGTAGTTGCGCAGCTGCGCCGACAGCCAGTCGCGGTGCTGTTCCAGGAAGCGCTCGCCCATCACCAGGCTGGCGCGCGGCGGCAGCGTCAGGCGCACGCCGCGTTCGTCCACGCTGAGCTTGATCCGGCGCGCACGCGGATCGCGCACGCGCAGCACATCGATCTCGGCATCTTCCAGCCGCAGTCGTACCGTGTCGCGCTGCAGGGTGGGGGCAGCCGGCGAAATGAGGCGGCGGAGGAATCCGGACATGGCTACAGCATAGCGCCGGCAGCGACCGGCACATGACTGCGCGCTGTTCAGGCGCTGGCGGCCGGGCACCGCTGTGGCACCCGGTCGCCAGCGTCGGCGCGTCAGTCGGCCTTGCTGAGCTTGAAGGCCTCTTCCAGCAGCAGGAACAGGCGCCGCACTTCACCGCTCTGCAGGGCAAAACGGGCGTCCAGTTCGGCGCGGCGGCCGTCATCGTCGGCGTGTTCGAGCTGGTCCAGCGCGCCATCGAGGAACTTCAGCTTGCGCACGATCAGGTCATCGCCCAGCACGAAGGACAGGTTGTCCTCGAACACCAGCGCCAGCTTGGTGACCTGCTTGCCGGCGTCCAGGTGCTTGTCGATCTCGTCGCAGCGCAGTTCCTGGTGCTGGCACTTGACCACCGCCCCGCCCTCGGCCGGGTCCTTCATCTCGCATTCTTCGCCCAGGCTCAGCCCGGTCGGCAGTTCCTCGCCGGCGATCCAGCCGGTCAGGATCGAGCGCGGCGCCACTTCGGCGTTCAGCGGCATCGCCGGGAAGCTGCCGAGCAGGCCACGGATATCGGACATGACGTTCTCGCCGGTCTTGCGGCTGGAACTGTCCACCGCCACGTAGCCGTGGGTGAGGTCGATCAGCGCATCGGTGCGCGAGCTCTTCACGAAGGCGCGTGGCATCAGTTCGTGCAGCAGGTCGTCCTTGAGCCGCTTGCGCTCGCGGCCGCCGGGCTTGCGCCCTTCCTTTTCCTCGATTTCTTCCAGCTTGCGCGCCAGCAGGTCATTGACCACCGCGCCGGGCAGGATCTTGTCCTCACCGCCCACGGTCAGCCACAGCGCATCACCGATGCGGTGGGAGAACACGGTCTTTTCTTCGCGGCCGAACGGCGAGATGAAACCGCGGGAATTCATTTCGAGCGGACCGACCGGCTTGAGCAGGACCTGCGGCAGCAGGGTGTCCACCTCGGAGAAATCGGTGGCGGTCGGGAAACGGAACAGCGTCAGGTTGCGAAAGAACATGGAAGTCCGGAATAAGGGTGGAGGGAAGGCGGGGGCGTGGGCCGGCTCAGGTCGGCCCGGACGCGCCCGCCAGGTCGGCAGGGGCGTCGTCGGTCCAGGCCGACGGCGCCGGCGGCGTGGTGGCGTCGGCACGCCCCAGCGCCATGAAATCGAACAGGCCCGGATCGGCCAGCTGCGAGGGCTCGACCTTGCCCAGCGCGCGCGCGATCTGGTCGATCCGGCCCGGGTGCTGCTGCTCCCATTGCTGCAGCATCTGGCCGATCTGGCGGCGTTGCAGGTTGTCCTGGCTGCCACACAGGTTGCACGGGATGATCGGGAAGGCCCGGGCCTGTGCATAGGCGCGGATGTCGTCCTCGGCCACGTAGGCCAGCGGCCGGATCACCACGTGGCGGCCATCGTCGCTGCGCAGCTTGGGCGGCATCGCCGACAGCTTGGCGTGGTGGAACAGGTTGAGGAAGAAGGTGGCCACGCTGTCGTCGCGGTGGTGGCCCAGGGCGATCCTGGTGAAGCCGTTCTCGGCCGCGTGCCGGTACAGCGCGCCACGCCGCAGGCGCGAGCACAGCGAACACATCGTGCGCCCTTCCGGGATCACCCGGCTGACCACCGAGTAGGTGTCCTGCTCGATGATCTGGTAGGGCACCCCGATCGAGGCCAGGTAGGTGGGCAGCACGTCGGCGGGGTAGTCCGGCTGCTTCTGGTCCAGGTTGACCGCCACCAGCTCGAAGTCCACCGGCGCCTTTTTCTGCAGCTGCAGCAGCAGGTCCAGCAGGGTGTAGCTGTCCTTGCCGCCGGACAGGCACACCATCACCTTGTCGCCGGCCTGGATCATGCCGAAATCAGCAATGGCCTGGCCTACCTGGCGCCGCAGGCGGCGGGCCAGCTTGTCCTGCGCAGCGTCGGCCGCGCGCGGATCGCGGGCGCGCGGGACGGGATCGGGCAGGGCGAAGACGGCGCTCATGGGGGGTCATTCTACCGGCTCGCGCCGACCGTCACGGGCATCGGGAAGTGACTGCGTTCACCCCCACGCGTGACCGTGGATGTGTATGCTCGGACACTGTGGATACCATGACACCCGCCGACATCAGCGCCCGCCTTGCCCACCTCCGGCAGGAGCACCGCGCGCTCGACGACCAGATCCAGCGCATGGCCGCCAACGGCGAGGACGAGCTGGAATTCAAGCGTCTGAAGCGACGCAAGCTGCAGTTGAAGGACTGCATCGCCAAGCTGGAAGACATGCTGATTCCGGACGAGCCGGCGTAGCCGGGCGTGCCGCGGATCCCGGTGGCAACGACGGTTGTCGCCACACGACCACGCGGCGGCCTTTCGTCCCGGCGTCATGAACCCCTGAGAGGCGGCTCCGGGCACGGGTCACTTGCGGGAGGATCCTCCCGCAAGTGCGGTATCCACGCGTGGCGTGGATCTACGGGTTGATGGGGTGCGGTATCCACGCATGGCGTGGATCTGTGCGGCATCCACGCGTGGCGTGGATCTACGCGGCATCCACGCGTGGCGTGGATCTACGGGGTGCTGGCGTGCGTAGGGGGATTGACGACGTGTCGTCGTCAATCCTGGGTTACCGGTTCCTCGGGCTTGGCCGCTTCCGGGCTGACCCGTTCGATGGTGTGGCGCAGCTCGCGGCCGAGGATGAACTTGGCATCCTTGGCCCACGCATCCAGGCGTGCATCGAACAGCAGCTTGCTGTTTTCATCCGGCCACACCAGGCGCAGCTCGCGCAGCTTCTGGATGAAGCCGCGGAACAGGGTGCGGTCGAAGAACTCCGGCGCGGCCGGCGCGTAGAGCAGGCTCAGACGCTGTGCGGCCTGCTGGCACAGGCTCTCCAGTTCGGCCGCGCCCAGCGTGCCCGGGCCGTTCTTCACCAGCACCGAGATGGCGATGTAATACCGCTCGAACGCCTGCTGCAACGAATGGCCGATCGCACGCAGGCGGAACACCTCGTCGGTCTGGCCGGTATTGCGCGCCAGAATGCCGCCATCGTCATCGTTGACGTTCTGCAGCAGGCCCTCGCGCACGAACACGTTGATGGTCTGCTCGATGCGCTGGGCGAACTCGTCTTCGGTCCACGGCAGGAACAGCTCGGCCTGCAGGAACGGGTACACCGTACGGCCCAGCTGGACCAGGCCGGTGCGGCTCATGCGCCGGTTGTTCTGGAAGCAGCAGGCCACCCACGACGAGGCGGTGAACAGGTGGATGACGTTGTTGCGGAAGTAGCTCAGCAGCACCGCGGTGTCGCCGCTGACGCTGAGCACATCGCCCAGCGGGTGCTTGATGCGGGTGAGGACGTTGATCTCCTCGGCGTGGGCGATGATCCGTTCCGGCGAATGCGGGGTCACCGTCACCCGGTCCGAATACGGCATCTCCACCAGCAGGGTCTTGCACAGCTCGATCTGCGCGATCAGGTCGGCCTCGCCCATCGCGTGCTTGGGCGTGGACAGCAGCGCCAGTGCCAGCAGGTTGATCGGATTGACGTCGGCGGCGCCGTTGATGTGTACCTGGATGCGTTCGGCCAGGTGGTCCACCGTGCCCGACAGCCAGGACGGCTTCTCGTCTTCGCCGACCGGCTGGCCGTTCCACTCCGGGGCCTGCCGGGCCAGCACATCGTTGAGCGCGATCGGCTCGCCGAAGTTGACCACCACCTGCCCGTAGTTCTGCTTGAGCACCTTGGGAATGGACCACAGCAGCTGCCAGATCGATTCCTTTTCCTTCGGCCGGCCGGACAGTTCGTCCAGGTAGCTGCCGCCTTCCATCAGCTTCTCGTAGCCGATGTAGACCGGCTGGAACAGCACCGGCTTGCGCGGCTGGCGCAGGAACGCCCGCAGCGTCATCGAGATCATGCCGCCCTTGGGCTGCAACAGCCGCCCGGTACGCGAGCGGCCGCCCTCGACGAAGTACTCGATCGAATAGCCCCCGGCCACCAGCTGGGCCACGTACTCGCTGAGCACCGCCGAATACAGCGCGTTGCCGCGGATCGAGCGGCGGATGAAGAACGCGCCGCCCTTGCGCAGCAACGTGCCCACCACCGGCAGGTTGAGGTTGATGCCGGCCACGATGTGCGGCGGCACGATGCCGCGGTCGTACAGCAGGTAGGACAGCAGCAGGTAGTCCATGTGGCTGCGGTGGCTGGGCACGTAGACCACTTCGTGCCCGGGCGCGGCGGCCTTGAACTTGTCCAGGTGGTGCACCAGCACGCCGGCGTAGATGCGGTTCCAGACATGGCTGAGCATGAAGCTGGCCGAGCGCACCGCCGGACTGGAGTAGTCCGCGGCGATCTCCCAGGCGTAGGCATGCGCCTTCTTCCAGGCATCGGCCGGCTTGGAGTTGTCACGCTTGGCCTGGGAGGCGATCGCCTCGCGCACGGTATCGGCGTCGAGCACCTTGTCCACCAGCAGGCGGCGGGTGGACAGGTCCGGCCCGATCACCGACTCGCGGATGCGGCGGAAATGGGTGCGCAGCACGCGCTGCAGCTTGCGCACGGTGCGCTCGGGATCCAGCCCCTCGTTGATCGTGCTGCGCAGCGAGATCGGCGGGGCAAACCGCACGATCGTGCTGCGACCATTGAGCAGCACCGCCAGCAGGCGACGGAAGCGGCCCACCAGCGCCCAGTTTTCCGAGAACAGCACGGCGAACCAGCCGCTCTGCTTGTCCGGGGCACGGCCGACGAAGATCGACACCGGCACCAGGTGCACGTCCAGCTCATCGCGCGCGCGATGGGCCTGCAGCACCTTGGCCAGCGAATCGGAGTGGGTCTTGGCCCCGCGCTGCTCGGGGATCAGCGAGTTGCTGCTGCTGCGCCGCGACAGCGCCACGTAGGCGCGCCTGCGCCCGGTCGGGTCGCCGGCAATGGGCACCAGCGGCGAAGGCAGCCCGGCCTCGCGGCAGGCCTTGTCCAGGATCAGCGCGTTGGACAGACCGTAGTCTTCCAGCACGTAGACCACCGGGCGGCCGTCGTTGTACTGGCCGGGGTGTTCCGGCTCGATCTTCAGCGCCAGCCACGGCTCCACCAGCCGGCCCAGCAGGCGCGCCCACCAGGGGCGGCGGCCGACCGGGGCGCGGGTGCCGGGCACGATGGCGGCCGGGGTGACACTGCCCGGGTCGGCATCGGCGGGCG
>DJBL01000044.1 GCA_002435595.1 Stenotrophomonas maltophilia
CGCCCATTATAGCCGGCTTTTCTGCTTCGTCAACACCTTTTTTCAAGGCCGTTTCACCGAAGTGAACCGTTGTTGCCGATGCCGCTTCGTCGTGTGCCCCGAGAGGCTTTCGTCGTTGCGAGCCGCCTATTATGTCAGGCTTTTCGTTTCCGTCAACACCTTCTTTCGAAGTAGTTGGCGTCCTGTTCCTTCGCGGTTGCCGCCTTGCGGTGGCCCCTGCGTCGGGGGAGGGAAAGTATGTCCCTATCGGAGGCGTTTGTGAAGGGGGTGGGACGACTTTTTTCACGTCGTCTCCCTCCCATTCATCCCACAGGGGACTGGAGAACGCCCAGACCCCTTGTGGCGCTTAGGCTGCGACCAACAGCACCCGTGCGAAGGTGCGCTTGCCGACCTGCAGCAGGCCTTCAAACCCGGGCACGAACACCTGCTGGGCATCTTCCACGACCTCCCCATCCACCTTCACCGCCCGCTCCTTGAGCTTGCGCGAGGCCTCGGAGTTGCTCGGGGTGAGCCCGGCGGCGGTCAGCAGGGCGCCGATCCGCAGGCCGTCGGCCGGGATGGCCACTTCCTGCAGCGGCAGCAGGGTCACATCGCCCTGCCCGGTCACGGCGGCGTTCCAGCCGGCGATGGCCTGTTCGGCCGCGGCCGCATCGTGGAACCGGGTGGTCAGCTCACGCGCCAGGCGCAGCTTGACCTCGCGCGGGTTCAGCGTGCCCGCCTCGACCTGCTCACGCAGGCCGACCGCCTCGGCCTGGCTGATATCAAAGGAGAGCAGCTCGATCCAGCGCCACATCAGGTCGTCGCCGATCTTCATGGTCTTGGTCACCATGTCGATGGCCGGCTCGTTGATGCCGATGTAGTTGTTGAGCGACTTGGACATCTTGGCCACGCCGTCCAGGCCTTCCAGCAGCGGCATGGTCAGCACGATCTGCGGCTTCTGCCCGTAGTGCTCCTGCAGGCCGCGGCCCATCAGCAGGTTGAACTTCTGGTCGGTGCCGCCGAGTTCGACGTCGGCCTCCAAGGCCACCGAGTCGTAGCCCTGCACCAGCGGATACAGGAATTCATGCAGGGCGATGGACTGCTGGGCGGCATAGCGCTTGGCGAAGTCGTCGCGCTCGAGCATGCGCGCCACGGTGTGCTGGCCGGCCAGGCGGATCATGTCGGCCGCGCCCATCGTGCCGAACCACTCCGAGTTGAAGCGGACTTCGGTCTTCTGGCGATCCAGCACCTTGAACACCTGCTCCTCATAGGTGCGGGCGTTGGCCAGCACATCGTCCTTGCTCAGCGGCTTGCGGGTGACGTTCTTGCCGGACGGGTCACCGATCATGCCGGTGAAGTCGCCGATCAGGAAAATGACCTGGTGGCCGAGGTCCTGGAACTGGCGCAGCTTGTTCAGCAGCACGGTGTGGCCCAGGTGCAGGTCCGGGGCGGTGGGGTCGAAACCAGCCTTGACGCGCAGCGGGCGGCCGCTTTCCAGGCGCTGACGCAGCTCCTCGGACTTGAGGACTTCGTCGGCACCACGACCGATCAGGGCGATGGCTTCTTCAATCGAGGACACGTGACAACTCCCGGCAATGCCTTATTTATATGAATGACGTTAAGTACAAGTTAACCGCAAGCGCTTCACAAAAGCCAATAGGCACAAGGGTTTGACGCGGTATTTATACCTGTCTATGTTACCGACGTTTGGGCCCGCGCTCCCGGGCCAGCCAGGAACAGACCGACGATGCTCAATTCCGATCAAGGCCGCGCGCGCAAGCAGCGCTTCAAGGAACGTCTCCACGTCCTCCACGACACCGCCCTGCATCGGAAGCTCAAACAGCATCTTCCTGCCGCCTTCAACCAGCGCTGGACGCGCCGGCACTGGATGCACGCCAGCCTGTTCGCCACCATCGGCGCACTGGTGGCCACGATCGTGCCGGGCTTCTCGCACACCATCGAAGCGCCCTACTCGGTCGACCACGCCACCCTGGCCCTGCCCTTGCCGCCGCTGTCGCTGGAGCGCCAGAAGCAGGTCCCGGGCGACAGCTGGCAGGTCCTGCGGGTGCAGCGCGGGCAGACCCTGAGCAACCTCTTCGATGAGGCCGGGATCCCGGCCACGGTGATGCACCAGGTGCTGGACCACCCCGGTGCGCGCGAAGCGCTGACCCGGCTGCGCCCCGGCGCGGAGATCGCCTTCGACCTGCCCTTGTCCGGCGACCTGCGCACGATCCGCTTCGACCGCGATGCCGACAACCGGGTCGAGCTGTCGCTGAAGGATGGGCAGATCGCCGAGAAGGTGATCAAGCGTGAGTCCTCCACCCGCCGCATCGTGGCCAGCGGCGAGATCACCAGCTCGCTCTACGTGGCTGCGCGCAAGGCCGGGCTGTCGCCGTCGGCGATCGCCACGATGACCGACGAGATCTTCAAGTACGACATCGACTTCTCCAAGGACCTGCAGCCGGGCGACCGCTTCAGCGTGGTGCTGGATGAGACCTGGCGCGAGGGCGAGAAGGTGGACACCAGCAAGATCCTGGCGGCCACCTTCACCTCCGGTGGCAAGACCTACAGCGGCTTCCGCTTCGACCGCAACGGCAAGTCCGAGTACTTCGACGTGAGCGGGCGGCCGCTGAAGAAGAGCTTCATCCGCATGCCGATCCCGTTCGCGCGGCTGAGCTCCAGCTTCGGGGCGCGCAAGCACCCGGTGCTGGGCAAGATGCGCATGCACAAGGGCGTGGACTACGCCGCGCGGACCGGCACGCCGATCATGGCCGCCGGTGACGCACGGGTGCAGTTCGCCGGGACCCAGCGTGGCTACGGCAACGTGGTGATCCTGGACCATGGCCGCGGCCACACCACGCTGTACGGGCACATGTCGCGCTTCGGGGCGATCAAGACCGGCCAGCGCGTGGCCCAGGGCACGGTGATCGGCTATGTGGGCTCGACCGGCCTGGCGACCGGCCCGCACCTGCACTACGAATTCCGCGTCAACGGCGAGCACCGCAACCCGTTGTCGGTGACCATGCCGCCGCCGGAGCCGCTCAAGGGCGCCGAGCTGGTGGCGTTCCGCGCGCAGACCGCGCCGGCGCTGGCCCGTATCCAGGGCATGGAGAAGCTGATCTACGCCGATGCCAGCCCCGCGCCGCAGGCCGCCCCGGCCGAGGCACAGGCCCAGACGCAGACCGCCAGCGTGGCCAAGCCGGCCAGGCGCAACCGCGGCTGATCGCCGCCCCAGCGCGCGGCCACGCGCGCATTGACGGCGGCAACGGGTTGCGCGGAAGCTGGGCGCAACCCGTGTTGACCGTGCCGCCATGACCGCTGTCGTTGATCCGCATTGCCCCCTTTACCTCGGCCTGATGTCCGGCACCAGCGCCGACGGCATCGATGCCGCGCTGGTGCAGTTTCCCGAGGCGGGCGGCTGCCGGTTCGTGGCCGGCCACACCCATGCGTGGGACCCGGCGCTGCGGGCGGAACTGATTGCGCTCGGCGAAGGCGGCGCTGTCGAATCGCTGGATACGCTGGGACGGATCGATGCGCAGATCGGGATCACCTTCGGCGCCGCGGCCAATGCCCTGCTGGAACGCAGCGGCGTGGACCGGGCGCAGGTGCGGGCGATCGGCTCGCACGGGCAGACCGTGCGGCACCGGCCGTTGGGCGATCCGGCGTTCACGATGCAGCTTGGCGATGCCAACCGGATTGCCGAAGCGACAGGGATCACCACGGTGGCCGATTTCCGCCGCCGCGACGTGGCCGCGGGCGGGCATGGCGCGCCGCTGATGCCGGCCTTCCACCTGGCGATGCTGGGCACCACCGACGAAGACCGGGCGATCCTCAACCTGGGGGGCATCGCCAACCTGACCCTGATCCCGCGCGACGGCGTGCCGCGGGGCTTCGATACCGGCCCGGCCAATGCGCTGATGGATGCATGGTGCCAGCGCCATCGCGGGGTGCCCTTCGATGCGGATGGGGCATTTGCGGCCAGTGGGCAGTACGACGAGGCGCTGTTGGCGCAGTGGTTGGCCGATCCCTGGTTCGCGCTGCCGCCGCCCAAGAGCACCGGGCGCGAGCAGTTCCACCTGGCCTGGGCGGAGGCGGGCATGGGCGATGGCCAGCACGCCGCGGCCGATGTGCAGGCCACGCTGCTGGAGCTGACCGCCGCCACGGTGGCCGATGCGCTGCTGGCGCACCTGCCCGGCACCACGCGTGTGCTGGTGTGCGGCGGCGGGGTGCGCAACCCGCAGTTGCTGCGTCGGCTGGCGGCGCGGCTGCCGGGGGTGGTGATCGAGTCGAGCGCGGTGCACGGGCTGGACCCGGACTATCTGGAGGCGATGGGGTTTGCGTGGCTGGCGCAGCGCACGCTGGACGGGTTGCCGGGCAACCTGCCGAGCGTGAGTGGGGCACGTGGGCCGCGGATCCTGGGAGCGATCCATCTGGCCTGAGCGGAGCGCCGGTGGGGTTCGGGGGTCCTGCGGGCATCCAGGCCGGGCCGACGGTTGACCGGGGTTGCAGCCTGCCGGGCCTTCGCCCGCGGATTCAGACGCCCTTGGCGTCGGGCAGGGCCTGCAGGGCGGCAATGGCGTCGGCCAGCGCGTCCACTTCGGGGTTCTGGAAGCCGCTGCGGACCTCCAGTTCGCTGGCGAACAGACCCTGTTCGAGCAGCATCACGCAGGTATGTTCACGGGTCCAGCCGCGTGCGACGGCCACGCGCCGGATGCGTTCATTCAGCAGCGGGTCCAGATCCCGCAGCAGCAGATCGACCATTGTTCTCCCCCGTTGGCAACGCACCGCCCCCACGGCACAACGGGGTCGATCATGGCGCAGCGGGGAGCGCCCGGCAACCGGGGATCCCCTGCCGCGCCCGCCTCAGGCGCTGCTGCGATCGCGGATGCGCGGCCACAGCCAGACCAGCAGCAGCAGGGTCGGCACGACCGTGGTGGCACTGAGGATGAAGAAGGTGCTGTAGGAAGTGGCTTCGACGATGTAGCCGGAGGCACCGCCGACGAACTTGCCCGGCAGGTTGGCCAGCGACACCAGCAGGGCGTACTGGGTGGCGGTGAAGTTGCGGTCGGTGAGCGAGGACATGAAGGCCACCAGCACGGTGCCGGCAAAGCCCTGGAACAGGTTGTCCGCACTCAGGGCCGCATAGAACGCCCAGAGCTGGCCGGGGTTGTGCGCCATCAGCAGGAAGGCCAGGTTGGACAGCGCCACGCCGAGCGCGGCAACCAGCAGCATGCGGCGGAAACCGAACGCGGCCACGGCAATGCCGCCGAGGAAGGCCCCGCCGATCCCCATCCACACCCCGAACAGCTTGGAGACGGTGGCGATGTCGGCCTTGGTGAAGCCCGAATCCAGGTAGAACGGGCCGGCCATCACGCCGATGACCTGGTCGGGGAACTTGTACAGCCCCACGAAGGCCAGCAGCACCAGCGCCAGCACCACCCCGTTGGTGGTGAAGAAGCTGGCGATCGGCTGCCAGAAGGCGCCGAAGAAATCGATCCGGCGCTGGATGCGCACCTCCGGCTGGGCCGGCTCGCGGCAGACCAGGGTGGCGATGATCGGCAGCACCATCAGCGAGGCCATGGCCAGGTAGGCCACGATCCAGCCTTCGAACTGGGCCAGGTACAACGCGCCGGCACCGGCCAGGATCAGGCCGATGCGATAGCCCAGCGTGTAGGTGGCGGCCAAAGCGGCCTGGGCAGTCTCCGGGGCGATCTCGATGCGGTAGGCATCCACGACCGAGTCCTGGGTGGCACCGGCGAAGGAGGCCACCAGCACCCACAGCACCAGCGGGGTGACCCCCAGCTCCGGGCGCACGAAGGCCAGCGCGAACAGGCCGCCGGTGACGCCGATCTGCGAGGCCAGCAGCCAGGAGCGGCGGCGCCCGAGGAAACCGATCAGCGGGAAGGCGTAGCGGTCGATCAACGGCGCCCAGACGAACTTGAGCAGGTAGAAGAAGCTCGCCAGGCTGATCAGGCCGATGCTGCCCAGGTCCAGGCCGACGTCACGCAGCCGCGTGGACAGGGTCTGGGAGGCGATCAGCAGGAACGGCAGGCCACTGCCGAAGCCGAGAAAGGCCATGGTCAGCGCCGAGGGCGTGCCGAAGGCACGCTTGATCCCGGCCCAGCCCTTGTAGGACACCGGCGCCGCCGCTTCGGTCATGGGGCGTAGTCCACGGTGAACGGGGCATGGTCGGAGAAGCGCTCATCGCGGTAGATCGAGCAGGCGCGCAGGCGCTCGCGCAGGCCGGGGCTGACGAACTGGTAGTCGATGCGCCAACCGACGTTGTTGGCCCGGGCCGCGCCGCGGTTGCTCCACCAGGTGTAGTCCTCGCCCTGCGGGTGCAGCAGGCGGTAGGCGTCGGTCCAGCCCTGGCCGGCGGCGATGTCCAGGGCCTGGTCGGTATCCACGCACTGGCCGTTGAGCCAGTCGCGCTCGGGGGGCAGGCAGCCGGAGTTCTTCTGGTTGGACTTCCAGTTCTTGATGTCCAGCGCCGAGCGCACGATGTTCCAGTCGCCGCACAGCACGTAGTCGCGGCCGCTGGCCAGCCACTGCGCCAGGATCGGGCGCAGCCACTCCATCACTTCGTACTTGAAGCCCTGGCGCAGGTCGCCCGAGCTGCCCGACGGGATGTAGAAGGAGACCACGCTGAGGTTGCCGTAGCGGGCCTCGATGTAGCGCCCTTCGTCGTCGAACGGCGCCCAGCCCAGCGAGGTGATGACCTGGTCGGGCTCGCGCTTGCTGTAGATGGCCACGCCGCTGTAGCCCTTCTTGGTGATGGCGTCGCGGTAGAAGCAGTGGTGGCCGTCCGGGCGGAACATCGGGTCGGTCAGCTGGTCCTCCTGGGCCTTGGTCTCCTGGATGCAGAGCACGTCGGCATCCTGGGCACGGAACCAGTCGAGGAAGCCCTTGGTGGCGGCGGAACGGATGCCGTTGGCGTTGAAGCTGATGATGCGCATGCTGACCCGGGTCTGGAGCGGTAACCGGCAAAGCATACCGGGAAGACCCGGGCCCGGCTCGCCGCAATCGGCCGCCGCTGCCGGCCTGGCCGGGCCGGTATGGCGGCTGCGACGCCGCGCCGCGGGGGCCCCGCAGGGCGAAAAAAGCCTCCATGCATTAGGATTTGCGGTCCAAATGAATTGAATAGAGTCCTGATGAGCGACCATCGCCACCGTTTCCTGCAACTGGCCCTGACCGCCGATGCCCTGCGTTTCGGCCAGTTCACCCTCAAGTCGGGCCGTCTGAGCCCCTATTTCTTCAACGCCGGCCGCTTCGATTCCGGCGCGCGCATGGTGCAGCTGGCCGCCTGCTACGCCGATGCGGTGGAGGCCACCGGGCTGAAGTTCGATGTGGTGTTCGGCCCGGCCTACAAGGGCATCCCGCTGGCCACCGCGACCGCCTGCGAGTTCGCCCAGCGCGGCCGCGACCTGCCGCTGTCGTTCAACCGCAAGGAAGCCAAGGCCCACGGTGAGGGCGGCAACCTGATCGGCGCGGACATGAATGGCAAGCGGGTGCTGATCGTGGATGACGTGATCACCGCCGGCACGGCGATCCGCGAGGCGCTGACGATCATCAAGGATGCCGGCGGTACCCCGGCCGGGATCGTGGTGGCGCTGGACCGCCAGGAGATCGCCTCGGAAACCGACCGCCGCTCGGCGGCCCAGGCCGTGGCCGAGGAAGCCGGGATTCCGGTGGTGGCCGTGGCCACGCTGGCCGACCTGCTTGATTTTGCCTCCGGAAATCCGGAACTTGTCGGGTACCGGCAGCCGCTGGAGGACTATCGTTCCCGCTACGGCAGCCGTCCTACGCGTTGAGAGCAGGGGGCTCGGACATGTCCAGGATTGCCACGATCATCTTCATCGGCCTGTTGGTGGCCACACCATCGCTGTCGGCCCAGGCCCAGCGCGGCAAGGTCGATCCGAAAGCGAAGAAGCTGTATTGCTGGAACAAGGGCTCCGAGCGTATCTGCAGCGACGCGTTGCCGCAGGATGCGGTGAACAACGCGCGCGAGGAATTCAGCGCGACCAGCGGCCTGCGCCGCGGTGAGGTGGAGCGCACGCTGACCGAGGAAGAGCGGGCCGACGCGGCGGTGGTGGCCGCGCAGCGCCAGCTCGACCTGGCGGCCGAGCAGACGCGGCAGCGGACCGAGCAGGCGATGCTGTCCACCTACGAGAGCGAGGATGACCTGCGCCGGGTGTTCAACGAGCGCACCGGCATCATCGACAACAACGTGCAGACCGCGCGCTACAACGTGGCGAGCCTGCGCGACGCGCTGGTGAGCCTGCTGGGCACCGCCGGTGATCGTGAGCTGGGCGGCAAGCCGGTGCCGGACAAACAGGCCGAGAGCATCCGCCAGCGCCACGCCGAGCTGGTGACCCAGCGCCGGATGCAGGCCTCGTTCGAGCAGCAGCGCAAGGACCTGGACGTGGAGATCGAGGAGACCCTGCAGCGCTACCGGCTGCTGAAGGGCGTGGGGACCGACCCGCGAGCCTGATCCGGGGGCGCGACCGGCAACGAAGAAGGCGGCCATCGGGCCGCCTTTTTTATGCTCTTTTTACGCCGCGGGGTGGCTCGTGGCGTGGCCCCTTTATGCCGGTGGGGAAGACCATGGGCGCCTGACGTGGAGTGGTTCCACCTGGACGTCCCATGAGCATTTCTGCAATCCGCTTCCCTGCCGCTGGTGTGCCCCGCACCGCTGCGTTCCCTTCCTGCGTTTGAGGCCACGACCATGCCTGCCTGGCTTTCCCTGGTGTGCGGCGTGCTGGTGTTCGTTGCCGCCGCCTATCTGCTGTATGTCGTGCTTCGGCCCGAAGCGTTCTGACCGGAGCCGACCATGACCGAGATCCTGTTGATCCTGCTGGCCAGCATCGTGCTGGCCTTTCCGCTTGGGCTGTACCTGGCCCGGGTGATGCGCGGTGCGCCGATGCGTGGCGATGCGCTGTTCGGCCTGGTTGAAAAGCCGGTCTACTGGCTGTTGGGGGTAAACCCGGCGCGCGGCATGTCCTGGCGCGGCTATGTAATGGCCTTCGTGCTGAGCAACGTGGTGATCGCGGTGCTGGTGCAGGCCGTGTTCATGACCCAGGCCTGGCTGCCGTTCAATCCCGACCAGATCCCCAACATGCGCTGGGACACGGCGCTGCACACGATGGTGTCGTTCCTGACCAACACCAACCAGCAGCACTACTCCGGCCAGGCGCAGCTGTCCTACTTCGCGCAGATGACCGCGATCACCGGCCTGCAGGTGGTGACGCCGATGATGGGCCTGGCCCTGGTGGTGGCCACACTGCGTGCGCTGTTCGGTGCGCGCCCGGACGATGTGGACGCCGAACAGGCGGCCCGGCTCAGTGCCGACCGCCGCGTGGACGTGGGCAATTACTACGCCGACGTGGTGCGCTCGTGCGTGCGCTTCATGCTGCCGCTGTGCCTGCTGTGGGCGGTGCTGCTGACCAGCCAGGGCGTGCCGTCGACGCTGGCTGCCGGCCCGCAGGCAACGCCGATCGATGCTGCGGCGGGGATGGAAACGCAGAAACTGCCGCTGGGCCCGGTGGCGGCGATGGTGGCGGCCAAGCAGCTGGGCACCAATGGCGGCGGCTGGTACGGCCCCAACAGCTCGATGCCGCTGGAGAACCCGACCCCGCTGTCCAACGCGCTGGAACTGATCGGCATCCTGCTGATCCCGATCGCGGTGGTGTTCATGCTCGGTGCGTTTACCGGGCGCAAGCGCCTGGCCGGGCTGGTGTTTGGCTGCATGCTGGCGATGTCCAGCGTGTCGGTGGCGGCCACGGTGTGGCTGGAAGGCCACTCGGCCACCGCTGCCAGCCCGCTGCTGATGGAGGGCAAGGAAGTGCGCTTCGGCGCCGATGGCACCGGCTTGTGGGCGGCCATCACCACCCAGGTCTCCAACGGGTCGGTCAACGGCATGCATGACTCGCTCAGCCCGCTGGCTGGCGCCGTGCCGATGGTCAACATGCTGGTCAACGCGATCTGGGGCGGTATTGGCTGCGGCCTGCAGCAGTTCATCGTGTACCTGCTGCTGGGCGTGTTCCTGGCCGGCCTGATGACCGGGCGTACCCCCGAGCTGCTGGGCCGCAAGCTGGAGACCCCGCAGATCCGCCTGCTGGCACTGCTGGTGCTGCTGCAGCCGATCACCATCCTGGGCTTCACCGCGATCACCCTGGCCATTCCGGCGATCACCGGCACGTCCAACCCGGGTTTCCACGGGGTCAGCCAGGTGTTCTACGAGTACGTGTCGGCGTTTGCCAACAACGGCTCCGGCTTTGAAGGACTGGGCGATGCCACCCCGTGGTGGAACCTGAGCTGCACGCTGGTGCTGCTGCTGGGCCGCTACCCGGTGCTGATCATTCCGCTGGTGGTGGCCGCGCAGCTGGCCGCCAAGCGGCGCGCCCCCGAATCGGCCGGCACGCTGCAGATCGAGACCCCGACCTTCGCGCTGACCCTGATCGCGCTGATCGTCATCCTGACCGTACTGCAGTTCATGCCGGCGCTGGTCCTGGGCCCGGTGGCCGACCACCTGTCGCTAACGCTGCACTGAGATGTGACCCCATGAGTACCTATCCCTTGAACGTTTCTTCCCATCGCCGCCAGCGCCTGCTGGACGGCGCCGGCTGGCGCCGCGCGATGCGCGATGCGCTGGTCAAGCTGTCGCCGCGCCACCTGCTGCACAGCCCGGTGATGGCCGTGGTGATGGCCGGCACGCTGGTCAGCCTGGTGGTGACACTGACCGGCAACGCGCCGCTGGGCTTCGGCCTGGCGGTCACCGCGATCCTGCTGCTGACCGTGCTGTTCGGCAATTTCGCCGAGGCGGTGGCCGAGGCCCGCGGACGTGGCCAGGCCGCCTCGCTGCGCCGTGCCCGCCAGGACCTCAGCGCGCGCCGGCTGACCGCCGCGCATGCCGGGGCCAGCGAGACCCAGGTGCCGGCCGCCGAACTGCGCCCGGGCGACCATGTGATCGTCAGTGCCGGCGAGCTGATCCCGGCCGACGGCGAGATCGTGCAGGGCCTGGCCACCATCAACGAAGCGGCGGTGACCGGTGAATCGGCGCCGGTGCTGCGTGAGGCCGGCACCGACCGCAGCGGCGTGATCGGCGGCACCAAGGTGCTCTCCGACCAGATCATCGTGCGGGTGACCGCCGAGCCGGGGCACAGCTTCCTGGACCGCATGATCGCCCTGGTGGAAGGCGCCAACCGCCAGAAGACGCCCAACGAAGTGGCGCTGACCCTGCTGCTGGCGGCGATGACGCTCACGTTCCTGATCGTGGTCGCCACGCTGCCGGCGATCGGTGCATTCGTGGGCGTGCAGGTGGACCCGCTGCTGCTGATCGCGCTGCTGGTGTGCCTGATTCCCACCACCATCGGCGGGTTGCTGCCGGCCATCGGCATCGCCGGCATGAACCGGGCGCTGGCCGCCAACGTGCTGGCCAAATCCGGCAAGGCGGTGGAAGTGGCTGGCGACGTGGACGTGCTGCTGCTGGACAAGACCGGCACCATCACCCACGGCGACCGCCAGGCCACCCACTTCCATGCGCTGGCCGGGATCGACGCCACCCAGTTGCGCGAGGCGGCGCTGCTGTCCTCGCTGGCCGACCCCACCCCGGAGGGCAAATCCATCGTGCGCCTGGCGCGCGAGCAGGGCTGCACCACCGCCGAGCCGGACCGTGCCGACTACCTGGCGTTCACCGCACAGACCCGCATGTCCGGCGTGGACCTGGAGGGCGGCCGCCGCATCCGCAAGGGTGCCTCCGATGCGATCACCGCCTATGTGCGTGAGCTCGGTGGCACGGTGCCGGCCGAGCTGCCGGGCCGCGTGGAACAGGTGGCGCGCAACGGTGCCACCCCGCTGGTGGTGTGCGAAGGCCGGCATGTGCTGGGGGTGATCGAGCTGTCGGACGTGGTCAAGCACGGCATGCGCGAGAAGTTCGCGCAGCTGCGGGCGATGGGCATCCGCACGGTGATGATCACCGGCGACAACCCGCTCACCGCCGCGGCGATCGCCGCCGAAGCCGGCGTGGACGACTACATCGCCGAGGCCCGCCCCGAAGACAAGCTCGCGCGCATCCGTGCCGAGCAGGCCGGTGGGCGGCTGGTGGCGATGGTCGGCGACGGCACCAACGACGCCCCGGCGCTGGCCCAGGCCGACATCGGCCTGGCGATGAACTCCGGCACGCAGGCGGCAAAGGAAGCCGGCAACATGGTCGACCTGGATTCGGATCCGGCCAAGCTGTTGGCGGTGGTGGAAGTGGGCAAGCAGCAGCTGATCACCCGCGGCGCGCTGACCACCTTCTCGCTGGCCAACGATGTGTCCAAGTACTTCGCGATCCTGCCGGCGCTGTTCGCCTCCACCCTGCCGGCGATGGCGGCGTTGAACGTGATGCACCTGTCCAGCCCGCGCAACGCGGTGCTGGCGGCGCTGATCTTCAATGCGCTGGTGATTCCGGCGTTGATTCCGCTGGCACTGCGCGGGGTGCGGTTCCGCCCGGCCACGGCCACCGCGCTGCTGCGCCGGAACATGCTGGTGTACGGCCTGGGCGGCGTGCTGCTGCCGTTTGCGGCCATCAAGTTGATCGACCTCTTCCTTGTCTCGGTATTCGGCGCATGAACCGCTCACTCGCAACTTCCCTGCCCCGCACCGCGCGTGCCCACGCCGTGGACGCGGCCCCCCTGCAGCAGCACGGCGCCTGGCGCCCGGCGCTGATGCTGGGCGTGGCCAGCCTGCTGCTGCTCGGCCTGGCCTATGCCGTGGCCGCCACCGGCGCCAGCCGGTTGCTGTTCCCGGCGCAGGCCGATGGCAGCCTGCTCATCCGCGACGGCCAGGTGCGTGGCTCGCAGCTGATCGCCCAGCCCTTCACCGGCGCGGGCTACTTCCAGGCGCGCCCGTCGGCGGCCAGCTACGACCCGATGGCCGCGGCCGGCAGCAACCTGGCGCGTACCAACCCGGCCCTGCAGGAGCGCGTGCAGGCCAGCATCGCCGCGGTGGCCGCGCGCGAAGGGATACCGGCCGCGCAGGTGCCTGGCGACCTGGTCACCCAGTCCGGTGCGGGCATGGACCCGGAGCTGTCGCCGGCGGCCGCGCAGGTGCAGATCACGCGCGTGGCACGCAGCCGCGGGCTGCCGGTTGCCCAGGTGGCGGCGCTGGTGAAGGCGCATACGCTGGGGCCGCAGTGGGGGGTGTTCGGGCAGCCGCGGGTGAACGTGATGACCTTGAACCTGGCGCTGGATGTGCTGCAGGCCACGCCGTGATGCCCGGATCGCGCCGACGGGCGCACAATCGCCACCCATGAGCGACCCCCGTACCCGCCAGGCCGACGCCCTGGTTGAACGCCTGCAACGCGAAGCCGGCGGCAAACTCACCGTGTTCCTCGGTGCCGCCCCCGGCGTGGGCAAGACCTTCAGCATGCTCAGCCGTGCGCACGAGCAACTGCGCCGCGGCGTGGACGTGGTGGTCGGGCTGGTGGAGACGCACGGCCGCGCCGAGACCTCGGCGCTGCTGGAGGGCCTGCCGCAGGTACCGCTGGTGCAGCGCGACTACCAGCAGCACGTGCTCGGCGAGATGGACCTGGATGCGGTGCTGGCGCGCCACCCGGCGCTGGTGCTGGTGGACGAACTGGCCCATCGCAACGTGCCGGGCAGCCGCCACGAGCGGCGCTGGCAGGACGTGGTGGAGCTGCTCGAGGCCGGCATCGACGTCTGGACCACGGTCAACATCCAGCACCTGGAAAGCCTCAACGACGTGGTGATGCGCATCACCGGCGTGCGGGTGAGCGAGACCGTGCCGGACGCGGTGCTGGACCGCCTGCACGACATCGTGCTGGTGGATATTCCGCCGCGTGAGCTGATCGAGCGCCTGCAGCAGGGCAAGGTGTACGTGCCCGAGCAGGCCGCGCAGGCGTTGCAGGCGTTCTTCTCGCCGGCCAACCTCACCGCGCTGCGCGAGCTGGCCATGCAGGAAGCGGCCGACCGCGTGGACAGCAGCCTGCGCGAGACCCGCGCCGCGCGCGGCGAGGGCAACCTGCCGCTGCGCCGCCGGGTGCTGGTGGCCATCGATGGCGGCGGCCAGAGCGAGTACCTGGTGCGCGTGGGCAGGCGGATCGCCGAGCGCCGTGATGCACCGTGGACGGTGGTGACCGTGCAGGGTCGGCGCCAGGATGACGCCACCCGCCGCGAGATCGACGCGGCGTTTGCCCTCGCCCGCCGCCTGGGTGGCGAGGCCGAACTGCTGCACGGCTCGAGCATCGCCGATGCACTGCTGGACCATGCCGCACACAACAGCGTCTCCACCCTGGTGCTGGGCCGCACCCGCGAGCGCCCGATCGCGCGCATGCTCAACCGCACCCTGACCCAGCAGCTGATCCAGCGCGGGGCGCACTACGAGATCACCATCATCGGCACTCCGCAGGCGCGCGCCCGCGCGCGTCGCACCGGCCTGTCGATGCCGACCCGCAGCACCGGCCAGGACACCCTGCTGGCCGTGGGCGCCACCGCGCTGGCCTGTTTGGTGGCGCTGGTGGCCGAGCGCTGGGTGGGGCTGTACGACCTGTCGATGGTGTTCATCGTGGCGGTGGTGATGGTGGCCGCGCGCAGTCGCACCAGCGCGGCGGTGATCGCCGCAGCCCTGTGCTTCCTGGCCTACAACTTCTTCTTCATCGCCCCGCGCTTCACCTTTGCGATCAGCGCACGCCAGGGCGTGATTACCGTGTTCCTGTTCCTGGCCGCCGCGCTGGTGGCCGGCCGCCTGGCATCGCGGCTGCGCATGCAGGTGCTGGCGTTGCGCGCGTCCAACCGGCATGCCAATGCGCGCCAGGCGCTGGGCCGCCAGCTCACCCGCGCGGCCAGCAATGAGCAGGTAGCCCAGGCCGGGCGCGAGGCCCTGGAGCAGGCCATGGACGCCCCGGCGTGGTTGCGCATCGGCCAGGACACCAGCACCAGCGGCAGCGCCGCACCGGGCGAGACCGACCTGGCCGCCGCCGACTGGGCACGTCGCCACGGCCAGCCCAGCGGCCGCTTCACCGATACCCTGGCCGGTGCGGAGTGGTGGTTCCTGCCGCTGCTGGATGGCGATGACCGCGCCATCGGCGTGGCCGGCATGCGCTTTGCCCGCAACGCTCCCCGGCTCACCCCCGAGCAGCGCCAGCTGGCCGAGGCGATGGTGGATGACATCGCCCAGGCCGCACTGCGCACCCAGTTGGTGGCCGACCTGGAAAAGGCCCACGTCAGCAACGAGACCGAGCGCCTGCGTTCGGCGCTGCTGTCCTCGGTCTCACACGACCTGCGCTCGCCGCTGGCGGCGATGATCGGCTCGGCCGACAGCCTCTCCAGCTATGCCGAGGCGATGGACGCCCAGGACCGCCGCGCCCTGCTGGATACCATCCTGGTGGAGGGCGAACGGCTGGACCGCTACATCCAGAACCTGCTGGACATGACCCGGCTGGGCCACGAGGGGCTGCAGATCAACCGCGACTGGATCGGCGTGGACGAACTGGTGGGCTCGGCCGCGCGCCGCCTGCAGCGCTACCAGCCGGAGGTGCAGCTGAAGCTGGACATCCCGGCCTCGCTGGCCCCGATCTGGGTGCACCCGGCATTGGTGGAGCAGGCGGTATTCAATGTGATGGAGAACGCGGCCAAGTTCTCCCCGCCCGGCGCGGCGGTGGAGGTGCAGGCCCGGCTGGTGGAGGGCGAGCTGCGCATCGACGTGCTGGACGCCGGCCCCGGTATCCCCGACGACGAGCGCGCGCGCATCTTCGACATGTTCTACAGCGTGGAGCGCGGCGACCGCGGCCGGCATGGCACCGGGCTGGGGCTGACCATCTGCCAGGGCATGATCGGCGCGCACGGCGGCAGCGTGCAGGCGCTGCCGGGCCGCGACGGACGCGGTACCCTGATCCGCATCACGCTGCCCCTGCTGCAACCCCACCCTGCCGATGACCACGACGAATCCTGACCTGCCCCAAGGCGCGCCGCCGGCGCGCGTGCTGGTGATCGACGATGAAGCGCAGATCCGGCGCTTCCTCGATATCAGCCTGCGCGCGCAGGGCTACCGCGTGGTGCAGGCCGCCACCGGCCAGGCCGGGCTGGAGGCGCTGGTGAACGAAGGCGCGGACCTGGTGATCCTGGACATCGGCCTGCCGGACATGGAAGGCCACGAGGTGCTGGCCGAACTGCGCCAGTGGAGCCAGGTGCCGGTCATCATGCTGACCGTGCGCGCCGGTGAAACCGAGAAGGTGCGGGCGCTGGACAACGGCGCCAACGACTACGTGACCAAGCCGTTCGGCACCCAGGAACTGATGGCCCGGGTGCGGGCATTGCTGCGCTCGCGCACGGTGTCGACCGATGGGGTACTGCCGCAGTTCGATGACGGGCACCTGCATATCGACCTGGTGCGCCGCGAGGTGCACCTGGACGGCGTGCCGGTGGCGCTGACGCGCAAGGAATATGCGTTGTTGTCGTTGTTGTTGCGCAATGCCGGGCGGGTGGTGACCCAGCCGCAGATCCTGCAGGAAATATGGGGGCCGACGCATCAGGAAGACACGCATTACCTGCGGATACTGGTGGGGAAGCTGCGGCACAAGCTGGGCGATTCGGCGTTGGATTCGCGGTACGTGTTCACCGAACCGGGCGTGGGGTTACGGTTCAAGGGGTGAGGCGGCGGGGGGATTTGCATGCCCGTCACCGTCGTGCGGCGCGCACCCGGTAGGGTCGCATCCTGATCGACCGCCGATTCGTTCCCCGCGTTCGGTTGGGGCATGAACAGCGGTGGAGAGGCGCGTCTCGATCAGGGGTCATGCCGACATCGACCGTTGGCCGTTTCACGGCGGTCGATTGGGATGCGACCCTACCAGCGGGTATCCCATTGTCGTGTGCGGATCGGGATGCCGTGCGGGATCGGGTTGCGCGTGCGCGGATCGGGATGCCGCGCAGGATCGGGTTCCCCGTGCGCGGATCGACGCGCCGGTAGGGTCGCATCCCGATCGACCGCCGATACGTTTCCCGCGTTCGGTTGTGGCATGAACACCGGTGGAGAGGCGCGTTTCGATCAGAGGTCATGCCGACATCGACCGTTGGCCGTTTCACGGCAGTCGATTGGGATGCGACCCTACCAGCGGTATCCCATTGTCACGTGCGGATCGGGATGCGACGCGGGATCGGGTTGCCCGTGCGCGGATCAGGATGCCGCGCAGGATCGGGTTCCCTGTCCGCGGATCGAGGCGCCGGTAGGGTCGCATCCCGATCGACCGCCGATACGTTCCCCGCGTTCGGTTGTGGCATGAACAGAGGTGGAGAGGCGCGTTTCGATCAATGCTCATGCCGACATCGAACGGGGATCGAGGCACCGGTAGGGTCGCATCCCGATCGACCGCCGATACGTTCCCCGCATTCGGTTGTGGCATGAACACCGGTGGAGAGGCGCGTTTCGATCAATGGTCATGCCGACATCGAACGGGGATCGAGGCGCCGGTAGGGTCGCATCCCGATCGACCGCCGATGTGTTCCCCGCGTTCGGTTGGGGCATGAACAGAGGTGGAGAGGCGCGTTTCGATCAGGGGTCATGCCGACATCGACCGTTGGCCGTTTCACGGCAGTCGATTGGGATGCGACCCTACCAGCGGTATCCCATTGTCACGTGCGGATCAGGACGCCACGCGGGATCGGGTTGCGCGTGCGCGAAGCCGCTGCCGCGCGGGATCAGGTACCGGCCATGGGCCGGTACCCACCGCCTCAGAAGCCGAGATCCACGCCCGGCAGCAACGGCTGCAGCTGTTCGCGGAACAGGGTCTTGATGCGCTCCAGCGCGGCCTCGTCGTTGGCCTCGAACCGCAGCACCAGCACCGGGGTGGTGTTGGACGCGCGCAGCAGGCCCCAGCCATCGGGGAAGTCGGCGCGCAGGCCGTCGATGGTGGCCAGGCGGGCGCCGGCAAACGGCGAGTCCTCCACCTGGGCCGCGGCCAGGAACAGCGACACCAGCGCGTGCGGGGTACCCGACTCCACCGGCACCTTCAGCTCCGGCGTGGATACGCTGTCGGGCAGTTCCTCGAACACCTCCGAGGGGCTCTCCTCGCGCTGGGCCAGGATTTCCAGCAGGCGCGCGGCCGCGTACAGGCCATCGTCGAACCCGAACCAGCGCTCCTTGAAGAAGAAGTGCCCGCTCATCTCGCCGGCCAGCTCGGCATCGGTCTCGCGCATCTTCGCCTTCATCAGCGAATGCCCGGTCTTCCACATCAGCGGGCTGCCGCCGTTGCGCAGCACGTAGTCGGACAGCTTGCCGCTGCACTTCACGTCGTAGATCACCAGCGCGCCCGGGTTGCGCATCAGCACGTCGGCGGCGAACAGCATCAGCAGCCGATCCGCATAGATGATCTTGCCTTCGCGGGTGACCACGCCGAGGCGGTCGCCGTCGCCGTCGAAGGCCAGGCCAATGTCCGCGTCGAAGCGCTTCACGGTCTGGATCAGGTCTTCCAGGTTGTGTGGATCGCTGGGGTCGGGATGATGGTTGGGGAAAGTGCCATCCACATCGCAGTACAGCGGAATAACCTCGGCCCCGATCGCCTCCAGCAACGGCTGGGCCAGTTCGCCGGCCACGCCGTTGCCGGCATCGGCCACCACCTTGAGCGGGCGGTCCAGCTGCACGTCATCGGCGATGCGCTGGATGTAATCGGCATTGACCTCGCGCTGCTGCAGGCTGCCCGGCTCGGCGGCCACGTGCAGCTGGCCGTCGCGGATGCGCTGGAACAGTTCGGTGATGGCGTCGCCCGAGAGCGTTTCGCCGCCCACCACGATCTTGAAGCCGTTGTAGTCCGGCGGGTTGTGGCTGCCGGTAACGGCCACGCAGCTGCCCGCGCGCAGGTGGTAGCTGGCGAAGTACACCACCGGGGTAGGCGCCAGGCCGATGTCGATGACATCGCAGCCGGCGCGGCGCAGGCCTTCGATCAGCCCGGCGCTGAGTTCCTGGCCGGACAGACGACCATCGCGGCCCACCACGATCTCGCGCAGCCCCTGCACCTGCAGCACCGAGCCGATGGCCTGGCCGATCAGCGCAGCCACCTGCGGGGTGAGCTCGCGGCCGACCACGCCGCGGATATCGTAGGCGCGGAAAATATCGGCCGGCACGTCCTGGCCCGGCACGCCGGGCACGGCCGGCGGACCGCCTTCGCTGACGGCCGGCAGCACGGTCAGCGGCGACTGTTCCAGGCTTTCGCGCAGGGTCGGGCCGTCCTCCACCTCGGTGGCGTTGGCCGCCCGTCGGCGCGGCAGCGGCACCTTGCCCTTGCCGAACTGCAGCATCAGCGCGATGGCCACCAGCAGTGCCGCCACCACCGCGCACGGGATGGCGCCCAGGCCCAACGGGCCCGGCTCCACATCCGGCACGGCCGCCGCCAGGCGCAGCCCGCTCTTGCCGATCGGACGGGCCAGGGCCTCGGCACCGCCACCGAGCGCACCGGTGCCCTGCTCGATCACGTTGTGGTTGCCCTGGCGCAGCGCCAGGTAGCCCGACTCGGGCACGCGGACCGAATCGAAGGTGGCCGTGAGGCGCAGCAGCGGCTGGCGCACATACACCAGCGCCGGCCCTTGGGTGCCCAGCTGCACCGGTGCCGCCAGGCCCAGGCGCTGGCCGCCGGCATCGCGGACCACGCGGGCGACCACGGTGTCTTCGGCGTTGGCCGCTTCCAGAAGGGCCAGGCGCGAGTAGCCAAAGGCCTTGGGGTCGGCATAGGCCGACTCCAGCGTGGCCGCCAGCACCTGCACCTCCTCGGTGCCCGGCCAGCCCTCGCGGATGGCCACGGAAGCGGCCTCGGCATCGCCGCTGGCCAGCGCGGCGGTGACCCGCTCGCTCTTGACCAGCTTGCGCAGCTGCGCCACCTGGCCATTCAGCGCGGTCTGCACCCCGGACACGATCTGGTCACGCGACTGCTCCAGCGACGCCCCGACCGACGCCTGCCGCCACTGGCTGACCGCACTCCAGCCGAACCACAGCCCCAGCAGCAGCAACGCGCCCACCAGCAGCGGGCCGGTGCGCTTGCTTGCCAGTCGCGGTTGTCCTTCCGCCTTTGCCTTGCTCATGGATCTTCCCCCTGTCAGCGCACCCCGGTATGGCCGAATCCACCCGTTCCCCTGGCGCTGTCGGTGAAAGTATCCACTACCTGCAGGCCCACGCGTGCAATCGGCAGCACAACCAGCTGCGCGATGCGGTCGCCCGGCTGCAGCGTGAAGGCCTCGCGGCCACGGTTCCACGCGCTGATCAGCAGCGGGCCCTGGTAATCGGCGTCGATCAGCCCGGTGCCGTTGCCCAGCACGATGCCGTGGCGATGGCCCAGCCCCGAGCGCGGCAGCACCACGGCGGCCAGGTTGGGGTCGGCAATGTGGATGGCGATACCGCTGGGAATCAGCGCCGTATCGCCCGGCTGCAGGGTGAGCTCGGTTTCCAGCGCCGCGCGCAGGTCCAGCCCGGCGCTGTGCTCGGTGGCGTAGGCCGGCAGCGGCCAGGTATCGCCGAAGCGCGGGTCGAGCAGCTTGACCTGCAACGGCTGAAGGGGGGAATCAACGCTCATGCGTGCAACCTCTGGGCAATCAGGGACAACAGTTGTTCGGCCAGCAGCGCCTTGGAGGTCCCCGGGAACACCTGTTCGCCGCCCTGCCAGTAGGCCGTGGCCGCGTTTTCATCACTTTCGAAGCCGCCGGTGGCAATGCCCACCTGGTTGGCGATCACCAGGTCCAGGCGCTTGTCCACCAGCTTGCCGCGCGCGTACTTCTCCACATCGTGGGTTTCGGCGGCAAAGCCGACCACCAGCTTCAGCGCGTTGGTCTGCGCGGCCACCTCGGCCAGGATGTCCGGGGTGCGCACCAGCTCCAGCGTGAGGGTCTGGGTGCCGGCGGTCTTCTTCAATTTCTGCGGGGCCACCTGGCGCGGGGTGTAATCGGACACCGCCGCCGCGCCTATATAGATGTCGGCCGGCAACGCGCCCAGCACCGCCTCGCGCATCTGCGCGGCCGAGCGCACATCCACCCGCTGCACCCCGGCCGGGGTGGCCAGCTGCACCGGGCCACTCACCAGCACCACCTGCGCACCCTGGCGCACGGCGGAGGCGGCCAGCGCGTAGCCCATCTTGCCGCTGCTGCGGTTGCCCACGTAGCGCACCGGGTCCAGGTCTTCGTAGGTGGGGCCGGCACTGATGACCACGCGCAGGCCCTTCAGCTGCTGCTCGGGCGCGGCTTCAGCAGCGGCCGGCGCCTGCAGCGCGGCCAGTGCCGCAACAATCGCATTGGGTTCGGTCAGCCGGCCCGGGCCGGATTCGCCTTCGGCCAGCGGGCCGTCTTCGGGCCCGATCACCTGCGCGCCGCGCTGGCGCAGCAGGGCGATGTTGGCCTGCGTGGCCGGGTGCTGCCACATGCGGTGGTTCATGGCCGGGCACACGGTGAGCGGCGCGGTGGTGGCCAGGCACAGCGTGGTGACCAGGTCATCGGCATTGCCGTGGGCCAGCCGGGCCAGCAGGTCGGCGGTGGCCGGGGCCACCACGATGCGATCGGCCCAGCGGGCCAGCTCGATATGGCCCATGGCCTGCTCGGCGGCGCTGTCCCACAGGGTGGTGCGGGTGGGCTGGCCGGACAGGGCCTGGAAGCTCAGCGGGGTGACGAACTGCTGGGCCCCGGCGGTCATGGCGACCTGCACCTGGGCCCCGGCATCGCGCAGGCGACGCACCAGTTCCAGCGACTTGTAGGCGGCGATGCCGCCCCCTACGCACAACAACAGCTTCTGGCCTTGCAGCGGGCGCGCGGACGCCGGAGAAGCCTGGGGGGAGTCAGCCACCTGCGAATTTCCTGTCGAACTGAGGCGATTAGCTTACCTGATGGGGTGTGGGGGGCTCATGCCTCAGGGGCATGAGGGGGGTGTTTTTGGTCATGAGGGGCCCCCGCTTCAAGAGGGGGCACTCCAAGAATCGATTGCCCATCGCCCGCGGCGTGCCCCCGTAGTGATTCGCCACGCCTTTCAACGCGTGCATCGCAGTTCATAATGTGATATGGCGAATTCAGGTGCCCGCGCGTAGAATCGTCAGGATGAAGCGTTTCGGGAGAAGTGTCGTGCTGAAAAGTCATACGGAAGAAAAGTTCGTACAGACTATTCTTTACTTCGCGCATCACACGCAGGCGCTTGGCAAAATCAAACTGTTCAAACTACTTTTCCTGCTCGACTTTGAACATTTCCGGCAGACCGGTCGCAGCGTTACCGGAATGGAGTACCGCGCATGGCGGATGGGACCGGTTCCGGCCGAGCTGGTGCAGCAGTGGGATCAACCCGACGACGTGCTGCGCAACGCGATAAAGATCGTCCCGGAGCAGATCATCAGCTATTCGCGCGATAGGGTGGTTCCACTTCAGCCATTCGATGCTCGCCATTTCAGCAAGCGTGAAATGCGGCTCATGGAGAGTATCGCGATGGAGTATCGCGACACGCTTTCTGAAGGCATGATCGATGTGACGCATGCTGAGAATGGCGCTTGGTGCAAAACTTGGCGGGAAGGTGAAGGCAATGATCAGGTGATTGATTACCGTCTTGCTATTTCTGCCGATGCGCCGGATCGCGATGCCGTGTTGGCATCGGCGGCTCTGTATGAGGGCCTTGCCGCCGCGCGGACGCATTGAGAGATGGCTCACGATCCCAGGCTCGCGCCAGGGTGCATTCTTCTTGCCAACGATTTCTACGCCGACACTTCCAGCGGGCAGTTGCTTCCAAAATATGTGCTGGTGTTGGCACATGGCAGGCGAAGCGGCGACCTGGTCTGGCGTCTTCTGACGAGTCGCCGACATGGCCGACCAGAGATCCCAGCCTGTTATCACGGTGATCCATATCCGGGCTTTCATCTCGGCGTGATCTGTCCTGAAGTCGGTCTGAAGAAGCAGACGTGGCTGGACCTGCGCGGCCTTGATGATGGGGACATGGGGGAGGCCTGCGCGCACCTGGCCTCCGGACGGCTGCAGCACATCTTCTCCTTGGATCTCGCACAATGCCGCGAGGCATCTTTGTGCGTAGCTGCGGCCGATGACACCACCATGGAGCAGGAAGCGTCCATACGTGATCAACTGGCTTCGGGCGAGTAACCAGGCCACCCTCATGCGAATGGCGTTGGAACCTGGCCCACCAGACCGTCGTACTTGAGCCTTCGACACGTGTGATCAAGTAATTTCCTGGATCGGCACGACGTAGAAAAGAAAGCTTTAGAGAGCGCCATGGTTGGCAAAGACTTCTTTTCCTGGCAGTCACATACCCCACCCATTTCCTGGGCCGGGAAATAGCCTCCCGATTTCTGCGGGTTTCCCGACAGCATCTCGCTTGGTATTCCTGCCCCAACATGAGAGTTGCCCTAATAGCAGCGGCATGTGTGCCAGCCGACAATTTCTCGCATGGAAATCAAAGAGTGGCCAAAGAATGAGCGCCCTCGCGAACGACTCCTGGCGGAGGGCCCAAAGGCGTTGTCGGACGTCGATTTACTTGTCCTGTTCATGGGAACGGGCCCGAAAGGACGCCATGTGTTGGACTGCGCGCGCCAACTGTTGAAAGATCATGGTCCCTTGCGAAAGCTGTTGGACTTGGACGCTGCCAAGCTCATGGCCTTGCCTGGCCTGGGACCGGCACGGGCATGCCAGCTGGTCGCGGCGCTGGAGCTTGCCAACCGATATTTACGTGCGCAGTTGGATCGTGGCGAAAGCATGCGCGATCCCTGTGCGGCGGCACGGTACTTCAAACAGCGGCTGCGCTCCCGCCCACAGGAAGTATTCGCAGCACTGTTTTTGGACACCCGCAACCGCACACTGGGCTACGAGGAGCTCTTCACCGGCACCATTGATGCGGCCGCCGTCTACCCGCGAGAGGTGGTTCGAAGGGCGTTGCTGCATAACGCCGCAGCGGTCATCGTCAGCCACAACCACCCTTCCGGCAGCGCAGAGCCCTCGCGCGCGGATCGCGAGATCACCCAGCACCTCCAGAAAGCCCTGGATCTTGTCGGCATCCGCCTCCTGGACCACGTAGTAGTAGGCGAAGGCACCCCCGTCTCCATGGCTGAACGCGGCTGGCTCGACCCCACCCTGTCCTTCCGGGGCTGAACGCCTCAGTCAGCCCCAATACGCCGGTTCGCAGCCCCGAAAGCGGCCCCAAGGCCCCTCAAGCCCCCCTGCCCCAACCCCGTTCAATGGATCGGCCCGCCATCTAGGCTAAAATTGCCGATTCCGCCGCTCCAGTCCCAAAGCAGGCCTTGTGAAAAATCTCCTCCGCGCCCTGATCAGCCAAGGCATCGAAGCCTTGCGCGCCAACGGCACTCTGCCGGCCGATACCCTGACCCCGGAATTCGTGGTCGAACGCCCGAAGACCCGTGAGCACGGCGATTTCGCCACCAATGCCGCGATGCTGCTGGCCAAGCCGGCGCGCAGCAACCCGCGCGCCCTGGCCCAGGCGCTGCTGGATGCGCTGCCCAAGAGCGCCGATGTGCTGCGCGTTGAGATCGCCGGCCCGGGCTTCATCAATTTCCACCTCGCCCCCAGCGCCTACCAGCGCGAGGCGGCCAGCGTGCTCAAGGAAGGCGCCGATTACGGCCGCAACCTGAGCGGCAACGGCCGGACCGTGGGCGTGGAGTATGTGTCGGCCAATCCGACCGGCCCCCTTCACGTGGGCCATGGCCGCGCCGCGGCCATCGGCGACTGCCTGGCGCGCCTGCTGGATGTGAACGGCTGGAACGCCAAGCGCGAGTTCTACTACAACGACGCCGGCGTGCAGATCGAGAACCTGGCCCTGTCCACCCAGGCGCGCGCCAAGGGGCTCAAGCCCGATGACGCCGGCTGGCCGGAAGCGGGCTACCGCGGCGATTACATCCAGGACGTGGCCAACGCCTACCTGGCCGGCGCCACGGTGGAGCTGGAAGGCCACGCGGTGGTGGGCGAGCGCGACCCGGACAACCTCGATGCGATCCGTCGCTTCGCGGTGGCCTACCTGCGCAACGAGCAGAACCAGGACCTGGCCGCGTTCGGGGTGGATTTCGACATCTACTTCCTGGAAAGCTCGCTGTACAAGGACGGCAAGGTGGAAGAGACCGTCGCCCAGCTGAAGGCGGCCGGCCACACCTATGAGGAAGGCGGCGCGCTGTGGCTGCGCTCGACCGACTTCGGTGACGACAAGGACCGCGTGATGCGCAAGTCCGACGGCACCTACACCTACTTCCTGCCGGACGTGGCCTACCACCTGAGCAAGTGGCAGCGCGGCTATGAGCGCGCCATCACCGAGCTGGGCGCGGACCACCACGGCTCGCTGGCGCGCGTGCGCGCCGGCCTGCAGGCGCTGGACGTGGGCATTCCCAAGGGCTGGCCGGAATACGTGCTGCACCAGATGGTGACGGTGATGCGCGGCGGCGAGGAAGTGAAGCTGTCCAAGCGTGCCGGCAGCTACCTGACCCTGCGCGACCTGATCGAAGAAGCCGGCCGCGATGCGACCCGCTGGTTCCTGATCGCGCGCAAGCCCGATTCGCAGCTGACCTTCGATATCGACCTGGCCCGCGCGCAGAGCAACGACAACCCGGTGTTCTACGTGCAGTATGCGCACGCCCGGGTGTGCAGCCTGCTGCGCCAGGCCCAGGAGAAGGGCCTGAGCTATACGCAGGGCGAAGGCCTGGCCGGCATGGCCTCGCTGAACGACGATGCCTCGCTGTGGCTGATGATTGAAATGTCGCGCTTCCCGGAAGTGGTGGAAGCGGCCGGTATCGCGCTGGAACCGCACCTGATCGCGCAGTACCTGCGTGAATTGGCGCACGCCTTCCACACGTGGTATCACGGCACGCAGGTGCTGGTGGCTGACGACGCCGAGCGCAACGCCAAGCTCACGCTGGCCTGCGCGGCGCGCCAAGTGCTGGCCAATGGTCTGAACGTCCTGGGCGTTTCCGCCCCGGAAAAAATGTAAGCAGTGGAGAAGCAGTAAATGGCAGCACGACGCGGCAAGAGCCAGGCACGGCGCAACAGCAGCCAGGGCACACCGGGATGGGTGTGGCTGGTTGCGGGTGTGGCGATTGCGGCCGTGGTGTTTCTGGCGGCACCGAACCTGTTCAAGAACGACGGTGACGGCTTCCTGCGGGTAGGCCCGCAGCCGAACCCGAACGCCCAGCCGGCCCCGGTGAGCGACGCCGATACCGACGTGGGCGCGGAACTGCCCAAGCCGGGTGCGGCGGCCAAGCCTGCCGAACCGGCCAAGCCGGCGGCTACGCAGTACGATTTCTACACTTTGCTGCCCGGCAAGGAAGTGGAAATGTCCGATGCGGAGCTGGCGGCCAGCGCGCGTGCGGAAGACCAGCGCCGTGCCAAGGCCGAGGCGCAGCGCGCGCAGGCCGCCTTGGAAGGCCGTCCGTTGCCGCCGGCACCGGCGCCCACCAGCACGGCAGCGACAGATCGGAAGAGC
>DJBL01000105.1 GCA_002435595.1 Stenotrophomonas maltophilia
GCGCCGCACGCCGATGGCGGCGCGCTCGACGCCATCGCCGAAACGGCGATGCGCGCCGCCCTGGCCACTGCCGGTGGCAATGTGACGCAGGCGGCGCGCAGCCTGGGCATCAGCCGCAGCACCCTGTACCGCAGGCTGGGGCGTCCGCCGCGCTGAGGATCAGCCCACCGGGACCAGGTCGAAGTTGTTGGCCTGGTACTGGAACAGCAGGCAGTCGGTGCCGGCCTTGCAGCCACTCTCGTGCACCAGCTTGGCCGGCAGGCTGTAGTAGGACCCGGCCGGGTAGAGCACTTCCTTGCCGTCGATGCGTGCGTAGAACGTACCGCTGAGCACGACGGTGGGCAGGGTCTGGCTGTGCGTGTGCAGGCCGTTGTCGGTACCGGCCTTGAAGCGCACGAACGCCGAATAGAAGCCCTGCCCGTCGCTGAGGATGTTGCCCTGGGTGTTGGCGTAGCTGACCGCGCCCTGCGTGCCCGGCACGTCCTGCCAGGTCAGCTGCGCCGACGGCAGCGATACCAGCGGGTCGGCACCGGGGACGGGGGCGGTCGGGCTGGCTGCGCAGGCGTTGCCGGTGAGGACGACCAGGGCGACAAGGGCAAGGCGATGGGTGAGGGTCATGGGGTGGCTCCGGCTCGGTTGGGGAGGGGCCACTGTAGGAGCGCGGTCGGATCACAAACAGCCACCGGCGCAGACACCACCTGTGCGTGAATCGCACAGATGGTGCCCAGCCGTGCACTATCCGGCGAGCACCGACGCCTGCTGGGCCAGCTGTTCGATGCCGGCCCAATCCCTGGCCTGCACCAGGGCCCGCGTGGTCAGCCATGACCCGCCGACGCACAACACGTTGGGCAGGTGCAGGAACTGCGAGGCGGTCTGCGCACTGATGCCCCCGGTCGGGCAGAAGCGCACGTCGCCGAACGGCCCGTTCCACGCCGACAGCATCGCCGCGCCGCCGGCCTGTACCGCCGGGAAGAACTTGAAGGTATCCAGGCCGTGCTCCAGGCCCAGCATCAGTTCGGAGGAGGTGGCCACGCCGGGCAGGAACGGCAGGTCGGTGTCGCGCGCAGCGGCGTACAGGCGCGGCGTGGCCCCGGGCGACACGGCAAACCGGCCGCCCACCTGCTTGACCTGGTCCATCTGTGCGGCGCTGAGCACGGTGCCCGCGCCCACCACCGCATCGGGCACGGCCTCGACCATGGCCTTGATCGCCTCCATCGCCACCGGCGTGCGCAGCGTCACCTCGATCACCGGCAGGCCACCGTTGAACAGCGCGCGCGCCACGTCGACGGCATCGTCGATGTTCTCCGGGGTGAATACCGGAATCACCGGGGCCAGTTTCAGGACTGCGCGTACGCGCGGATCAGCGCCGGACATCGAATCGCTCCTCGCCCGTGAGGGCCATGATGTCAGCCTCGCTGACAGGGTTGAAGTCGCCGGGAATGGAGTGCTTCAGGCAACCTGCGGCCAGCCCGAAGCGCACGATCGCGTCCGGCGCGAAGCCGCGCATCATGCCATGCAGGATGCCTGCGGCGAAGGCGTCGCCGCCGCCGATGCGGTCCACGATGCCCACCATCTCGCGCGGCGGTGCCAGCGCGCGGGTGCCATCGCGCCCGAGCAGCATGGCCCCGAGTGCATGGTTGTCCACGCTGTGCGGCGTGCGCTGGGTGCAGGCCATCCATTGCAGCCGCGGAAACGCGGCAAATGCCTGCGCGGCGGCGGCATCGACGCGGTCGGCCAGCTGCGCCTGCGCGAACTCACCGCCAAGCACCACGCCGATGTCGCGGTAGTCGGCAAACAGCACCTCGGCGCAGGCGAACAATTCGCGCAGGATGCCGGCCGCATCGCCCTGCCAGCGGGCCCACAACGAAGGCCGGAAGTTGCCGTCGAAGGACACTTTCACCCCGCGCGCGCAGGCCGCCTGCGCTGCCGCCAGCGTGGCCTGGGCCATCGCCGGGTTGAGTGCCGGGCTGACCCCGGACAGGTGCAGCCAGTCGGCGCCCTGCAGCAGGGTGTCCCAGTCGTAGTCGGCGGCAGTGCCGCTGGCGAAGGCCGAGTCGGCGCGGTCGTAGACCACTTCGCTGGCGCGCTGTACCGCCCCGGTGGTGAGGAAGTACAGGCCCATGCGCCCGGGCCGGACCTGCACGTGCCCGGTGTCCACGCCATGCCGGCGCAGCTCGCCGGCCACGAACTGGCCCAGCGGGTTGGCCGGCAGCGTGCTGACCATGGCCACTGCGTGTCCCAGGTGCGCCAGCGAAACCCCGACGTTGGCCTCGGCGCCACCGGCATGCACCGCCAGCTGTGCGCTCTGCAGCAGCAGTTCGCGGCCCGGCGCGCTCATGCGCAGCAACAACTCTCCAAAACAGACGACACGACTCATGGTGGTGGATCCTTGTGAAGGCCGGGGCCGGTAAAAAGGTCGCCCCAGCGAAATGGCTAGCGGTGTCATTCTAGCCCTGCGGCGTCGCCCGTCCAGCCGGCGCAATGTCGAAAGCATTGTCCCGCAAGCCTCCAGGGGACATTGAAAATCTGCTGCGGTGCAAGATGCTCCTTCCGGAACGGACTGTTAACGTCGGCTCTGACCAGCGGTGTCATTGCACTGACATGTCGCCGGATAGCTGTTTCATGTAGCACCTTGGGAGAGGGAAAACATGCAATCTCGAAACATCCAGAAAAAGACACCGGTTACCTTGCTCGCCCTGTCGATCGGCCTGGCGCTGGGAGGGAACGCGCTGGCGCAGGATGCCACCACCGGCACGGCCACCGATCTGGACACCGTCACCGTCACCGGCTACCGCGCCAGCGTCGAGAAGGCGCTGGATATCAAGCGCGGCGAAGCGGGCGTGGTCGATGCCATCGTCGCCGAGGATATCGGCAAGTTCCCCGATCTGAACCTAGCCGAGTCGCTGCAGCGCATTCCCGGCGTGGTGATCACCCGCGAGGCCGGTGAAGGTCGCAACATCTCCGTGCGCGGCCTGGGCCCGGATTTCACCCGCGTGCGCATCAACGGCATGGAGGCGCTGACCACCGTGGGCGCCGGCGACCAGAGCGGCGGTACCAACCGCGGCCGCGGCTTCGATTTCAACGTGTTCGCCTCGGACCTGTTCTCGCAGCTGCTGGTGCGCAAGACCGCCTCGGCCGACGTCGAAGAAGGCTCGCTGGGCGCCACCGTGGACCTGCGCACCGCGCGTCCGTTCGACTATGACGGCTTCACCTTCGCCGCCAGCGGCCAGGCCAGCTACAACGCGATGGCCGAAAAGGCCGACCCGCGCGTGGCCGCGCTGATCTCAAACACCTTCGCCGATGGCACCTTCGGCGCCCTGCTCTCGGTGGCCTACTCCGAGCGCCAGGCGCTGGAAGAAGGCTCCAACACCGGTCGCTGGGCCAACGGCCCGAGCAACAACAACTTCAACGCCGCCTCGCCGTTCACCGCCGCGCGCGGCGCCGACGTCTACCACCCGCGCTTCCCGCGTTACGTGCAGATGGAGCATGAGCAGAAGCGCCTGGGCGTCACCGGCACCCTGCAGTGGAAGCCCACCGACGCCACCGAAATCTCGCTGGACGCGCTGTACTCCAAGATCGATGCCAAGCGCGACGAGCACTACATCGAGGCGATCTCCTTCAGCCGCGGCACCAGCACCACCCCGCGCCTGGTCGGCAAGCCGGCGATGATCGTCAAGAACGGCATCATCCAGGACAACGCGCTGGTCTACGGCGAGTTCGACAACGTCGACATCCGTACCGAGAACCGCCATGACGAGTGGAGCACCGAGTTCAAGCAGATCGCGCTGAACGGCCAGCACCGCTTCGGCGACGACTTCACCCTGTCCGGCAAGGTCGGCATCTCGCGCTCCAAGCACGAGAATCCGATCCAGACCACGATCATCATGGACAAGTACGACGTCGACAATTACAGCTACGACTACCGGGGCAACAGCCGGTTCCCGACGCTGAACTACGGCATCGACCCGACCAACCCCGCCGGCTGGGAGCTGGCCGAAATCCGCCTGCGTCCGCAGTACGTGGACAACGACTTCGATACCGGCCAGATCGACTTCAACTGGAACATCAGCCCCGGCTTCCGCCTCAAGGGCGGCGTGCTGGCCAAGAACTACACCTTCAAGACCGTCGAACTGCGCCGTGCCAGCGAACTGGCCGTGCCCAACTTCCCCAACGGCACCAAGATCGTGCCGGTGGACATGACCCAGCAGGAAGGCCTGAAGGGCATCACCGGCAACCCCAACAACTGGGTGGTGCCGAACCTGGACGCGATCGCCGATCAGTTCGACATCTACAGCAACACCGGCACCTTCGCCGTCGCCCCGCGCGCCAACAACGTGCGCAGCGTGGAAGAAGAGGACCGTGGCGGCTACCTGATGGGCGAGTTCTCCACCGAACTGGGCAGCATCCCGTTCTCGGGCAACTTCGGCGTGCGCTATGTGCGGACCAAGCAGACCGCCACCGGTCTGTCCACGTTGACCACCACCACGGTCTCCACCACCGCCAGCCGCACCTACGATGACACCCTGCCCTCGTTCAACCTGGTGGCCGAGATCACCCCGGACTTCCTGATCCGCCTCGGCGCGGCCAAGGTGATGAGCCGTCCGGGCTTGGGCAACCTGACCCCCGGCTCCACCGTGGCCGTGGCCGGCGCGGCGCGCACCATCGCCACCGGCAACCCGGACCTGGATCCGATCCGCGCCACCAACGTGGACCTGGGCTTTGAGTGGTACTTCGCCGAAGGCGCGATGGCCGGTGTCGGGCTGTTCTACAAGGACATCGAGACCTTCATCCAGACCACCCGCGAAACCCACCCGTACAGCTTCAGCGGCCTGCCCGATGCACTGCTGATCGGCACCGGTGCCAGCCCGGACAGCGACTTCACCTACACCAAGCCGGTCAACACCCCGGGTGGCGAACTCAAGGGCGTGGAAGTCAACTACACCCAGCCCTTCAGCTTCCTGCCGGGCAAGTGGTCCAACCTGGGCGTGCAGTTGAACTACACCTGGGTCGATTCGCAGATCCAGTACATCAACTCCAGCGGCCAGCCGGTGCTCAAGGCCGATCTCACCGGCCTGTCGCGCAACTCCTGGAACGCCACGCTGTTCTATGAGGGCAAGGTGTTCTCCGGCCGCGTCTCGGCGACCAACCGCGACGACTACCTGACCCAGGTGACCGGTACCGAAGCCGGCTTCAACCTCGATGGTTACCACGGCATGACCGGCACCACCTTCATCGACGCCTCGATCCGCTACGCGATCAACGAGAAGCTGGAGCTGAGCCTGGAAGGCATGAACCTGACCAACGAAGCCAGCGATGAGTGGGTGTACTCGCCGGCGACCGGGCGCCTGCCGCTGCAGTACACCGAAACCGGCCGGCAGTTCATGCTCGGCGTGCGCTACAAGTTCTGATCCGCACCAGACCGCGGCGGCGCGAGTGATCGCGCCGCCGCTGCTGCGTCGCAAGATGTTGGGGACGCGCTGCTTTGCTAGCGTGCGTTGCGTGCCGGACACGCAGCGGGGAGGCTGCGCGTGTGCATGCCACGCACGCGCACTGCCTCCGGTCCGGCTCCCCGCGCCATCGTGATACCGCTGAGCTGTCGAAAGGAACTTGCCATGCCGCTGCACGTTGTCCGTTCGCCCCGTCGTGTTCGCCTGTCCGCCAGCCTGCTGTGGTTGCTGCTGGGAGGCAGCGCCGGCGCATCGGCACAGACCGCGCCGCAGCTGCTGTTCCATGTCTCGGCCGACGCCGGCTTCGAGGCCGACACCGCCGGCGGCGATGCGGTTCCCAACTTCCTGGACAAGGTGACGCGGGTGCCCGATGGCGCTCGTGGCTCGGCGATCCAGTGGGAAGACGATGGCGTACTGGCGTGGAACGCGCCAGGCAACATCCAGGCCCAGCGCGGCACCCTCGGGTTTTTCTGGCGCCCCCGCTATGCCGTGGGTGAAGCGCCGTTCGTGATCTTCCGGGTCGGCTATGCCGACCACAGCAGCTGGGACATGGCCTGGCTGCGCATCGACTGGAACGGGCATGGCTTCGATGCCTTCGTCACCGATGCCAACCTGGCGCGCACCCGCGTCTCGTTCAAGCTCGACCGCCTGCCCTCGCCGCAGCAGTGGCAGCACATCGCCTTCGGCTGGGATGAGGACCATGGCGTGCGCCTGTACGTGGACGGCAGGGAAGTGGCTCGCCAGGACACCACGGCCGACTATGACGCCGCGCTGGACCAGCTCGGCCTGGCTGGCCGGGTGATGGCGCCCTACCAGGTGCAGAGCCGGTACAACTTCCTGCGCGGCAGCGACCTGGACGAGATCCGCGTCTACGACCGGCTGCTGGACCCGGCCGGCATGGCCGCGCTGGCACGCAACGCTGCGCCCGCCAGCGCCGTAGCGGCAGCGGATCCGATGCGCGCCTGGCGGCATCGTTTCGGCTGGGAGCGCACCGCCCCGCCGGCCCTGACCGCACCGGCAACCCGCATCCGCAAGGTCGAGTTCGCCGACACCAGGGACCACAAGCAGTGGATGTGGAAGGCGACCGACGGTATCGCCGAGACCACCTGGCCGGGCGTATACAACCGCTCGCGCCTGCCCGGCCGCAACGACTACTTCCAGCTCCCCGACTGGAACACCTACGTCGAGGGCGGCCAGCAGTTGGACCTGACCCTGCCGCCCGGCGAAACGGTCAACCGCGTCGAGTTGCGCGGTGCCGCGTACGGCACGCTCAGTGCCAGCGCCGATGGCCAGCCTGCCACGACGCTGCTGCAGCGCCCGCAGGGCGTGGTGCGCAGTGTCGATCCGATCCCCGCCCAGACCGGTGGCGTGCTGCACTTCCGCAACACCGCGCAGGAAACCCCGATCCAGGAGATCTGGGCCTACCAGGTCAGCGATGCGCCCGAGCCGGCCGGGACGGTCAGGCAGCGCTACGTGATCGACAGCCAGGCCCTGCCCGACTACCTCAACGTCGCCGCGCTGCGCCAGTACATCGACGGCCGCTACCCGGCCGCCGAGCGCAGCACGGTGATGGCATTGCCCAAGGGGGCCGGCTCGCGCCGGCGGGGCGCCACCACCTTGCCGGCGCACCCGCTGCCCATCGTGCACGTGCTGATTCCCTCCGGCGTGGGCGATGCCCCGGCCGCCCAGCCGCTGATCCGCAGCTGGGCCTACAGCTGGGAAAACATGCATGACGGCCTGGACGGCGTGGCCATCGATCTGCCTGCGCTGGACCTGCCGGCCACGCATGACGGCCTGATCCCCCTCAACATCCGCATCAAGGACCCGATCTGGCCGGCGCGCGACATGATCGATGTGTCGGTGTCGGTCAGGCCCGGCGAGAAGCGTACGCTGTGGCTGGACCTGCGCGACCGCATCCTCACCGCCGACAGCCTGTGGCTGTCCATTGCCTCGGCCGCGCCGGGGTTCAACGCGGCATCGCTGGATGGGGCGGAGATCCGCATGGTCTTCAAGGACCGTGAGGAGGCCAGGAAGGAACACGTGGCCGACCGCTTCAACCAGGCCCGGGACAACTGGGGCTTCCTGGTCGAAGAACACACCACCTCCAAGCGCCAGCGCCTGTACGCACGGGTGTATGCCGACCTCACCGACCTGCTGCGGGTGGATCCGGACCACGAACTGGGCCGCCTTTACTGGAACTACATCAGCTACAACAGCCAGGGCCGACCGCCGTTCACCGCGCCGACCGCACCCAAGGGCGTGCCGGCCTGGGCGTTCGCGCAGACCGAAGACCTCAAGTACGTGCGTCGCTTCGTGGACTGGTGGATCGACCACCGCCAGATCGCCTACGGTGATTTCGGCGGCGGCATCTCCGACGACTCCGACCTCACCCAGCAGTGGCCGGGCCTGGCGCTGATGGGCGTGCAGCCGGACCGGCTCAATGCCTCGCTCACCGCGCTGTCCGATGCGGTGTACCGCAATGGCATGTTCAGCAACGGCTTGAGCACCATCGAGACCGACGAGCTGCATGCCTACGAGGAAGGCATCAACACCAACAGCGCCATGCTCTACCTCAACTGGGGCGACCCGCTCACCGTCGAGCGCCTGATGGAAACGGTGAAGGCCTTCGACGAGCGCATCATCCTGCGCAATCCCCAGGGCCACCTGCTGTTCTCCAGCAACTGGTACGGGGGCAACAAGGTCTATCGTGAACCCAACTGGCAGTGGCAGAAGCCGTACTCGTTCCCGGCGCTGCACCCGGCCTTCCTGATCGGCCAGTACAACGCCGATGCGACCAGCCGCGCGCTGGTCACCGGGCTGGCCGACAGCTACCTGGCCCACGCCTACACCGATGACAAGGGCCGCTGGGCCCTGCCCAACGAGATCCACTGGGCCACCGGCACGACCCGCGGTGGCGAGCTCAACAGCGGTTCCGGCGGCGGTGATGTGATGCACACCTTCTGGGCCGCATGGCGCTGGAGCGGCGATGCCCGGTACCTCAAGGCACTGGACTACCGCGTCGAGCGCGGCGGGCCGGGCGCATTGGCCAACCTCGGCGAGAACGTCGTGGAGGTGCTGGGCCGCGGCGAGGAATGGAACCCGCGCCTGATCGCCGACGCCGACGCCGACGCCGGCAACACCGGCTTCTCCAGCCTGATGGCGTGGCAGGCTACCGGCGACAAGCGCTACCTCCAGGCCCTGCACGCCGATGGCATCCAGGCCAAGGCCCAGCGCGAGTACATGAACACCGAAGGCCACTGGTGGTCGGACCGTGTCGAGGCGCCGAGCGAGTTCCTGCAGCGCGCGCGCCTGGGCGGCATCGCGCTCAAGCGCAACCAGAGCTGGCCCGGGCACACCGTGAGCTGGCGCTTCGCCCAGCCCGACGCGGCCGAACAGGTCGCGCTGCTGGTGCATGCGCCCTCGCCGGACCGCTTCAAGGTAATTGCCTACAACCTGGGCACGCGCGCGGTGGAGGCGGACATGAGCACCTGGAACGTCACCGCCGGGCAATGGCGGATGACCAGCGGCGTGGACCGCGATGGCGACGACACCATCGACGGCAAGGCGACCACGCGTGACCTCACCCTGGAACGCAGTGCCTCGACCACGCTGCGCTTCGCACCGGGCCAAAGCCAGGTGTTCGAGTTCGCGCTGGTGCAGGCCGGTACGCCGGTCGAACAACGCGCCGACCTCGGCATCGGCCGCGGCGATGTGCGCGTGGACGGGCAACAACTGCACGTGACCGTGCACAGCCTGGGCCACGTGGCCACGGGCGTGGGCGTGGCGGTGCTGGAGGATGCCAAGGGCCGCGAACGGGCACGGGCGGACATTCCCGCGCTGGGCGCGCCGACCGACCTGCTGCCGAAGACCGCCGCGGTGCGCCTGCCGTTGTCGGCCGGCAACCGCAGCGGCTGGCGGGTGCGCGTGATGCAGGCCGACGGCGCGGCCGAGGTGACCCAGCGCAACAACGTGGTGACGCTGGATCGGTAGCGCCCGTGCCATGCACGGCTGCCATGGCTTACAGCGTGACCCTGCCCTTGATGCAGGTCACGCAGTCGCCCCCGATCCACAGCGCATCGCCCACCCGCTCCACCCGCAGTCGTCCGGCACGCCCGATCGCCGTGCCTTGGCTGATCACATAGCAGTCCGGCGCTTCGCCGGTGGCCAGCAGCCAGCGCGCGATGCCGGCATTGAGGCTACCCGTGGCCGGGTCCTCCGGTGCGCCATCGCCGGCAATGAAGGCGCGGCTCTCGTACCGGGCCTCGCTGCCATCGCTGGCCAGCCACGGCCCGAATACACCCACCTTCAGGCCCATCAGCTGCGCATAGTCCGGCTGGATGGCCAGCACCGCAGCACGATCACGCAGGCGCAGCGCGAGCCAGCCGGTGCCGTTGTCGGCCCAGCGTGCGTCCACCACGTCCTCGGCCGCCACGCCCAGGCCACGCCGCACCCGCTCGCGCAGGTCCGCCGCCAACGCCTCACCGCGCCGCAACGGCGGCGCCAGGAAGGCCAGGCCGGCGTCGCTGCGGCGGATCCGCACCAGCCCGATCCCGCACTCCTGCACGATCTCCTCGCCTTTGGGCACGCCGCCGTGGGCCAGCCAGGCATGGCAGCTGCCCAGGGTGGGATGCCCGGCAAACGGCAGCTCTTCCAGCGTGGTGAAGATGCGCACGCGGTAATCCGCCTGCGGATCGGTAGGCGGCAGCAGGAAGGTGGTTTCGCTCAGGTTGGTCCAGTGCGCGAACGCGGCCATGCGCGCGTCGTCGATGCCCTCGGCATCGAGCACCACGGCCAGCGGATTGCCCCGCAGGGGATCCTGGCTGAATACATTGACCTGCTGGAACGGAAACGTACGCATGGCGGTACATCGAAAGGCGGGAACCGGATGATGCGCGCGGCGCAGGCCGCGGGTCGAGCGCGGCACTAGGCCGCGTCGGTTTCCATCACCTGCACGCGGCGCTGGTACCAGTCGCCCGCTGCGGGTTCGAAGATCGCGCTGCGGGTCATCTCGCCTTCGTACACATGCACCGAGATGGCCAGGTCTTCATCGCTGGTATTGCGGATGGTGTGGTACTCATGCGGCGGGATCAGGCTGCCGGCGCTGCCGCAGTCACCCAGGATGGCCGGCTCGGGGCGGAAGCGGAAACGCTCGCCGTCGCGTTCGAGCAGCCGGTACTGGGTGATTTCCAGCTGGCCCAGCCACACCCCCTCCACGCACCACAGCCCGCTGTGGTCATGCAGCGGCGTGCCCTGCCCCGGCCCCCAGCTCATCGCCACGATGCTGTAGCCGTGGGCGGCGCTGCGGTACAGCTCGCGGCGGGCGTAATGGTCTTCGATCGGGCGATGGACGCAGGCCGGCAGCTGGATGCGGCTGTCGGCGATCGCCTCGCGCAGCGCATGGCGCAGGGTGGCGGCGATCTGGTGGGCATCGTCGTGCTGTACCGCATGATCGACGGCGGCGATCAATCGATCACGGCCATGGAACGGCGGAAACGGGTCGCAGGGAGCTTGCATGCCCCCAGTCTAGGCGATCGCGGTGAACAGCATGTTGGACCGGGTTCACGACGACGCCGCGCGATTGCGCAGCAAGATCGATCAACTACAGCGAAACGGTTGCTAAAACCTATTGGGCAGGGCGGGCTGCGGCGATCTGCCGCAGCCGGCGTCTCAGAACGTCCCGCGCTGCATGAAGGGCACCTGCTGGTACAGCTCGCGCTCGCCGCCACGGGGATCCTCGGCCTGGCGCGGGGCGACGTCGAACAGCATCGTCTGCCGCCGCGGCAACGTGTAGCCCTGCCACGCGGGCAACCCGGCATGGTTGGGGTCGCCGTGGCGGGCGAAGGCGATCAGTGCGCTGCTCATCCTCGCCGCCAGCTGCACCGCGTCGGCACCGTCGCCGGTGCGCGAGCCGGGCTGGGCGATGTTGTCGAACACCAGCGGGATGTCCAGGGTATGGAACGCGCCGAAGCGGCCGCCGTCCAGCGGCGAGCCCCAATCGAGCTGGTAGGCCCAGGTCGGCGCGCCCTGGCGCGCCCGCGCTTGCAGCTCCTCCACCGCGCCGCGCCAGGAGCGGCCGGCGGTGGTGGCGGCAAAGAACACCTGCGAGGGCGTGTAGTGCGGATACAGCTGGCGGTAGCGCGCGATCACCGTCGCCGGCAGCAGGTCCACGTACTGCTCTTTTTCCAGCGTGGCCGGCAGCGTCTCCCAGGTCAGGGCGAAGTTGGCCGGGTCATTGCCGAGGAAGGCGCGGGTTTCATCGTGGGTGTTGCCGATCACCATCGGGATGCCGGCCGACTGCGCGGCCGCCTCCGGCCAGAACGGGTGCACCGGCAGCACCGTGCCATCCAGCACCGGGCCGAAGTACAGCCCGGTGTCCTCCACCCGGGAGGGATCGCGTGCGCGGGTAGCGGCCAGCAGCGCTTCGGTGGACAGTGCGCGCAGCCCGGCCACGTCGGTCGCGCCCACGGCCTGCATCGCGATCCGCGCACGCTGGCCGGCCGCG
>DJBL01000104.1 GCA_002435595.1 Stenotrophomonas maltophilia
CGCGCGGCCACGTCGGTGGCCACCAGGATTTCCAGCTGGCCCTTCTGGAAGCGGTTGAGCAGGCTCTCGCGCTTCTTCTGCGGCACGTCGCCGGAGAGCACGCCGACGCGGTAGCCGGCCTTTTCCAGCGAACGGGCCACGCGCTCGACGAACACCTTGGTGTTGACGAAGACCATGGTGCGCGCGCCTTCGCTGCGCGACAGCAGGCCCAGCAGCAACGGGATCTTTTCTTCGTCGGCCGGGAAGTAGATGCGCTGGCGAACCCGGGCGGCGGTGATCGACTCACTCTCCACCACCAGCTTCTGCGGCTCGTTCATGTGCTCATAGGCCAGCTCCAGCACGCGATGGCTGAGCGTGGCGCTGAACAGCAGGGTCTGGCGCGTGGTGCGCTCGGGCATGCGGCGCAGCAGGAAGCGGATGTCCTTGATGAAGCCCAGGTCGAACATGCGGTCGGCTTCGTCGAGCACGCAGATCTCGCAGGCGTGCAGCGAGACCACCTTGTGCTGCTTGACGTAGTCGATCAGCCGGCCCGGGGTGGCGATGATCACGTCCACGCCCTGCTGCAGGATCTCGCGCTGCTTGTCGTAATCCACGCCGCCATAGACCAGCGCGAAGCGCAGGCCCAGGTCCGAGCCGAACTTGACCGCATCCTTGTGGATCTGGATGGCCAGTTCGCGGGTCGGGGCCAGGATCAGCGCGCGCGGGTCTTCCGGCTTGCGGTCGGCCAGGGCCGGGCGGGTCAGCAGGCGGTTCACCACCGCGACCAGGAAGGCCAGCGTCTTGCCGGTACCGGTCTGGGCCTGGCCGGCGACGTCGCCGCCGGGCAGCGCGACCGGCAGGGTCAGCGCCTGGATGGGCGTGCAACGGGTGAATCCGGCTCCTTCAAGGCCGGCCTGCAGGGCCGGGTGCAGCTCGAAGGAGGAGAAGGTCAAATCGGTCAGCGGTTTGTCGCTCATGTGTCCGTCTTGGTAAGGCCGGCCCGGCAGCGGTGCGCGGGAGGCTTGCAATCTTGGGGGGCACCGTCGCCATTGCGGGCCCTGCGCCGGGATCGGCGGGGCCGGACCATCAGGTCTGCGGGCGCCGCACAGTGACCCAGTTTAGCGCAATGTCGGCGCCAAACCGGGGTTGTTCGTCGCAGCGGGGGCCGAGACGCGGCCCCGGGCCGGTCGCGCGCCGCCCCGGGCGCGCCCCGCCGACGCTGTTTTCAGGCCCTTCACGGGGCCTGCCGCCGGTTGAACAGCCCCGCCCGGCGGCACTGGAAGCGCCCCGGGGATGCCCGCATATCAGTCCCAGTTGCCCGATCAAAGCGGGATACCAGTCACAGGATGCTCGGTTCCAGCCTGCACCTGCCCACCCGCGGCGATAGGGGTACACTGCCCGCCGTGAGCGTCCAGGCATCCTACCTGGCGCACCGCTGGCCGCCTGCGCGGCCACGAGGCAGCAGACGCGGACGGCACCGCCAGGTGGCGTCCAAATTCAACCTCCTCCGGCCCGGCCGGGTGCATTTCCAGACGAGAAACCAAGATGAGCGACAAGGTTGTACATGTCGGCGATGCCGACTTCGATAGCGCAGTGCTGAATTCCAAGGAACCGGTGCTGGTCGATTTCTGGGCCGAGTGGTGTGGCCCGTGCAAGATGATCGCCCCCGCCCTGGACGAGCTGGCCGACGCCTACAACGGCCGCGCCAAGATCGCCAAGGTCAACGTGGACCAGAACCGCGCCCTGGCCGCCAAGTACCACGTGCGCTCGATCCCGATGCTGCTGGTGTTCAAGGACGGCGAAGTCCAGGCCCAGCAGATCGGCGCGGTCGGCAAGGCCCAGCTGGCCGGCATGCTCGACAAGGCCCTGGCCTGATCCAGACAGGCAGCCGGCCACGGTCGGCTGCCCCGCGGGCCCGGCGCCTGCATGAATGACCCTGCCCCACCCGGCTTGCGCGCCGCCGCGAGCCGGTGTTAGTGTCGGCAGCATCCGGCCGCATTCGCGCGCCGCATCTTCTGGACGACGTTCTTTCCAGAATCCTTTCCCAAACTTCGCCGCCCTGCCGGGCGCTCGCACCTTCCAGCGAGGAATCCAGCACTTGTCCGATATCACTACTTCCGAACCCGGGAGCGCTGACGCGCCTGCCGAGAAGCGCGTGCGCAAGCCGCGCGTCGCCAAGGCCGCCGCCAGCACCGCTGCCGACGCCGGTTCCCCCCCCGCACAACAATCCGCCCTGCCCCTGGCTGCCGCGCCTGACGCGCCGGCGCCGGTCGCCGCTCCGTCGGCGCCCCAGCAGGCCCCGGCCGGCGATGCCTCGCCTGGCCAGGGCGGCGCGCAGCAGGACACCGGCGACGGTGGCCAGCGCAACCAGAATGGCAACAACGGCAACAACAACGCCAAGGGCGGGCAGAACCCGTACCAGCAGGGCCAGGGCCAAGGTCAGAACCAGGGCCAGGGCCAGGGCAACCGCCGTGACCGCTTCCGCAATCGCCGCGACCGTGACCGCAACCGCGGTGGCGATCGCTACAACGACGACGGCATGCCGCAGGACAGCGGTGAACAGCAGCCGTTCGTGCGCAGCCAGCAGGCCAACGTGCCCGAGGGCTTCCCGGTCTATTCGCTGAGCGACCTCAAGCGCATGCCGGCACAGAAGCTGCTGGAAATCGCCGAGCAGCTGCAGATTTCCGAAGGCGTGGCCCGCGCCCGCAAGCAGGACGTGATCTTTGCCCTGCTCAAGGTGCTCACCCGCCACGGTGACGGCGTGGCCGCCGATGGCGTGCTGGAAATCCTGCCGGACGGCTTCGGTTTCCTGCGTGCCGCAGAAGCCAGCTACCTGGCCGGCCCGGACGATACCTACATTTCGCCCAGCCAGATCCGCCGCTTCAACCTGCGCACCGGCGACCACCTGTCCGGCCGCATCCGCTTCCCCAAGGACGGCGAGCGCTACTTCGCGCTGTCCATCGTGGACACCATCAACGGTGAGCCGCTGGAAGCGTCCAAGAACAAGGTGCTGTTCGAGAACCTCACCCCGCTGTTCCCGCGCAAGCGCTTCACCCTGGAACGCGGCAACGGTTCGTCCGAGGACATCACCGGCCGCATCCTCGATCTGATGGCACCGCAGGGCAAGGGTCAGCGTGCGCTGATCGTGTCCCCGCCCAAGGCCGGCAAGACGATGATGATGCAGCAGGTGGCCACGGCGATCACCACCAATCATCCGGAAGTGCACATGATCGTGCTGCTGATCGATGAGCGCCCGGAAGAAGTGACCGAAATGCAGCGCACCGTGCGCGGCGAGGTCATCAGCTCCACCTTCGACGAGCCGGCCGCCCGTCACGTGCAGGTCGCCGAAATGGTGATCGAGCGTGCCAAGCGCCTGGTCGAACACAAGAAGGACGTGGTGATCCTGCTCGACTCCATCACCCGCCTGGCGCGTGCCTACAACAACGTGGTGCCCAGCTCCGGCAAGGTGCTTACCGGTGGTGTGGACGCCAACGCCCTGCACCGTCCCAAGCGCTTCTTCGGCGCCGCGCGCAACGTTGAGGAAGGCGGCAGCCTGACCATCATCGCCACCGCGCTGGTGGACACCGGCAGCAAGATGGACGAAGTGATCTACGAAGAGTTCAAGGGCACCGGCAACAGCGAAGTGCACCTGAACCGTCGTATCACCGAAAAGCGCGTCTACCCGGCCATCGACATCAACCGTTCCGGCACCCGCCGCGAAGACCTGCTGATCGAACCGGAGCTGCTGCAGAAGATCTGGATCCTGCGCAAGCTGCTGCATCCGATGGACGAAATCGCCGCGATGGAGTTCCTGCTCGACAAGATGAAGAACACCAAGTCCAACGACGAGTTCTTCGGTTCGATGAAGCGCTGATACGCGTTTCAGGCGAACAGAAAAAGGCCCCGCATCGCGGGGCCTTTTTCGTTGTGGGGATGCGTGGCGCCGGTCGTTACGGGCAGGCCACCGCCCCGTCCGCCTTGTCCGCGTCCACCGATACGCGCACCTGGGTGAAGGCCGCCGCGAAGGGCGCCTCGGCACTCACCACGAACGGCGCCTCGACCGCGCCCAGGTCCACCCCGCGCCTGGCCAAGCAGGCCAGCGGCACGGTGACGGTCTGCTTCTGGCCGGGGGCCAGCGTGCCCAGCAACGGGGCGATATCCACCCCACCCTCGCAGCCAGCGCCGCACTGCATGCTTACCGTGACCGGCGAGACGGGCCGCTGCACCAGCTGCACATCGAACTGCAACGCGCCGTGGTTGCGCGCCAACGCGCCCAGGTTGCGCCGCGAGGTGCTGCGCGCGATCAGCTGCGCCGGCGCCAGCCACGTGACCAGTTTGGCATCCTGCTGGGTGTTGACCTGCACCGTGCGCACCTGCACCACCGGCGTGGTCGCCGGCCAGGCCAGGGTGGCGTTGAGGTCGTTGCCCAGCGGCTGGGTGGCGCCGTTGGCGGCCACGTGCAGCGAGAACGGCGGCGTATCGGCGCGGTTGAAGATCGGCAGCGTGGTCACCGCCCCGCAGTTGTCCGGATTGGCCTCGGGCAACCGGGCCACGTTGCCCGCCGCGCCATAGCCCAACCCGTAGCCGAGCTTGAACAGCACCGGCCGCTTCGGGTCCGGCTGGTCGATCGGTGCCGGGCATGGCACGCCCGGCCACGGGAAGCTGAGCCGGCCACGGAAGTCGTGCGCCGGCTTGCCCGCCGTGTCGGCCAGCAGCACGTCGGTGATGCCACGCCCTTCGGTGCCCGGCAGCCACGCGGCCACGAACGCGTCGGACAGGTTGAGCAGGTCGTTGGTGTACATCGGCCTGCCGGAGAAGTACACGGTGACCACCGGTTTGCCGGTGGCCTGGGCCGCGCGCAGCACCGCCAGGTCCTGCGGATAGGCGCGGCTGTGGCTGACCGGATCGGAGGCCAGGATGTCACCGTTGGTCTCCGCGTACGGGGTTTCGCCCACCACCGCCACCACCACGTCGAAGCGGGTCGGATCCAGGTCGCGGCCATCGGCGCTGTAGGCCACCTGCCGCGTACCCAGCTCGGCGCGCAATGCCCCCAGCAGGGAATCGGCGTTGGGGAAATCGGCGTTGCTGTTCTCGGTGCCCTGCCAGGTCAGCGACCAGCCGCCGGTCTGGTCGGACAGGCTGTCGGCGCTCTTGCCCACCACCATCACCCGCGCGTCGCGGCGCAGGGGCAGGGCCTTGTCCTGGTTCTTCAGCAGTACCAGCGATTCGGCCACGGCGCGACGCGCCAGCGCGCGGTGCTGCACCGCGCTGGCGTCGCCTGCATGGCGGCTGTCGGACGGCGTGTGCTCGAACAGACCGGCGCGCAGCTTCACCCGCAGGATGCGGCTGACAGCGTCATCGATGCGGGCCATCGGTATCTCGCCGCTTTCCACCTGCGCGGTGGTATTGGCGATGAAGGCTTTCCAGTCGTCGGGCACCATCACCATGTCGATGCCGGCGTTGATCGCCTGCGCGCAGCTGTCGTTGCGGCACCCGGGCACCTGCGCGATGCCATTCCAGTCGGAGACGACGAAACCGTCGAAGCCCATCTTGTCCTTCAGCGCGTCGGTGAGCAGCGCCTTGTTGCCGTGCATCTTGCCGTAGTCCACCCGACCGCTGCGGTCGTTCCAGCTGTTGAACGAGGCCATCACCGTCTGCACGCCTTCGCCGAGCGCACCGTAGTAGCCCTGGCCGTGCACGTTGACCATGGTGGCCTTGTCCACCCGCGCCTCGCCCTGGTCGCGGCCGTGGTCGGTGGCGCCATCGCCGATGTAATGCTTGGCCGTGGCCACCACGTTGCCGTCGTCGCCGAAACGGCCCTGTGCGCCCTTGACGTAGGCCCGGGCATACTCGCGCACCACCGCCGGATCGGAGGAGAAGCTCTCGTAGGTGCGGCCCCAGCGTGGATCGTGCGCCACCGCCAGGGTCGGGGCGAACACCCAGTCGATGCCGGTGGCACGGGTAGCGCGCGCGGTGGCCGCGCCGATGCGCTCGATCAGCTCGGCATCGCCGGCCGCGCCCAGGCCGATGTTGTGCGGGAACAGCGTGGCCCCGTAAACGTTGTTGTGCCCGTGCACCGCGTCGGTGCCCCAGATCACCGGGATCGGCGTGGCCGCGTCGGTGGCCAGCGACGCGGCGCGATAGGCCTCGGCCAGTGCCAGCCAGTCGGCCACGCGGGCGTGCTTGTCCATGCCCGGCCAGGAACCACCGCCGTTGAGCACCGAGCCGATGTAGTACTGGCGCACCTGCGCGGGGGTGATGGTCTTGATCTCGGGCTGGGTCATCTGCCCGATCTTCTGCGCCAGGGTCATCTGCGCCAGGATCTGCTGCACGCGCGCCTCCAGCGCGGCATCCGGCGCGATCGCACTGGTCACCCGCGGCCACTCCTGCAGCGGCGCGTCGGCAGCCGATGCGGCCGCGACCGGGGTGGCCAGGGCCAGCAGCAGGCAGCTGCCAAGGAGCGTCTTGTTGGGGCTGTTCACTGACATCTACCTCCGGTGGACGGGTTCGCGATCGGGGTGGACGCTGCGCATGCCCACCCCACCACGCGGAACATCCCGCCGATGCGATGGCCATTGGATCGATGCAGCGCCCCTGTCTGACAGCGCTGTCATACAAAGGCCCGGCACGGCTGTCAACCGAACACGGCGCACGCGGCGACGCCGGTCACGCCCGGCTTGGCGTTGGCCGCCATCGACATCGGTGGGCAAGGCCAGCGGTGTTGCGATGCCGCACGGAATTCACCGACGCGCCACGAGCCGTCGCGGCATGGCAACATCCGCCTGCATCGGCAACATCACTGCGGCAGTGCCGCACTACCATCGGCACCTGCCGACCTGCCCTTACATAGGATCCACCGCACCATGCGTAGTCGAATCGAGGATGTCGCCGCAGTCGCGGGCGTTTCGATCAAGACCGTGTCCCGCGTGCTCAACAACGAGCCCAACGTGCGCGCCGAAACACGCGAACGGGTGGCCACGGCCGTGGCGCGGCTGGGCTACAAGCCCAACCTGTCCGCCCGCAGCCTGGCCGGGCAGCGCTCCTATGCACTGGCGCTGGTGTACAACAATCCCTCGCGCAACTACCTGATGGAAATCCAGAACGGGATGCTCGAGGCCTGCCATGCCAACCACTACAACCTGATCCTGGGGCCGGTGGGCGTGGGCCGCAGCACCCTGCCCGACCTGGCCGCCCTGTTCGAGAATTCACGGCCCGACGGCGTGGTGCTGATCCCGCCGTTGACCGACGATGCCGTCGTGCTGGCCTACCTGGAAGAGCACGAGATCCCTTTTTCCAGCATCGCCCCACGCCATCCGGAGGGCCGTATCGGGGTGCGCATGGACGAGACCACCGCGGTGGTGGAACTGATCGGCCACCTGGTGGCGCAGGGCCATCGCCGTATTGGCCACATCAAGGGTCCGCGCGCGCACGGTGCGTGCCAGTGGCGCCTGGCCGGCTATCGCCAGGCGCTGCGCGAGCACGGCATTGCCTATGACCCGGCCCTGGTGGCCAACGGGCAGTTTTCATTCGAGTCGGGGATCGCGGCGGCCAACGCGCTGCTCGACCTGGCCCAGCCACCGACGGCGATCTTCGCGGCCAACGACGACATGGCCGCCGCGGTGTACCGGGTGGCCGGGCAGCGCGGCCTGCGCGTGCCGCGCGACCTGTCGGTGTGCGGCTTCGATGACACCCCGATCGCCGGACATATCTACCCGGCGCTGACCACCGTGCGCCAGCCCACCTCGCACATGGGCCGGCTGGCCACCGAGCAGCTGATCGAACACATCCGCTCCGCCGGGGCCGGCCGCATGGTCACCGTGGACCATGCGGTGCTGGTGCGCGAATCCACCCACGCGCCGCGACGGCGCTGAGACGCGTGCCTACGCGGCGGGGCGCGACCCCCGCCACGCGTAGAACACGATGTACAGGTAGCACAGCATCGGCAGCAGGAAGGACAGCTGCAGGCCATGGTGGTCGGCGACCCAGCCCATCGCCAGCGGAACCACCGCACCGCCTACGATGGCCATCACCAGCAGGCTGGAGCCCTTGCCGGTGAGCGCGCCAAGGCGTGCGATGGCCAGCGCGAAGATGGTCGGGAACATGATCGAGTTGAACAGCCCGATGCTGACCACCGCCCACTTGGCCAAGCCGCCACCGGCCAGCATGGTGACGGCCAGCAGCGCCATCACCACCAGCGCGAAGAGGCCCAGCAGACGGCGCGGGTCGAGCCGGGCCAGCAGCACGGTGCCGACCAGGCGGCCCACCAGCGCGCCGCCCCAATACATGGACACATACCGGGTGGCCTCCTGCTCGGTCAGGCCTTCGCCGATGCCCGACATGGACAGGAAGTTGACCAGCACGCTGCCGATGGACACTTCGGCACCCACGTAGAAGAAGATCGCCAGCACGCCGTAGCGCAGGTGCGGATGCCGCAGCGCATCGCGGATGCGACCGCCGCTGGCCCCTTCTTCCACGCCGGGAATGGCCGGCAGGCGGAACATCCAGATCGCCGCGGCCAACACGAACAGCGCGACCGCCAGGCCGAAATACGGCAACTGCACGGACTGCGCTTCGGCGGCGCGGTAGGCCAGGGCCTCGGCCTGCGGCAGCAGCGCCAGTGCCTCATCGGTGCGTGGTTCGGCCGACAGGATCAGCAGGCCGCCAAACAACGGCGCCAGCGTGGTGCCCAATGCGTTCATCGACTGGGCCAGGGTAAGCCGGCTGGAGGCGGTCTGTTCCGGCCCCAGCAGCGCCACGTACGGGTTGGCCGCCACCTGCAGCACGGTGATGCCGGTGGCCAGCACGAACAGCGCGCCCAGGAACAACCCGTATACGTGCGCGTGCGCAGCCGGCCAGAACAGCAGCGCACCCACGCCGGCGATGGCCAGCCCGGCGACGATGCCGCGCTTGTAGCCCACCGCGGCGACCAGGCGCCCGGCCGGCAAGGACATCAGGAAGTACGCACCGAAGAAGGTGAACTGCACCAGCATCGCCTGCACCCAGGTAAGCGCGAAGGCCGCCTTGAGGTGCGGGATGAGGATGTCGTTGAGGCAGGTCAGGAAGCCCCACATGAAGAAGATGGCGGTGACCACCGCCAACGCCACGCGATTGCTCTGCACGTGTTGACCGCGCACTGCCGCAGGGTTGTCCATTGCATGTCCTTGTTGAAGGGTGTGCCAGCCATCGGGCGGCCACACATGGAACCCGCTTCGTCATCGATTGTCCAGCGCTGTCAGCGCAGTGGTCAACGTCCACCGCGCGTGCGCGATCGCCGTGCGTCGGGCCTCCCGCGCAGTTTCGTTCTGCACTGCACAACGCGCCGCGACGGCTGAATCGGCGCTGCAACGCGGCGTCGAAAGCACGCTGCAACGCCTGTGCCGCAGCGTTTGACCGGCATCGAACGGGCTGCCGATGACAGCGCCGGACCTGGGCGACCGAGGGGCTGGAGGGGCGATCTGGACAGGCTTTGTTGACAACGCTGTCAGGCATGGCTCCCAATCCGGCCGGGTGTGCTGTTGACCCGTGCCATCACGTCGTAGGACCGCCATTACCGAAATCCCTGGGGAGGGAGCTTCCAATGAAGACGTACAAGGTCGTACCCCGCAAGGCGATGCTCACTTCCGCGCTGCTCACCGTGCTGGCCAGCCCGGCCTGGGCGCAGGATCCGGCCACCACACCCTCGCCGCAGAGCCCCGATCCCACCACGCTCGATGCGGTGCAGGTCACCGGTATCCGCGGCAGCCTGACATCGTCGATGAACCTCAAGCGCGACAGCCAGGGCGTGGTCGATGGCATCGTCGCCGAGGACATCGGCAAGTTCCCTGATACCAACCTGGCCGAATCGCTGCAGCGCATCAGCGGCGTGTCGATCGACCGCACCTCCAGCGGCGAAGGCTCCAAGGTGACCGTGCGCGGCATCGGCCCGGACTTCAACCTGGTGCTGCTCAATGGCCGCCAGATGCCCGCCTCCAACCTCGGCAACGGCGGTGGCGGCCTGTCCGGCTCGCGCTCGTTCGACTTTGCCAACATCGCCTCCGAGTCGATCTCGGCGGTGGAGGTGTACAAGACCACCCGCGCCGACAATCCCACCGGTGGCATCGGCGCCACCATCGACATCAGGACGCTGCGCCCGCTCGAATCCGAACCGGTGATCAGCCTGGGCCTGAAGGCGGTCAACGACAGTTCCAACGACAATCTGCCGCGCACGCTGCAGGGCGCCAACGTGACCGGCGAGCTGTCGGGCATCTTCAGCCAGCGCTACGCCGATGACCGCTTCGGCGTGACCCTGAGCGCCAGCCACCAGGAGCGCGACTCCGGTTTCAACCAGGCCACCGTGGCCGAGGGCTGGGCCACCTTCCAGGGCAATGAAAGCAGTGACTGGCGCGCCCTGCCGCAGCCGGGCCAGGGCTACGCCGACCGCATCCAGAACCGGCCCGGTCCCACCGACATCTACGCCCGCCCGCAGAACACCGCCTACAACGTCAACGGCGTGCAGCGCCAGCGCACCAATGCGCAGGCCACCCTGCAATGGAAGCCGGCCGACAACGTCACCACCACGCTGGATTACACCTACGTGGAGAACAAGGTGCAGCAGCAGCGCAGCGAGCTGTCGGTGTGGTTCAACTACGGCCCCGGCGACAGTACCTGGACCAATGGCCCGGTGGCGGCGCCGATCATCTACAGCGAAGACATGACCAACTCGGACGTGTCGATGGGCGGCATGAAGCTGGCCACCCGGAACACCATGGATGCGCTCGGCTTCAATGTCGCCTGGGAGGTCAACGACGCGCTGGACCTGTCCTTCGACGTCAACAATGCCACCGCCGAATCGCAGCCGGACGGTCCCTATGGTTCGGCCGGCGTGCTCGGCGTGGCCGCCTTCGTGCGCGGCAAGACCACCGTGGACTACAGCGGCGACCTGCCGATCATCAACATCGCACTGCCGCCGGGCGGCCTGCAGGCCTCCGATGCGGTGGTGACCGGCTCGGTGTTCCAGAACAGCTACAACAAGTCCAAGGTGGAGCAGTACCAGGGCAGCGGTACGTTCCGGTTCGCCGACTACGCCGCGCTGGATTTCGGCGTGGGCTACACCAAGGTGGCCAACCGCTCCGCCGCGGCGATCATGCAGCGCGACAGCTGGGGCGGGATGGGCACGCCGTCGGACTACGACGACAGCATCTGGTACGCCGATGACATGGCCAGGTACTTCGATGCGTTCTCCGGGCACGGCGACCCGCGCCTGACCGGGCAGTTCCTGGTGTTCGACTTCGACCGCCTGCGCGAACGCGCCGCCCAGGTGCCCAATGGCGCCGAGCCGCCCTGCCCCACCTGTTACCTGGCCCCCACCGAGTACACCGAGGACATCCGCACCACCGAAACCTCGAAGAGTGCCTACCTGCAGTACCGCACCACCTTCGACTGGTCGATGCCGCTGCACGTGGCCGCCGGCGTGCGCTATGAGCAGACCGAAGTGGAATCGAGCGCGCTGGTGCGGGTGCCGACCAGCATCAACTGGGGCTCGGCCAATGAGTTCAACCTGGGCTATGCCGCCGAAGGCACCTTCATCGGTGGCAAGGGCAAATACGATTACGTGCTGCCCAACGTGGACCTCAAGCTGGACCTGAGCGAGGATCTGGCGCTGCGTGGCAGCTACAGCCGCAGCATCGGCCGTCCCGGCTGGACCCAGATCGACAGCGGCCGCCGCTTCGACAATATCGTGCGCACCCAGGGCGGCACCGGCTCGCGCGGCAACCCGGCACTGGAACCGCTGGTATCGGACAACGTCGACCTGTCGCTGGAGTGGTACTACGGCCCATCCAGCTATGCCTCGGTCGGCTTCTTCCGCAAGAACATCAAGAACTTCATCAGCAACACCATCGTGCGCGACAGCGGCGCCGGGCTGCACACCCCGGTCGGTGGCACGTACTGGAACGAAGCACTGGCCGCCGGCTGCGGGGTGACCGACATGCCCTGCATCCGCGACTACATCTTCACCAACCACGACGGTGCCCCGGGCGTGACCGCCACCGGCAGCAACTCGGCCGGCCAGCTCACCGGCAACATCGTCGGCCAGCCCGGCGATCCGATCGCCGGCTTCGACATCACCGTGCCGGCCAACCAGCGCTCGGACCACCTGGATGGCTGGGAAGTGAGCGTGCAGCAGCTGTTCGGCCAGACCGGCTTCGGCCTGGCGGCCAACTACACCAAGGTGACCTCCGGGCTGACCTTCAACGACCTGAGCCTGGGCGACCAGTACCCGATGATCGGGTTGAGCGACTCGGCCAACCTGGTGCTGTTCTACGAGAAGTACAACTGGCAGGTGCGCGCGGCCTACAACTGGCGCGATACCTTCCTCAACGGCATCGGCGGCCAGGGCCCCAACCCCAACTACACCGATGCCTACGGCCAGCTCGACCTGAACATCAGTTACGCGGTCAGCGACCAGCTCACCCTGAGCCTGGAAGCGATCAACCTCACCGACGAGACCATGCGTACCTACTCGCGCCACACCAACATGCTGCGCTACGCCACCCAGACCGGGCCGCGCTACATGTTCGGGGTGCGTTACAAGTTCTAGGCTGCCGCCGACTGCGGTCGGCGGTTCCCGGCGAGGGCCGCGCCTGCCGGCGGCCCTTCGCCCCCGACGCGCCCTGCGCTACCGTGGGCGCCATTGCCCCCATCGCCCCGGATGCCCATGACCACCACGCCCGGCCCGATCGAGGAACTGCACGGGCTCGATCCGGCCCGGCTGCCGGCGTTGCTGCCCCACTGGACCACGCCCAAGGTGCTGCGCGGGCTGGTCGCGCACTGGCCGATGGTGGCCGCCGCGCAGGAGTCGGCCGCCGCTGCGGTCGCCCATCTCAAGCAGTTCGACCATGGCCAGATGCCGGTCACCGCCACCACCGCCGCCCCGCAGGCGCAGGGCCGGATCTTCTACAACGCGGACATGACCGGCTTCAATTTCCGCCGCGAGCAGATCGCGCTGAAGGTGGTGCTCGATACGCTGCTCAAATACCAGGCCGAACCGGACGCGCCCACCATCTACGTGGCCTCGACCACGCTGGACAGCTTCCTGCCGGGGTTTGCCGCGGCCAACCCGCTGGCGCTGGGCGTGGATGACCCGCTGACCAGCATCTGGATCGGCAACCGCTCGCGCATCGCCGCCCACCAGGACGTACCGGACAACCTGGCCTGCGTGGCGGCCGGACGCCGGCGGGTGACCCTGTTCCCGCCGGAGCAGATCGACAACCTGTACATCGGGCCGCTGGATTTCACCCCCGCCGGACAGGCGGTGAGCCTGGTGGATTTCGCCGCCCCGGACCTGCAGCGCTTCCCTCGTTTCGGCCAGGCCCTGGCCCATGCCCAGGGGGCCGAACTCGGCCCCGGCGATGCGGTGTTCATTCCTTCGCTGTGGTGGCACCACATGGAGGGGCTGGCGGCCTTCAACGTGCTGGTCAACACCTGGTGGCGGCCGGTGCCGGCCTGGATGGATGGCCCGATGAACGCACTGATGCTGTCGCTGCTGGCACTGCGCGAGCTGCCGCCGGCCCAGCGCGCGCACTGGCGGGCGCTGTTCGATCATTACGTCTTCGACGCCGACGCCACCACCACCGCGCACATCCCCGCCCACGCACAAGGCGTGCTGGGGCCGCTGGATGCCACCACCGCGGCCAACGTGCGCAGCGTGCTGCGCACGCGCCTGGCGCGCTGAACGCACGGCCACGCGTGACTTCACCCACGGCCGTGGAGAATCCGCAATAATCCGCGCCGTGATCCGTCGTCCGCCCGGGGGCGGGGATGTCGGCCCGGCCGCGCACGCGTGCGCCCGGATGCGGCACCACGCAGTGCGCTCCTGATTGCTCCATCGTTGCCGTTCCATCCGTGTCCCGGCTGGCGCTGCACCCTGCCAGTGCCCCTCGCCCGCATGCGCCCGTTGTCCACCCGCCTCAACCTCGGCAAGCTGATCCTCGCCCTGGCCCTGCTCAGCGCGCTGATCGCACTGGCCAATACCCTGCACGCCAGCTACCGCGTGCAACGCGAGCAGTTGATCGGCAACACCCTGGAAGCCAACCGGGTGTACGCCAGCAAGCTGGCCGAGACCACCCAGAACTTCATCCAGTCCGCGCAGCAGCAGCTGGCCTACAGTGCGACCACGCTGGGCCAGCGCGCGCACCAGCGCAGCGAACTGGACGCCGAAGCAGCGCGCCTGCAACTGCAGACCAACAGCTTCAACTCGGTGCTGATCGTGGACCCCGCCGGCACCGTGCTGGCCACCTCGCCGCAGAGCCTGGCCCTGCAGGGCATCGTGCTCGACAGCCCCGGCAACAAGGAAGCGCTGGCGCGCCGCGAACCGTTCGTGAGCGATCCCTACCAGTCGGCCACCGGGCGCCTGCTGGTGGCCATCTCGCACCCGATCTTCAGCGCGCAGGGCCAGTACCAGGGCTACGTCAGCGGCACCCTCTACCTGCGCGAGCGCAGCATCCTGCAGACCCTGCTGGGCAAGCACTACTACCGCGACGGCTCCTACCTGTACGTGGTCGACCGCAACGGCCGCATCCTGTACCACATCGAGCCGGACCGGGTGGGCCAGTTCGCGCTGGAGAACCCGGCGGTGCAGGCGGTGAGCCAGGGCCACTCCGGTGCCCGGCAGGTGCGCAACAGCCACGGCGTGCAGATGCTGGCCGGCTACGCGCCGGTGCCGGTGGTGCGCTGGGGCGTGGTTGCCCAGCGCCCCGCCGCGGCCACGCTGGCACCGCTGTCCAGCCTGATGACCTCGGTGATCTGGAATGCCATTCCGCTGGGCGTGCTGTCGCTGCTGGTCACCTGGTGGTTCGCCCGGCGCATCTCCCTGCCGCTGTGGCAGCTGGCGCGCAACGTGCAGAACCGCGACACGGGCATCGCCATCCGCCATGTCACCGGCATCCGCGCGTGGTACTACGAGGTGGCCCATCTCAAGCAGGCGCTGCTGTACAGCTTCAACCTGCTGCAGGACCGGATCGGCAAGCTCAACCGGGCCAGCATGACCGACCCGCTCACCGGCCTGCAGAACCGCCGCGGGCTGCAGCAGGGCCTGGAGGACTGGCAGGCGCGCGGGCAGCCGTTCGGGATCATCGCCGTGGACATCGACCGCTTCAAGACCATCAACGACCGCTTCGGGCACGCCGTGGGCGATGCGGTGATCCTGCGCATCGCCCAGCTCATGCGCGACGATTCGCGTGATACCGACCTGCTCTGCCGCAACGGTGGCGAGGAGTTCCTGATCCTGCTGCCCGGCATCGACACCGCCGCTGCGGCCGGCATCGCCGAGCGCCTGCGCACCCAGGTGGCCGCAGAGACCTTCGAGGAAGTGGGTTCGGTCACCGTGTCCCTTGGCGTGGCCCACTACCCCAGCTATCACGACGACCCGCAGCAGGCCTTGCGGCTGGCCGACAAGGCGCTGTACATGGCCAAGGAACAGGGCCGCAACCGCACCGTGGTCTACCCCGATCCGGAAGGCCGCGAGCGCGGCTGACGACTACGCCGCGCCGCGGGGCGCGCGCTCAGCCTTGGCCGAGCACGGGCTTGGGCACCGGCCCGGGCAGCCACGCCACGCGGCCGCAGCACGCGCATCGGGACGATGCGCGGCAGGCAGCGTGGGGGCGATGGATCAGCCGCCGAGCGGGGTCAGCAACTGCGGTCCCTTGCGTGCGGCGTCGGCCATGAACACGCCGCCGGCCGGCAGCAGGTCGCCGCCCTCCTCGGCCAGTGCCTTGTCGGCGCGCCACGGGGCCTGCTGACGCGGGCCGGGAATGTAGGCATCCCACTTGCCGTAGCGGTCCTCGCGCCCGTCGTTGAAGGCGAAACGGACCGGGACGCGCACGGTCCAGCTGGCATCGTCCTTCTTCTCGCCGGTGGTAGGTGCCTTGAACGTCCACTTGCGGGCCGCGCCCATGGATACGCGGGCCAGCTTGTCGCGCATCTTGCGCATGCTCGATTCGTTGGCGATCACGCGCAGGTTGACCTGCTCGGTGGCCACGTCCAGCACCTTGCCATCGCGACCGACCTGGATCAGCAGCAGGACATCACCGCGCCCGCCCGCGTAATAGACGTCTTCGGGGAAGGCCGGGGGCGGCAGCTTCACGCTGGTCACGCCGTCGGTGTCGGTGGGGTCGTACTGTTCGAAACTGGCGGCCATCAGCGTCACCTGCTGGGTGCCGTCGGGCTTGACCTGGCCACCGAGGCGGATGCTGACCGGCGTGCGCGCCTTGCTCGCGCGCCCATCCACCCGCACCGGCTCGAAGCGCCAGCTCTGCACGTTCTCATCCACGAAGGTGGCGATCGCCGGGTTGACCAGGTCGCGCCGGTCAAGCCGGAAGCCCTCGACCTGGCCCTCGGTGCCGATATCGATTTCGCCGGTCAGCACCATGCTGGCCTCGGCCTGTGCCCGCACCGCGCTGCGGGTCTGCGCATCGGCCTGGCCGATACCGGCCATGCCGGCACCGCCGAAGGCCAGGGCCAGCGCAAGAATATGGGGTGAACGCATCGCACCTGCTCCTTGTGGATGTGCCCAAGCGTAACGCAGCCCCGGGCCGCCCGCCAATCAGGCCAGGCGATGGGTGGCCGCGTAAGGCGGAGTGTCGGGAAAGTCCCCCGCCGCGAAGCGTGCCTGCAGGCCCTGCCACCACGCCGGCTCGAACAGATGCGCGAAGTGCTCGCGTACTGCAGCCAGTTCGGCTGCGGGCAGCCCCATGAACATCCAGAAGCGCTCGGGAAACACGTCGCGTGGGCCGATCTGGAACCAGGGTTCGTCGGCGAGGGCTTCCTCGTCGTTGCGCGGCGCCGGCCAGGCGCGGAACTGGCAGTCGCTGACCAGGCACAGCTCGTCGTAGTCGTAGAACACCGCGCGCCCGTGGCGGGACACGCCGAAGTTCTTGGGCAGCATGTCGCCGGGGAAGATATTGTTGCGCGCCATGTCGGTGATCGCCTGCGCGTAGTCCAACGCGGCCTGGCGGCGCGCCTCGCCGGCCTGCTCGCGCAGGTACAGGTTGAGCGGGCGGAACCGGCGCTGGACGTAGCACAGCGCGATCACCAGCTCCTCCCCCTCCTCGCGCACGCTGCTGCGGCACTGGGTGAGCAGCTCCTCGCGCAGCGCCGCGGAAAAGCGCGCACGTGGAAAGCGCAGGTGGCGGTAGGGCTGCGCATCGAGCAGACGACCGACGCGGTCCAGGTTGAACACCAGCGCGTACTTCTCTTCAACCTGTTGGCGGGTCATGGCCTTGGGCCAGGCGAAGCGGTCGCGGATCAACTTGAACACCAGCGGATAGCTGGGCAGGGTAAACACGGCCATGACCATGCCGGGGGTGCCATCGGCAGGGACGAGCTGTTCGCTGGCCTGCTCCTGGAAATGCCGGAAGAAGGTCCGGTAGCGCTCGGTCTTGCCCTGCTTGGCCCGGCCCAGCACGGTGTAGATCTCATCGATGGGCTTGGCCGGCAGCAGGCTGCGCAGGAACACCACCGCGTCACCGACGGTGGCCAGGTCGGCCTGGAAGTAGCTGCGCGACACGCCGAACAGGTGCGCCACATCGCGACGGCGGGTGAGCACGGCCTCGGCACGCAGGCCCTGGCCATCGTTGACCAGGGCGATGACGCAGGGCGAGAAGCGGTGCTCGCCGAACACCCGCCCGACCAGGTACGCACGGCGCTCACGGTAAAACACGGTGTCGAGCAGTTCGATGCTGTGCACCGGGTAGTCGCCCCAATGCGCCAGGTCGTCCTGCAGGCGCACGGCAATGGCCGCCGCGCAGCGCAGCTGGTGGGCATAGGGCACCTCGAAACGGTAGTTGCCGAGTACCCGCATGAACGCCTCTGCCGGCCGGGTGGCCGAGAGGGTGTAGCTGTGCCGCGCGACCGGGTGGGTGATGGCATCGGAGGGCTCCACGTCCATGGCCATGAACTCGATCGCCGCATCCACGCCCTCGGTGGCGAACAGGCGCCGGGCCAGGGTGTTGTAGAAGGTCTTGTACAGCTCGGCGTCGATCAACCCGTCCAGCAACAACGCATAGGCGTGGCGTACCTGCAGCCACAGCGTGCGCGTGCCGATGGCCTCACCGGCCGCGCGCCGCAGTGCATCCACGGTCTGCGCGATGCACTGGTCGTACAGCCCGATGCGTTCGACCGCATCGGCGCGTGCACCGGCCCAGTCGCGTGTTTCGAATCGTTGCCTGGCGCGCCGGGTAACGGCGGCAAAGCGCGCGTGATAGTGCTCGAAGCCATCACGGACCAGGACCGCCAGCGCGGCGGCCAGGGTGTCATGACCAGGGGTGTTGGCGGCAACCATGCCATCGAACCGGAAGGACCTGCCATCACCATACGGCAGCCACTGGGGCGCGGGTAGGCCCCGGCGACTACGCCTGGCGGACCCACGCCCCGGCTGGACGTCGCCGACCGCACCGCGGCCCGGCCGACGACGGCGGCAGGCTACAGCGCCAGTTCGGCTTCCACGTCCTGCACCTTGCGCCGCGCCAGCGCCAGGTTGGACTTGTTGCGATCCAGCACCAGGTACAGGAACAGGCCCTTCTTGCGCGAGACCGGGCGCAGGATGTGGTACGCCTTGCCGAGCGAGATCAGGATGTCCTCGATGGTGTCGTTGAGGTTGAGCGAGGCGGCGGTCTTCATCTTGGCCCGGATCACTTCGGTATTGCCGGCTGCGGCCACCTCCATGTCCATCCCCGAGCCGGCCTCCCCCAGCAGCATGCCGCTCTCGTAATCGACCAGGGCCACCGCCTGGGCGCCGTCGATGGTCATCAGCGCGTTCAAGGTATCGTCGAGTCCTGCCATGTTGCACCCCGTTGGTTGTCGAGCCCCGTGTTCCCCTGCGGATCGGCTCGTGATCCGCTGAGTTCGGCCATGATGTTGCGGCCACATTCCTTCGCACTCCACAGCACCTTGCCGATCACGCAGCGCGCATCGCAGGCGGTCATCAGCAGCAGCGGCGCCGGCGTTGCAGGCAGCGCCAGCATCAGCACCTTGCCCTCGCCGGCTTCCAGCATCAGCACCTCCAGTTCGCCCAGCGCCAGCTCGCGCCCGACCGCGGCGGCCAGGGCCAGCATCGCGCTGGTCATCGCCGCCAGCCGCTCGCCGTTGCCGTGGGTCCCGGCGGCGGGGACCAGCGCAAAACCGTCCACGCTGGCCAGCACGACGCTGCGCACGCCGGTGATGTCATCGGCGAAGCGCTGCAGGTGGGCGGCCAGGCGGGTACGCAGTGCCGCATCCAGGCGGCGGGCATCGTGTCCGTCAGCCATGCGCGGCCACCAGCGCGCCCGCTTCCATCTCGCTCATCAGCACGTCCATCAGGCACAGCCCCTGTTCGCGATCCCGCGCATCCACCGGCACCACCGGCAACCAGCGCCCGTCGCCGCCGGCCCGTGCAGCGCATGCCTCCAGGTCGAACTGCGGGGCCAGGTCCAGCCGCGATACCCCGATCACCGTCGGCACCTGCGCGGCATGCTGGCGCAGCACGGCCAGGTAGCTGTCCAGCGCATCGGCGGTCTCCGCACCGGTGGCATCGAGCAGCAGCACCACCCCGCTGGCCCCCTGCAACAGGATCGGCCAGAGAAAATCGAAGCGCTGCTGCCCAGGCGTGCCATACAGGCGCAGGCGGTCGCCGTTGGGCAGGTCGATATCGGCATAGTCCATGGCCACCGTGGTGGAGGCCTTGTCCGCGCCCTGGCGGTCGCTGTTGTGCACGTCGGTGTCGATCACCGCACCGGCCGCGATCGCGCGCACCAAGGTCGACTTGCCGCAGCCCATGCTGCCCAGGACCACGATCTTGTGTTCGCGCACGCTCAGCCTCCGCCACGCTGGCGCACGCTGCGCCACATCCGCGCCAGCAACCCGCCGCCATCGCCGGCCGGCAGCGGCGGCCGTGCGCGCTCGGCCGCCGGCTCCAGCGCCGCGTAGCCGCACAGATAGGCCGGATGCACGAACGTACGCACCGCCTCGCCGGAGATCTCCAGCAGGGCGGCGCATTCGTCCACGCTGCAGGCACGCTTGAGCAGCAGCGAACACAGCCGGAAGCTGTCGTGCTGGTGGCCCAGTACGCGGAAGTCCGGCCAGCGCAACAGGCGCACCCGCGCGTGGCGCTGCAGCCGCGCATCCAGGTCGTGCCAGTGCGCCGGGTGCTGCCCCCACAGCCACAGCAGCGGCCGCAGCGGCTGCCGCGGCAGTTCGCCGGCCAACTGCTGGTAGCGCTTGGCGGCGATACCGTGCAGGGCCAGGCGCTCGAAGTCATCGGACAGCAGCTGCGCCAGTTCGGCATTGCCGCTGCCGTCGGGCACCACCATCTGGTCCTGTTCGAAATCCAGCAGCAGTACCGGCAGTCCATCCAGCGCCAGCACCGCATGGCCCTGGCGCGCCTGCAGGTGTTCGCGCAGCGCGCGGGTGATCGCCTTGGCCGCGCGTGCGGCGATGGGCTCTTCGATCGGCGCCGGTGCGCCGGGCATCTGCCGCAATGCCTGCTCGATGGCATCATCGTCCAGCACCGCCTGCCCATCGCCCTGGCCGTGGCGCAGCGTGCCGTGCTGGTCTTCGATCCAGAACTGGATCCGGGGCCGCTCGCGCACCATCCGCATCGCTGCATTGCGCAGCGCCGGCGTGTCCTTGATCACCAGCAGATCGCAATCATCCAGATCGCGGCAACTGCGCACGGTCTCGGCCGGCAACGCGGCCGCCGTGCGCAGGCGCTGCAGCAACGCGTGCTCCCCCTGGATATCCGATCCCACCACCAGCACCCTGGCCATCGCCTTCCCCTGCGCTGTGAGAGTTCACACTTACTGCAGAAAAGATCGTCGATAGGCTATGCCATCGATATCGGCGCATAAGTGATGGATCGCACAGATTGAGCCGACGTTTGCGCACAGCAAGGCCGCGCCCCGGCCCTGTAACCACAGGGCAAGTTCTGTACCACTCGCGTTGACGCGGCCTTCATCGGCGTGTGGACGCCGACGATGGGCATCACACTCCCGCAGCGGCGCCACGCCCCGCGGACCTGCTCGTGCGACGCTGCCCGCGAGACCGCCCTGCAGGCGGTGACCCTGCGACGTGGCCAACAAAAAACCCGCGCCGGGGCGCGGGTTTTTCGTGCATCACCGCGTGTGCGGCAAGGCGGGTTTACAGAGCAGCCAGTGCATCATTGAAGGTGGCGCTCGGGCGCATCGCAGCGGCGGCCTTGGCCACGTCCGGACGGTAGTAGCCGCCGATGTCCACCGCCTTGCCCTGCACCGCGGCCAGCTCTTCCACGATCTTCTGCTCGTTCCCGGCCAGTGCGTTGGCCAGCGGGGCGAAGCGCGCCTTCAGCGCGGCATCGTCGTCCTGCGCGGCCAGGGCCTGGGCCCAGTACAGCGCGATGTAGAAGTGGCTGCCACGGTTGTCGATGCCACCGAGCTTGCGCGAGGGCGACTTGTCGTTGTCCAGGAACTGGCCATTGGCCTGGTCCAGGGTCTTGGCCAGCACCGTGGCACCGGCGTTGTCGTAGCGGTTGCCCAGGTGCTCCAGCGAGGCGGCCAGGGCCAGGAACTCACCCAGCGAATCCCAGCGCAGGTAGTCCTCTTCCACGAACTGCTGCACGTGCTTGGGCGCCGAGCCACCGGCACCGGTCTCGAACAGGCCGCCACCGGCCATCAGCGGCACGATGGAGAGCATCTTGGCGCTGGTGCCCAGCTCCATGATCGGGAACAGGTCGGTCAGGTAATCACGCAGCACGTTGCCGGTTACCGAGATGGTGTCCTCACCCTTGCGGATGCGGTCCAGCGAGAAGGCGGTCGCCTCCACCGGGGCCAGGATGCGGATATCCAGGCCGTTGGTGTCGTGATCCTTCAGGTAGGTTTCGACCTTGGCGATCACCTGCGCGTCGTGGGCGCGGCTGGCATCCAGCCAGAACACCGCCGGGGTGCTGCTCAGGCGGGCGCGGTTGACGGCCAGCTTGACCCAGTCCTGGATCGGGGCGTCCTTGGTCTGGCACATGCGCCAGATGTCACCGGTCTGCACGGCGTGTTCGAAGACCACGTTGCCGGCCTCGTCGGTGACGCGCACGGTGCCGTCGGCCGGGATCTGGAAGGTCTTGTCGTGCGAGCCGTATTCCTCGGCCTTCTGCGCCATCAGGCCCACGTTGGGCACCGAGCCCATGGTGGCCGGGTCGAAGGCACCGTGGGTGCGGCAATCGTCGATCACCGCCTGGTACACGCCGGCGTAGCAACGGTCCGGAATGACGGCCTTGGTGTCCTGCAGCTTGCCGTCGGCGTTCCACATGCCACCGGAGTCGCGGATCATCGCCGGCATCGAGGCGTCGACGATCACGTCGCTGGGCACGTGCAGGTTGGTGATGCCCTTGTCCGAATTGACCATGGCCAGGCCCGGGCGCTTGCCGTACTCGGCGGCCAGGTCGGCCTTGATCGCTTCCTGGGTGGCGTCGGGCAGCTGCGGCAGGCGTGCGTACAGGTCGCCGATGCCGTTGTTGGGGTCGAAACCGGCCTGCTTGAGTACGTCGGCGTGCTTGGCCAGCACGTCCTTGTAGAACTCTTCGACGACCACGCCGAACATGATCGGGTCGGAGACCTTCATCATGGTGGCCTTGAGGTGCAGCGAGAACAGCACGCCCTTGGCCTTGGCATCGGCGATCTGCGCCTGCACGAAGCTGGCCAGCGCTTTGCGGCTCATCACCGCGGCATCGACGATCTCGCCGGCCTTGACCGCGGTCTTTTCCTTCAGCACGACCGTCTTGCCATCGGCCTGCTGCAGTTCGATCTTCAGGCTGCCGGCGTTGGCCAGGGTGGCCGACTTCTCGCTGCCATAGAAATCGCCGCCGTCCATGTGCGCCACGTGCGACTTGGAGTCCTTGGACCACGTGCCCATGCGGTGCGGGTGCTTGCGTGCGTAGTTCTTCACCGACAGCGGTGCGCGGCGGTCCGAGTTGCCTTCGCGCAGTACCGGGTTGACCGCGCTGCCCTTGACCTTGTCATAGCGCGCCTTGATGTCGCGCGAGACCTCGTCGGTCGGGACGTCCGGGTAATTCGGCAGTGCGAAGCCCTGGTCCTGCAGCTCCTTGATCGCGGCCTTCAGCTGCGGCACCGAGGCGCTGATGTTGGGCAGCTTGATGATGTTGGCGTCCGGGGTGGTCGCCAGCTGGCCCAGTTCGGCCAGGTGGTCGGCCTCTTTCTGGTCGTCCTTCAGGTAATCCGGGAACAGCGCCAGGATGCGGCCGGACAGGGAGATATCGCGGGTTTCAACGGCGATGCCGGCGGTGGCCGTGTAGGCCTCGACGATCGGCAGCAGCGACTGGGTGGCCAGGAACGGTGCTTCGTCGGTCAGCGTGTAGAGGATCTTGGGCGTGTTCGACATGGGGGACTGATGCTCTCTTGCGGATCTGAGGAGTGATGGCCGACGGCGATGCCGGGCCGCGTGCAACCGTGTCACTTTCCCCGTGGATCGCGCCGCTCGGCGCGCGCTGCGGGAAACCCCCGCATTGTCGCGTTTTCAGCCCCCTGGAGCAAAGCGGCGCCATACGCGGCGGTACTGCAACGCTGCGATCCGCCCACCGGCCCAACGGTAACCAGTGAAACCGTGCCGGCGGGCCCCGCCGCGCTGATGCTTCCTTAACCTGGGCCCGGGCTATAGTCGCCGGGGTTGGACGAAACAGGATGGTCGTCATGTGGAAATTCAGGCTGCCGGCAACGGCATTGATGGTTCTTCTAGCATCAGGAGGGTGCGCGATGTCCAACTCCGCCCATGCGGTTCCCGAGGCCGCAGCCACGCTGCAGGTCCCCCCGCAGACCCCCACGCCCAAGGTATTTGCCTGCGCGCGCCAGCGCCTGACGCAACTGGGCCAGGATGAGGCGCTCTGGGATCACAAGGTGACCCGGGAGGATCTCCAGCACGGCGTGCTGGAAACCGGGGACTTCCCCGAAGACAACATCAGCGGCTTCCGCCTGCACCTCCAGCACGACCCGGCCAAGGGCTCGGTGTCGCTGCGCCTGCGGGGTGCCGGCGCCTACTTCGTGGACCAGGGCGTGGAAGCCGGGCTGAAGGAGTTCGAGAGCGGTTTTGCGACCTGCCTGAGCGCTGCGTAAGGAAGGCCGGGCACGCGGCGGGCGCGCCGATCCATGCCGCCTGCGCACATCACATCCAGGAGAGGATCCATGCCGGACGACCAATACTCCATCGAAGCCCGATCGCTGCGCGTGGCCGGCGTGGCCAGCCATGACTACTGGGTGCTGCGTGGCCCTGACGGCAAGGACATGGCCGAGCTGCATGGGCTGGCCACCGACCGCCAGACCAACCGCGCCATCCCGATCGGCACCGACGAAAAGAAGCACTCGCTGCGCGTGTGGCATTTCGTGCACGACAAGGACTTTGCCGCCGAACACGGGGTCAAGCCCACCCGCGAGAGCTACATCCAGGAAGGCCAGCAGCACAACACGGTGCTTACCGGCAGCAGGGAGGAGGTGCTGGGGCGCTGGAACGCGGCGGTGGCGGCCAAGGAGCCGCTCAACCAGCTCGACCTCAACTACCCCAATTACGGCTTCAAGGTGTTTGGCGATACGGTCAACAGCAATTCGGCCTATCGCACCCTGGGCGAAGTGATGGGCGTGCCGGTCAAGGATTTCGGCGGGGTGATCGAACCGGGTATCGACAACCGGATGACCACCCCGGAAGAGATCGAGAAGCTGCGCAACAAGGATTACCCCGTGCTGTCCTCGCGCGAGGCAGGCAACCGCGACGACGATCCTACCCGGCTTGCCCAGGGCAGCGGCGCAGGTGCCGGTGCCCTGCTCTCCGGCGCGCGCGAAGGCGAGGCAGCGCTGGGCAACGCCCTGCGTGAGCTGCAGGCCTCCGGGCAAGGCCAGGCGTTCGCCGCCCGCGCCCAGGACCAGGCCCACACCCTGGCCCAGGCCGAAGCCGCGCGCGATGCCGACCCGGGGCAGCAGGCCGCCGCGCGCAGTTGAGCGCGCATAAAAAAGACGCAGCCTCGCGGCTGCGTCCATCGTGAGCCTGTTGCCGGGAGAGAGTCGGCGCGGGCTTACTTGACCTCGAACTCTTGCGGCGTTCCGGCCGCCTTACCATCTACCGTGACTTCCGCGCGGTACTTGCCCGCCGGCCAGCCCTTGGCATTCTTAAAGGTAATGTTGGTGGTCTCGGCCGCCGTGGTGTTCAGCGTCTGCGAGTTCTCACCGGCCACCTGGCCGTCCTGGAAGGTCAGCTTGGCGCCCACGTTGGCGTTGCTGGCGGTGCCGTCGGTGCGCACCGAAACGATGATGTCGTCCTTGGGGGCGAACAGCGCCGCGGTGGCCACGCTCTTGTCGGCCGCCGCGGTCTTGCCCACGGTCACCGCGGTCACGTTGACTGCCGCAGCGGCGGCCATCGGCTCCGGCGCGGCCGGCGTCATCGGGGTCGGCTCGGCCGGCGTGGTGGCCGCAGCCGGCTGCGCATTGTTGTCGGCGGTATCTTCTTTCTTCTTGCAGCCGGCCAAGGCCACGGTGGCCAGCAGGGCAGCAAGTACGGCGGTACTGATGGACGTCTTCTTCATGGAATTCCTCCCTGGGAATCAGTGGGCTACGCGGAACGACTCAGCCTTTGGGCGGCAACTTGAGGGTCTGGCCCGGGAAGATCTTGTCCGGGTCGTCCAGCACGTCACGGTTGGCCTCGAAGATCTTCTTCCAGGCGTTGGCATCGCCCAGTTCCTGCTTGGCGATCTTCGACAGCGAGTCGCCCTTCTGTACGGTGTAGGTGCCTCCGACCTTCTCCGCGGTGGTATCCACCGAAGAGGTGACGCCGGAGAAATCAGCCTTTTCCACCTTCTGCGCGGTGCTGTCCACGCTGGAGGTGACACCGGAGAAATCGGCCTTCTTTTCGGTACTCATCCACACGCTCCCGTCTTCATTGACGACATGGAACGCACGGTGTCACAGCCCGTGTTAATGGGGCATGGCGTGGATGTGAAGACGTGCAGAACGCGCCCGCCCAGGGGCCCGGCGGCGTGGCCAGGGCATGCGTGGGGGACGCGCGGCCTGCCCGCGCATCCGCCGATGGCCCGGTTTACTGGCGCAGGTCGCGCACGGTGCGGGCGGGCAGCGCGATGCCCGGACTGGCCCGCCACGGGTTGATATCCAGCCCGCCGCGGCGGGTATAGCGCGCCTCCACCTCCAACCACTGTGGCGCACAGCGCTGGCTGATCTCGCTGAAGATCCGCTCCACGCACTGCTCGTGGAACTCGGCATGCTCGCGGTAGCTCACCAGATACTTCAGCAGGCCCTCGCGGTCGATCTGCGGACCGTGGTAACGCACGCTCACACTGGCCCAGTCCGGCTGCCCGGTCACCGGGCAGTTGGACTTGAGCAGCGCCGAACTCAGTGTCTCGGTCACCACCTGCGCCGCGTCGGCCGACAGGTACGCCGGCGCCGGCGGACCATAGCGTTCGATCGCCACGTCCAGCGCGTCCAGCGACTCGCCCTCGGCCTCTTCCACCAGCACCGGCACCCCGAAGCGCACCGTCACCACCGCACCGGCGCAGCCGGACAGATCGGCCACGATCCGCAGCCGCGCCGCCTCGTCGTCGTCGAAGCGCGTGCTGTTGAGCGAGTTGAGATACAGCTTGAACGACTTGGACTCGATCAGGTTCGGCGAGGTACACGGCACGCTGATGGTGGCCACCGCGATCCGCGGCTTGCCGCGCCGGTCCAGCCAGCTCAGCTCATAGGCCTGCCAACGATCATGCCCGACGAACGGCAGCGCCGCCTCGTCCAGACCGATCTCTTCACGCGCGCCACGGCGCGGAATGGGAAACAGCAGCGTGGGATCGTACTGCGACGGGTAAGCAACCTCGCGACCGAGGCTGGAGTCCTGGGGGGTATTCATCACCCCATTTTACGCCGGACGCCGCGCGGCGTCCGGCAGCGAACGCAGAAGGCCACGGCGACCGGCCGGCCTTGCGGCCCGGCCGGCGGGACGACTGGAACCATCACGCCCGCACCGGATGTCGCCCCGGCCAACGGCCGGGACCTACCGCCATTCCAGGCATAGCCATGGGAACGCCGATCAATCCGGATGACCGGCGCCATCGGCCCGTGCCAGCTTCCGCCCCCGCCACGGCCGGTACCTGCCGTCACCGGCCATCGCGCCCGGGGGTGGGCCGGGGTGGGCTGGCGGGACCGTTGTGCGCCACGGCCGGGACCTGCCGTCACCGACCATCTCGCCTGGGGTGGGCCGGGGTGGGCTGGCGGGACCGTTGATCGCCAACGACCGGAACCTGCCGTCACCGACCATCTCGCCCGGGGTGGGCCGGGGTGGGCTGGCGGGACCGTTGTGCGCCACGGCCGGGACCTGCCGTCACCCACCATCTCGCCCGGGGGTGGGCCGGGGTGGGGTGGCGGGACCGTTGTGCGCCATGGATGGCGCACAACGAGCCCCCAGGGATGGGTTCACGGCGTGTCCCGCCACCCCACCCCGGCCCACCCCCCACGCGGCAAGCCAGAGCCGACCAACCCGCCGTTGCAATTGCCTTTGCAGTTGCAGTTGCCTTTGCAGTTGCAGTTGCCGTTGCAGTTGCAGTTGCCGTTGCAGTTGCCGTTGCAGTTGCTCTGGATCAAGCCCCCGCCGCAGGCGCAACCACCGCCGTCCCGTTGAGATAATCCAGGCTCACCTGCAGCAGCGCCCGCAAGCCCACATCCAGCGCGCTCTCATCCAGCAGGAATTTCGGCGAATGATTCGCCGGCGCCGTCGCCGGATCGATGCCCTTGCCCGTAGCCCCCACGAAGAAGAACAGCCCCGGCACCTCCTTCGCGTACAACGAAAAATCCTCGGCCCCCATCTGCAGCGGCGGCTCGTACACATTGTCCTTGCCGACCACCGCCTCCAGGCTCGGCAGCATCCGCGCCGTCAGCGCCGGATCGTTCACCGTCGCCGGATTGCCCTCGGCCTCATAGATATCGGTCACCGCCTTGGCCCCGTGCGCCGCCGCCGTGTGCTCGGCCACATTGCGCAGGTCCGCGAAGATCTGCTGCCGCATCCCCTCGTCGAAGGTCCGGATCGTCCCCACCATCTCCACCTCGTCGGGAATGATGTTGTAGCGGATGCCACCCTTGATCGCCCCGAACGTCAGCACCGCCGGCTGCTTGGACAGGTTCGCCCGCCGGCTCACGATCGTCTGCGCCGTTCCCACCAGATCGGCCGTCGCCACGATCGGGTCCACCCCGTTCCACGGTGCCGACCCATGCGTCTGCCGACCGATCACCTTGATCCCGAACCGGTCCGAGGCGGCCATCAACGGCCCCCCGCGCACCGCGATCTGCCCCGCCGGCACGCTGGAAAACACGTGCAGCCCGAATACCGCCTCCGGCTTGAACTCGGCAAACAGCCCTTCCTTGAGCATCAACGCCGCCCCGCCCTCCTCCGGCGGCGGCGCCCCCTCCTCGGAGGGCTGGAAGATCAACATCACCTCACCCGGCAGGTTGGCCTGCATCTTCACCAGCGCATCGGCCACCCCCAGCAGCGTGGCCGTGTGCGCGTCGTGGCCGCAGGCGTGCATCACCCCCACCGGCTCGCCGCGGTAGGTGCTGGTCGCCTTGGAGGCAAACGGCAGCCCGGTCTGCTCGGTCACCGGCAGCGCGTCCATGTCCGCGCGCAGCGCGATCCGCGGACCCGGCTTGCCGCCCTTGATGATCGCCACCACCCCGTGGTGGGCAATCCCGGTTTTCGGCTTCAGCCCCAGGGCCCGCAACTGCTCGGCCACCTTGGCCGCGGTGCGCTCCTCGCGATTGGACAGCTCCGGATGCTGGTGGAAGTCGCGCCGCCAGTCGATCACCTTGGCCTTCAGGCGGGTCGCCGCCGCCGTCACTTCGGGGCGTTCGGCAGGGGTGGTCGCGGCGAGCGCGGGGCTGGCCAGCAGCAGGGCGGACAGCAGCAACGAAAGACGGGGCATCGAGGATCTCCACGGGTGTTCAAGGCGGACCAAGCTGAATGTAGGCCATCGGCGCACTTGCTGCTGTAACTTTCTGCCCCTCCGGGCGTTGTCGGAAGGAACCTGCCCGGTCACATCCGGTCTGACCGCCCGTCCCATCCGTCATGCATGAAAGCCCGCACACCACGGGTATGCTTTGCACCAGCCAATCGGGCCCTGCCCTCCGCCAGCCTCAGGAGTTAGTTGAATGTCGCGTTTCTGGAAGATCGTGGTGCTGGTGGTCGCAGTGCTGGTGGTGGGCTTCATCGGTATGCGCATGCTCGGCGGTGGCAAGAAGGGTGAGGCCGGCGCCACCACCGCCAGCGCGGGCAAGGGCGGCAAGGAGGGCCAGGAACGCAACGCCGGGCCGGTCCCGGTGACGGTGGTCGATGCCGCCCGCCAGGACGTGCCGGTCTATGCCAGCGCGCTGGGTACCGTGGCGGCGATGAACACCGTCACCGTCAGCCCCCAGGTCGGCGGCCAGCTGATCAGCATCAACTTCAAGGAAGGCCAGGAAGTCCAGAAGGGCGACCTGCTCGCCCAGATCGACCCGCGCACCCTGCAGGCCAGCTTCGATGAAGCCGCCGCGGCCAAGCGCCAGAACCAGGCCCAGCTGGCCACCGCGCGCTCCAACTACCAGCGCTCCAACTCCCCCGAGTACCGCCAGTACGTGGCCAAGACCGACCTGGACACCCAGCGCAACCAGGTGGCCCAGTTCGAAAGTGCCGTGGCCGCCAACGAAGCCAGCATGCGCGCGGCCCAGGTGCAGCTGCAGTACACCCGCGTCACCGCCCCGATCTCCGGCATCGCCGGCATCCGCGCGGTGGATGCCGGCAACATCGTCAGCGCCGGCACCGCGCTGGTCACCCTGACCCAGATCCACCCGATCCACGTGGTCTTCAACCTGCCCGAGCGCCAGCTGCCGGACGTGCGCAAGGCCCAGCAGGCCGGCCCGGTCAGCATCGCCGCACTGGACCGCAACGACGCGCACGTGCTCACCGATGGCGGCAGCCTGGACGTGGTGGACAACCAGATCAGCAGCGACAGCGGCACCTTCCGCGCCCGGGCGCTGTTCAACAACAGCGACAACAGCCTGTGGCCGGGCCAGTTCGTCAACGTGCGCATGCAGTTGCGCACGATTGCCGGTGGCGTGGTGATCCCCACCCAGGCGGTGATGCGCGGGCCGGACGGCGAGTACGTCTACATCGTCACCGCCGACAACACGGTGGCCATGCAGACGGTCAAGAGCGGCGTGGAAGTGGGCGACAGCCACGTGCAGATCACCGAAGGTCTCAAGGGTGGCGAGCGCGTGGTCAGCGAAGGCCAGTTCCGGCTCAAGCCCGGCGCCAAGGTGACCGCGCTCAAGCCCGGCGAAACCCCGGCCGCCCCGACCGAGGCCGAACTCAAGGCCGCCGCGCAGCAGCAGGGCGGTGGCGGTGGCCGCCGTGGCGGCGGTCCGCGCTGAGCGCACCTGCCTGATGTTCCCGACGCCGGCCCCGTGGCCGGCGCCTGCCCGCTCCAACGCCGCATGACGTAACAGCAAGGATCCGCCCGTGGGCTTTTCGACGATCTTCATCCGCCGCCCGATCGCCACCTCGCTGTTGATGGCCGGGCTGTTGCTGCTCGGCATCCTCGGCTACCGCCAGCTGCCGGTATCGGCGCTGCCGGAGATCGACGCGCCCAGCCTGGTGGTGACCACCCAGTACCCGGGCGCCAATGCCACCACCATGGCCTCGCTGGTCACCACGCCGCTGGAGCGCCAGTTCGGGCAGATCTCCGGGCTGGAGATCATGACCTCCGATTCCTCGGCCGGTCTCTCCACGATCATCCTGCAGTTCTCGATGGACCGCGATATCGACATCGCCGCCCAGGACGTGCAGGCCGCCATCCGCCAGGCCACGCTGCCGTCCTCGCTGCCCTACCAGCCGGTCTACAACCGGGTGAACCCGGCCGACGCGGCCATCGTCACCCTCAAGCTCACCTCCGACACGCGCCCGCTGCGCGAGGTCAACAACTACGCCGACTCCATCCTGGCCCAGCGCCTGTCGCAGGTGCAGGGCGTGGGCCTGGTCTCCATCGCCGGCAACGTGCGCCCGGCCGTGCGCATCCAGGTCAACCCGGCCCAGCTGTCCAACATGGGCCTGACCCTGGAAGAGCTGCGCAGCGCGCTCACCCAGGCCAACGTCAACGCGCCCAAGGGCTCGCTCAACGGCAAGACCCAGTCCTACTCGATCGGCACCAACGATCAGCTGACCAGTGCCGCCGACTACCGCGACACCATCATCAGCTACAAGAACAGCCGCCCGGTGCGCCTGTCCGACGTGGCCACCGTGGTGGACGGGGTGGAGAACGACCAGCTGGCCGCCTGGGCCGATGGCAAGCCGGCGGTGCTGCTGGAAGTGCGCCGCCAGCCCGGCGCCAACATCGTGCAGACCGTCGAGCGCATCCGCGCCCTGCTGCCACAGCTGCAGAGCGTGCTGCCGGCCGATGTGCACCTGGACATCTTCTCCGACCGCACCGAGACCATCCGCGCCTCGGTGCATGAAGTGCAGTTCACCCTGATCCTCACCATCGGCCTGGTGGTGGCGGTGATCTTCGTGTTCCTGCGCCGCCTGTGGGCCACCATCATTCCCTCGGTGGCGGTGCCGCTGTCGCTGGCCGGCACCTTCGCGGTGATGGCCTTTGCCGGCATGTCGCTGGACAACCTGTCGCTGATGGCGCTGGTGGTGGCCACCGGCTTCGTGGTCGACGATGCGATCGTGATGATCGAGAACATCGTGCGCTACATCGAACAGGGCAAGAGCGGCCCGGAGGCCGCCGAGATCGGCGCACGCCAGATCGGCTTCACCGTGCTCTCGCTGACCATCTCGCTGGTGGCGGTGTTCCTGCCGCTGCTGCTGATGCCCGGGGTCACCGGCCGCCTGTTCCACGAGTTCGCCTGGGTGCTGAGCATCGCGGTCACGCTGTCGATGCTGATCTCGCTGACGCTCACCCCGATGATGTGCGCCTACCTGCTCAAGCCCGATGCGCTGCCCGAGGGCGAAGACGCGCACGAACGCGCGGCCGCGGCGGGCAAGGAGACCCTGTGGACGCGCACCGTGGGCGCCTACGAGCGCAGCCTGGACTGGGTGCTGGACCATCAGCGCATGACCCTGGCCGTGGCCGCCGGCGCCCTGGTGCTCACCGTCGTGCTGTACATCGTGATCCCCAAGGGCCTGTTGCCCGAGCAGGACACCGGGCTGATCACCGGCGTGGTCCAGGCCGACCAGAACATCGCCTTCCCGCAGATGGAACAGCGCACCAAGGCGGTGGCCGAGGCGCTGCGCAAGGACCCGGCGGTGACGGGCGTGTCGGCCTTCATCGGCGCCGGCAGCATGAACCCCACGCTCAACCAGGGCCAGCTGTCGATCGTGCTCAAGGAGCGCGGCGACCGCGACGGCCTGGAGCAGATCCTGCCGCGCCTGCAGCAGGCGGTGGCCGGCATTCCCGGCGTGGCGCTGTACCTCAAGCCGGTGCAGGACGTCACCCTGGATACCCGCGTGGCCGCCACCGAGTACCAGTACTCGCTGTCGGACGTGGACAGCGCGCAGGTCGCGCTGCAGGCCACCCGCCTGACCGAGGCGCTGCGCCAGCGCCCGGAGCTGGCCGACGTGGACAACAACCTGTCCAACCAGGGCCGTGCGCTGGAACTGACCATCGACCGCGACAAGGCCAGCGTGCTGGGCGTGCCGATGCAGACCATCGACGACACCCTGTACGACGCCTTCGGCCAGCGCCAGATCTCCACCATCTTCACCGAGCTCAACCAGTACCGCGTGGTACTGGAGGTGGCACCGGAGTTCCGCACCAGCACCGCGCTGATGAACCAGCTGGCGGTGGCCTCCAACGGCGCCGGCGCGCTCACCGGCAGCAACGCCACCAACTTCGGCCAGGTCACCTCGTCCAACTCCTCCACCGCCACCGGCATCGGCGCGCAGAACACCGGCATCCCGGTCGGTGCGGGCAACATCATCCCGCTGGCCGCGCTGGCCGAGGGCAAGGTCACCAGCACCCCGCTGGTGGTGAGCCACCAGCAGCAGCTGCCGGCGGTGACGGTGTCGTTCAACATCGCCCCGGGCTATTCGCTGTCCGATGCGGTCAAGGCCATCGAAGAGACCAAGGCCAGCCTGGACATGCCCTCGCAGGTGCATGCGCAGTTCATCGGCAAGGCCGCCGAATTCACCGGCAGCCAGACCGACGTGGTGTGGCTGCTGCTGGCCTCGCTGGTGCTGATCTACATCGTGCTCGGCGTGCTGTATGAAAGCTACATCCACCCCTTCACCATCATCTCCACCCTGCCCCCGGCCGGCGTGGGTGCGCTGCTGGCGCTGATGGTGTGCGGGCTGCCGTTGTCGGTGGACGGCATCGTCGGCATCGTGCTGCTGATCGGCATCGTCAAGAAGAACGGCATCATGATGGTCGACTTCGCCATCGAGGCACGCCGCGCCGGTGCCAATGCGCACGATGCGATCCGCCGCGCCTGCCTGCTGCGCTTCCGTCCGATCATGATGACCACCGCCGCGGCCATGCTCGGCGCGCTGCCGCTGGCGCTGGGCACCGGCATCGGCTCGGAGCTGCGCCGCCCGCTGGGCATCGCGATCGTCGGCGGCCTGCTGCTGTCGCAGCTGGTCACCCTGTACACCACACCGGTGATCTACCTGTACATGGAGCGCTTCTCGGAGTGGTCGCGCGAGCGCCGCGAACAGCGCGCGCTGCGCCACGCCCATGCGCAGGAGCGCGCATGAGCCGCGGCCGCCCATGCACGCTGAAGGCGTCGGCATGAACATTTCCGGCCCCTTCATCCGCCGCCCGATCGGCACCGCGCTGCTGGCCATCGGCCTGTTCGTGGTCGGCCTGTTCTGTTACCTGAAACTGGGCGTGTCGGCGCTGCCGAACATCCAGATCCCGGTGATTTTCGTGCACGCCAGCCAGTCCGGCGCGGACGCCACCACCATGGCCTCCACGGTCACCGCACCGCTGGAGCGCCACCTGGGCCAGCTGCCCGGGGTGGACCAGATGCGTTCGTCCAGCTCCGAGGGCAGCTCGCTGGTGTTCATGATCTTCCAGAGCGGGGTGGACATCGATTCGGCCGCGCTGGACGTGCAGACCGCGATCAACTCGGCCCAGGCCGATCTGCCGTCCGGGCTCGGCTCGCCGATGTTCCAGAAGGCCAATCCGAACGACGACCCGGTGATCGCCATCGCGCTCACCTCGCAGACCCAGTCGGCCGACGAGCTCTACAACGTGGCCGATTCGCTGCTGGCCCAGCGCATCCGCCAGATCAGCGGGGTGTCCTCGGTGGACATCGCCGGTGCCTCCACCCCGGCGGTGCGGGTGGACGTGAACCTGCGCCTGCTCAACGCGCTCAACCTCACCCCCGACGATCTGCGCAACGCCGTCCGCGCGGCCAACGTCACCTCGCCCACCGGCTTCCTCACCGACGGCAACACCACCACCGCGATCATCGCCAACGACTCGGTGGCGCGCGCGGCCGACTTCGCCAACCTGGTCATCAAGACCCAGGACGACGGCCGGGTGATCCGCCTCAAGGACGTGGCCAACGTCTACGACGGCCAGCAGGATGCATACCAGGCCGCGTGGTTCGACCACAAGCCGGCGGTGGTGATGTACGTGTTCACCCGCGCCGGTGCCAACATCGTGGAGACCGTGGACCGGGTCAAGGCACAGATCCCGATGCTGCGCGACTACCTGCAGCCGGGCACCGTGCTCACCCCGTACTTCGACCGCACGCCCACCATCCGCTCCTCGCTGCACGAGGTGCAGATCACCCTGCTGATCAGCCTGGCGATGGTGATCCTGACCATGGCGCTGTTCCTGCGCCGGCTGGCACCGACGCTGATCGCGGCGGTCACCGTGCCGCTGTCGCTGGCCGGCGCGGCGCTGGTGATGTACGTGTTCGGCTTTACCCTGAACAACCTCAGCCTGCTCGCGCTGGTGATCGCGATCGGCTTCGTGGTCGACGATGCGATCGTGGTGATCGAGAACGTCATGCGCCATCTCGATGAAGGCATGCCACGCATGCAGGCCGCGCTCACCGGCGCGCGCGAGATCGGCTTCACCATCGTCTCGATCACCGCCTCGCTGGTGGCCGTGTTCATTCCGCTGCTGTTTGCCAGCGGCATGGTCGGCGCGTTCTTCCGCGAGTTCACCATCACCCTGGTGGCGGCGATCGTGGTCTCGATGATCGTCTCGCTCACGCTCACCCCGGCGCTGTGCAGCCGTTTCCTGAGCGCGCATGCCGAGCCGGAAAAGCCGTCGCGGATCGGCCGCTTCCTGGACGCCACCCACGACCGCATGCTGCGCGTGTACACGGTGTGCCTGGACTTCTCGCTGCACCACGCCCTGCTGCTCTCGCTCACCCCGATCCTGTTGATCGTGGCCACGGTGATGCTGGCCGGGGCGGTCAAGAAGGGCTCGTTCCCGGCCCAGGACACCGGACTGATCTGGGGCCGTGCCAACTCCAGCGCCACGGTCTCCTTCGAGGACATGGTCAACCGCCAGCGCCGCATCACCGACATGCTGATGGCCGACCCGGCGGTCAAGACCGTCGGCGTGCGCCTGGGCAGCGGCCGCCAGGGCTCCAGCGCACAGTTCAACATCCAGTTGAAGACGCGCAAAGAAGGCCGCCGGGAAACCACCGCGCTGGCGCTGGCGCGGCTGAGCGCCAAGGCCGACCGCTACCCGGACCTGCAGTTGCGCCTGCGCGCGATCCAGGACCTGCCCAGCGATGGCGGCGGCGGCAACAGCCAGGGTGCGCAGTACCGCGTATCGCTGCAGGGCAATGACCTGGCGCAGCTGCAGGAATGGCTGCCCAAGGTGCAGGCTGCATTGAAGAAGAACCCGATGCTGCGCGATGTCGGCACCGACGTGGACACCGCCGGGCTGCGCCAGAACGTGGTGATCGACCGCGCCAAGGCCGCGCGCCTGGGCGTATCGGTGGGTGCGATCGACGGCGCGCTGTACGGCGCATTCGGCCAGCGCCAGATCTCCACCATCTACTCGGACATCAACCAGTACTCGGTCGTGGTCAACGCGCTGCCCGAGCAGACCGCCACCCCGCGCGCACTGGACGAAATCTACGTGCGGGCCGGCAACGGCGAGATGATCCCGCTCACCGCCGTGGCGCAGCAGGTGCCCGGGCTGGCACCGCCGCAGATCACCCACGAGAACCAGTACACCACGATGGACCTGAGCTACAACCTGGCCCCGGGCGTAAGCACCGGCGAGGGCGAGGCGATCATCAAGGCCACCGTGGACGGCCTGCGCCTGCCCGGCGACATCCGCATCAGCGATGGCGGCGGCTTCAACGTGCAGCTCAACCCCAACTCGATGCTGATCCTGGTGCTGGCGGCGATCATCACCGTGTACCTGGTGCTGGGCATGCTCTACGAGAGCCTGGTGCACCCGGTAACCATCCTGTCCACCCTGCCGGCGGCGGGTGTGGGCGCGCTGCTGGCGTTGTTCGTGACCAATACCGAGCTGTCGGTGATCTCGATGATCGCCCTGGTACTGCTGATCGGCATCGTCAAGAAGAACGCGATCATGATGATCGACTTCGCCGTGGTGGCCCAGCGCGAGCACGGCAAGAGCCCGCGCGATGCGGTGCGCGAGGCCAGCATCGTGCGCTTCCGCCCGATCATGATGACCACCATGGTGGCGATCCTGGCCGCGGTGCCGCTGGCCATCGGCCTGGGCGAAGGCTCCGAGCTGCGCCGCCCGCTGGGCATCGCGATGATCGGCGGCCTGCTGTTCTCGCAGAGCCTGACCCTGCTCAGCACGCCGGCGCTGTATGTGATCTTCTCGTGCCTGCGCGAACGCTGGGTCAACCGCCGCGCGCGCCGCCGCGAGCGGCGTGCATTGAAGCGCAGCGCACTGGCCCGGTAGGTCGCGCCCGCGCCGGGCCTGCCGCTGTTCCGATGCGTGCCGGGCGTGGCCCGGTACGCATCCGGTTTGACGCCGCGCAACAAAACGCGAACAATTCGCATCCAGCCACGGTCCTGCATCGCCTCCTGCGGTGCGCCCGCTGCCGGTTCCCGGCCAGCCTGCGCGATCCAGCCATCGACCTCCCCCCGCCATCTGCAGATCGCGGACCGCGTTGCGCTGTCCGCCAAGGAATCCATCGATGCTGTCCGCTACCCTGCCCCGCCTGGCCACCCTGGCCGTCGCCCTGTCCCTGGCCTGCGCCGCGCATGCCCAGTCCACCCCCGATGGCAGCGCGCGCGCGCGCTCGGCCACCGAACTGGATGCCATCAAGGTCACCGCCGAACGCACCCACACCGACACCGGTGCGCTGGGTGACCGCGCCGTGCGGGATACCCCGTTCGCCATCGCCGTGGTCGGCCGCGAGGACATCGAGAAGCGCCAGGTGGTTTCGCTCGGCGACGCCTTCCTGACCGATCCTTCGGTGGTGACCCAGGTCAGCGCGTACGCCAGCGGCTGGAGTTCGCCGATCCGCAACCGCGGCATCGACCTCAGCTACGACAGCTACCGCGTCAACGGCCTGCAGGTGTCCTCATGGGGCACCGAGTGGCCGCTGGAAGTGATGGAGCAGGTGGAACTGCTGAAGGGCCCCGGTGGCTTCATGTACGGCTTCGGCCAGCCCGGCGGCATCGTCAACTACGTCACCAAGAAGCCGACCGAGGACACCACGCTGTCGGCGCAACTGGGCTGGCGCGAGGCGGGCATCGTCAGCGGGCAGGTCGATGCGGGCGGACGCTTCGGCAACGAGGACATGTTCGGTTACCGCTTCAATGCCTACCAGGAGAAAGGGGAAACCTTCAACGGCGGCGAGGTGAACCGCAAGGTCGGCGCGCTGTCGCTGGATGCACGCCTGGGCGACCGGCTGACCTGGACCTTCGATGGCGTGTTCCAGTCGCGCGAGCTCGGCAACGAATCGCCGCAGTACTACTTCATCGGCCTGACCCAGCTGCCGCGCCCGCTCGCCGGCGACGTCGACAACAGCATCGATGGCAGCTACTACGACACCCGCTCCAGCCTGCTCTCCACGGCGCTGAACTGGCAGATCAACGACAACTGGAAGGCCAGCGTCAGCTACGGCTTCACCAGCTCCTGGAACGACGTCAACAAGGTCTTCGCCTACATCGACGACGTCAACGGCGATTACAACGTCAACACCTACGAGCTCGGCGGCAAGAGCGAGTGGAAGCTGGCCCAGGCCATCGTGCAGGGCCGCTTCCAGACCGGCCCGCTCTCGCACCAGGTGGTGGCTGGCGTCTCCCACCAGACTGGCCTGGGATGGGACCGCCCGTACGAATGGAACACCATCGGCCGCGGCAACATCTACCAGCGCCCGGTACTGCGCCATGATGCCGTGGGCTCGCGCGTGCTCAGCCGCGGCAGTGAAACCGTGCAGCAGGCCGTGTTCGTCAGCGACACCGTCAGCTTCGCCGAGGGCTGGTCGCTGCTGGCCGGCGCGCGCTACAACGATTTCGAGAACAAGGGCGCTTACCACACCTACCCGGTCACCCCCACCTACGCGCTGATGTACAAGCCGGCCGACGCCGTCACCCTGTACGCCAGTTACGTTGAATCGCTCGAAGCCGGCAGCCGCGTCGGCAGCGACTACATCAACGCCGGTACCGTGCTCGACCCGACCATCAGCAAGCAGTACGAGATCGGCGCCAAGATCGAGTATCCGCGCTGGAACGCCAACGCGGCCGCCTTCCGGCTGGAGCGCGGTGCCAACATCGACCGCCTGACCAGCGCCGGCAAGCTGCTCGTGCAGGACGGCATCACCCTGTACGAAGGCATCGAAGTCAGCGGCGACGTGCGCCTGACCGATGCCTTCACCCTCGGCGGCGGTGTCACCTGGCTGGACCCCACCTACGACAAGCTCTCCCCCGACAGCGCCGCCCAGCAGGGCAACCGCACCACCGGCGCCGCCCGCTGGCAGGGGGTGCTGCATGCCGACTACAGCATTCCCCAGGTCGACGGCCTGAGCGTGTACGCGCTGGCGCGTTACTACGGTGACGTCTACTACGACGCCGACAACACCCTCAAGCTGCCCGACTACACCCTGGTCAACGCCGGCCTGGGCTACCGCATGCAGCTGGACGGCCACCCGGTCACCTGGCGCGCCGGCGTGGAGAACCTGGCCAACAAAAAATACTGGTCCAACGCCGGCGTCGGCCTGCCGCGCACCTTCGCGGTGAGCGTGCGCTTGGACATGTAATGCGACCGGCCGGTCATCCAACTGCTGGCCGGCTCCTCCACACAGCGCGTAGTGCCGGCCGCCGGCCGGCTCCTCGCACCTCCGTCCGGGGTTGCGGGGAGCCGGCCAGCGGCCGCCACTACCCAAGCACCGCGTCGCCGCCGCGTACAGCGCGTCGAGGCCGGATCGCCTTCAGGCTGTCCCCTTCACCCCACACCCGCAATAATGGGCCGCCCCGCACCCCGAGCCCGCATGAGCGCCCGAGAATCCCGCCTGAGCCGCCTGTGGGCGCATGAGAAGGCCAGCTACGGCCTGCGGGTGCTTATCGCGTTGTCAGTGGCCATGGGCGTGTGCTGGCACCTGGACCAGCTGCCCGCACTGCCCGGCGTCTTCCTCGGCATCATCGCCAGCGCCATCGCCGAGACCGACGACAACTGGTGGGGCCGCACCAAATCGGTCGCCCTGTCCCTGCTCTGCTTTGTCATCGCCGCCGCCGCGGTGGTTGAACTGTTCGCCTGGCCGTGGCTGTTCATCGCCGCCCTGGCCCTGTCCACCTTCGGCCTGACCCTGCTCGGCGCGCTCGGCGAACGCTACGCTTCCATCGCCCAGGCCACTGTCACCCTGGCCATCTACACCATGATCGGCCTGGAGCAGCACGGCGCCGCCGACCGCGCCCAGGCCATCAGTGCGGTCAGCCACCTGCTCGCCGGCGCGCTCTGGTACGGCCTGCTCTCCATCCTCTGGACCGCCCTGTTCGCCAACCGCCCGGTGCGCGAGCGCATCGCCCGCCTGTACCTGGAGCTGGGCCGCTACCTGCAGCTCAAGGCCGACCTGTTCGAACCGGTCCGCGATGCCGACGTGCAGAAGCGCCAGCTTGCCCTGGCCGAACAGAACCGCCGCGTGGTCGAGGCGCTGAACATCGCCAAGGTCGCCATCCTCGCCCGCTTCGGCCGCTCCGGCCGGCCCGGCGTGCAGTCGGGCCTGTACCTGCGCCTGTACTACATGGCCCAGGATTTCCACGAGCGCGCCAGCTCCTCGCACTACCCCTATGGCGCGCTCACCGAGGCGTTCTTCCACAGCGACGTGCTCTACCGCTGCCAGCGCCTGCTGGCCCTGCAGGGCGAGGCCTGCGCCAACCTGGGCCTGGCCATCCGCCTGCGCCGCCCGTTCCAGTACGGCGAGCGCACCAAGCAGGCCACCGCCGACCTGACCGACTCGCTCAGCTGGCTGCGTGCCCAGCACAACCCGCAGTGGCAGCGCCTGCTGTCCTCGCTGGACCTGCTGGGCCACAACCTGCAGAGCATCGAACGACGCTTGTCCGAAGCGGAAAAGTCCGACTCCACCCTGGACAACGTCGATACCCGCCTGCGCGACACCAACCCGCACACCCTGCGCGAAATGTTCGTGCGCATCCGCCAGCAGCTCACCCCCGGCTCGGTCCTGTTCCGCCACGGCCTGCGCATGGCGCTGGCCCTGGTGGTCGGCTTTGCCGCCATCCGCCTGTTCAACGCCCAGAACGGCTCCTGGGTGCTGCTGACCATCGTGTTCGTGTGCCGCCCGCACTTCGGCGCCACCCGCCAGCGCCTGGCCCAGCGCATCGCCGGCACCCTGATCGGCCTGGTCCTCACCTGGGCGCTGATGCAGCTGTTCCAGGACCTGCGCATCGAACTGCTGATCGCCCTGCTCTCGGCGCTGCTGTTCTTCTTCACCCGCAGCGACCGCTACCTGGTGGCCTCGGCGGCGATCACGGTGATGGCGCTGACCTGCTTCAACCTGATCGGCGATGGCTTCCTGCTGATCTGGCCGCGCCTGGTCGATACCCTGCTGGGCTGCGCGATCGCCGCCGCCGCCGCGTTCCTGATCCTGCCCGACTGGCAGGGCCGGCGCCTGAACCTGGTGATGGCACGCGTGCTGGCCAACTGCGCGCGCTACCTCGATGCAGTGCTCGGCCAGTACGGCAGCGGCATGCAGGACGACCTGGCCTACCGCATCGCGCGCCGCGACATGCACAACGCCGATGCCGCGCTGTCCACGGCGCTGTCGAACATGCTGCGTGAGCCTGGCCACGTGCGCCGCAACCTGGATGCGGGGTTCCGCTTCCTGGCCTTGTCCAACACCCTGCTCGGCCATCTCTCCGCGCTGGGCGCCCACCGTGCCCAGCTGGACAGCTACGCCGCCGATCCGCAGGCACAGGCCGGCGGTGAACGGGTGGAGCGGGCCATGCAACGTATCGCGGCCGCACTGGAGCAGCGCGAGCCGGTCGACCAGGCCGATAACGACGGCGACCGGGCGCTGGCCGAGCAGCTGGAACAGATCAACGAGGACATGCCGCCCAAGCTGCAGCTCATCCGCACCCAGATGGGGCTGATGCTGCGGCTGCTGCCCAAGCTGCGCGGTGCCGCCAACGAGGCCGCGCGCACCCTGCGCTGAGCAGGCTGAGGCGCACTGTTGCGGCGGCTGCACCGGCGCTGGCGCACGCCCGCCCCGCCCCGGGGCTGACCCCCGGCTGCACGTGATCCCCACCGCGGGCCGCGCACACTGCCAGGCGCTCCCCCCGCTCAAGGACACCCGCATGCAACTGGATCTCTCCGGCAGGACCGCGCTGGTCACCGCCTCCACCGCCGGCATCGGCCACGGTATCGCCCACGGACTGGCCGCCGCCGGTGCACAGGTGGTGCTCAATGGCCGCAGCCAGGCCTCGGTCGACAAGGCCCTGGCGGCCCTGCGCCAGGCCCTGCCGCAGGCCACGCTGATCGGCGTTGCCGCCGACCTGTCCGACGCCGCCGGCGTGGACACGCTGCTGGCCGCGCTGCCGCCGATCGACATCCTGGTCAACAACGCCGGCATCTTCGGCCCGCAGGACTTCTTCGACACCGATGACGGCACCTGGGAGAGCTACTGGCAGACCAATGTGATGTCCGGCGTGCGCCTGGCGCGCGCCCTGTTGCCGGGCATGGTCGAGCGTGGCTGGGGTCGGGTGCTGTTCCTGTCTTCCGAGTCGGCGCGCAACATTCCCGCCGACATGATCCATTACGGGGTGACCAAGACCGCCCTGCTCGGGCTGTCGCGCGGTCTGGCCAAGCGCGTGGCCGGCAGCGGCGTCACCGTCAATGCCGTGCTGCCCGGCCCGACCCTGTCCGATGGCTTTGCGGCGATGATGGAAGAAGAGCGCGCCCGCACCGGCAAGTCGCTGGAGCAGGTGGGCCGCGAGTTCGTCATGGCCCACCGCCCCAGCTCGGTGATCCAGCGCGCGGCCAGCGTCGAGGAAGTGGCCAACATGGTGGTCTACCTGGCGTCGCCCCAGGCATCGGCCACCTCCGGGGCGGCGCTGCGGGTGGATGGGGGCGTGGTCGACGACATCGTCTGAGCGCCACGGGCAGCGCCCGGCCCGCGGCGCTGCCATCCTGTGCGAACCACGACAGTGCTAGGCTGCGGCGGTTCGCAAGGAGATTCCATGTCCGGCCACAGCCAGTTCGCCCTGCTCAAGCAGCGTCGCTTCCTGCCGTTCTTCATCGTCCAGTCGCTGGGTGCGTTCAACGACAACGTGTACCGCCAGGCCATCATCGGCCTGCTGTTCTACCTGGGCGTCAGCCAGGAGGAGCAGTCGCTGTACACCACGCTGGCACCGGCGATCTTCATCCTGCCCTACTTCCTGTTCTCCGCCCTGGCCGGGCAGATCGCCGAGAAACTGGAGAAATCACGGCTGATCGTGATCACCACCAGCATGGAGATCGCGATCATGTCGCTGGCCGCGGTGGGCTTCCTCACCCAGAGCATGCCGGTACTGCTGGTGGCCCTGTTCTGCACCGGCCTGCAGTCCACCCTGTTCGGCCCGGTCAAGTACTCGGTACTGCCCTCGGTGCTGCGTCCGGAGGAACTGACCGGTGGCAACGGCCTGGTCGAGATGGGCACCTCGATGTCCATCCTCACCGGCATGATCAGCGGCGGGATCATCTTCACCCTGGCCGGCAGCTTTGGCCCGGTGGTCGCGGCCACCGCGGTGATCGCGCTGGCCATCTTCGGCAACATCACCGCGCGGATGATCCCCAAGGTCGATGCCGGCGCCCCGGACCTGAAGATCAACTGGAACCCCATCCCCGAATCGCTGGCCGTGCTGCGCCTGGCCAGGAAGCAGAAGGCGGTGCGCAACGCCATCCTCGGCGTGTCCTGGTTCTGGTTCGTGGGCACCATGCTCACCTCGCAGCTGCCCACCTATGCGGTGGTCAACCTCGGCGGTGAGCCCACCTTGTACATCTTCGCGCTGGCCCTGTTCTCGGTCGGCACCGGCGTGGGCTCGCTGCTCTGCGAGAAACTGTCCGGGCGCACCGTGGAAATCGGCCTGGTGCCGCTGGGCGCCTTCGGCATGACCGCCTTCATGCTCGACCTGTACTTCGCCCGCGCCGGCACCGCCACCGCGGCCGGCCTGGGCGTGAGTGCCTTCGTTGCCCAGCCTGGCAGCGTGCGCATCATCATCGACCTGGTCGGCATCGGCCTGTTCACCGGTTTCTTCGTGGTGCCCTTGTTCGCCCTGATCCAGAGCCGCACGCCCAAGTCGGAGATGTCGCGCGTGTTCGCCGCGCTCAACATCCAGAATTCCGGCTTCATCGTCGCCGCGGCGTTGATCGCGCTGGCCACGCAGAAGTTCCTGCACTGGACCATTCCGCAGCTGTTTCTGGCCCTGGCCATCGCCAATGCCGTGGTGGCGATCTACATTTTCACCATCGTCCCCGAATTCCTGATGCGCTTCCTCAGCTGGGTGATGGTGCGCGGGCTGTACCGGCTGCGCCTGCATGGCATCGAGGACAACGTGCCCGACGACGGCGCCGCACTGATCGTGTGCAACCACGTCAGCTACATGGACGCGCTGATCCTGTCGGCCACGATCCCGCGCCCGGTCCGCTTCGTCATGTACTACAAGATCTTCAACATCCCGGTGATGCGCTGGATCTTCCGGACCGCCAAGGCGATCCCGATCGCCGGCGCGCGCGAAGACCCGGCGCTGATGCAGGCCGCCTTCGACGAGGTCGACAAGGCCCTGGCCGCGGGCGAGCTGGTCTGCATCTTCCCCGAGGGCGCACTCACCCGCGACGGCGAGATGGCCGCCTTCAAGTCCGGGGTGGAGAAGATCCTGGCGCGGCGGCCGGTGCCGGTGGTGCCGATGGCGTTGCGCGGGATGTGGGCCAGCATGTGGAGCCGCCGCGATACCCGGCTGGGCCGCATGCGCGTGCCGCGTCGCTTCCGCGCCCACGTGGACGTGGCCGCCTCGGCCCCCGTGCCAGGGGCCACAGCCACCGCCGAGGCACTGGAGCAGCAGGTGCGGGCGCTGCGCGGGGCCAACGGCTGAACCGCCCGGGGCGGGCATGTAACCGTATACATAGCGGGATTCACATCGGTTAGATTACCGCCCAGCACGCTACATCCACGCAGGCCGGCGTGGACGCCGGGCCTGCGGCCCCGCCGCTGCGTGCGTGCGCTGCACCGATCCACCCCTTTCGCAACCCACCCTAGAAAATGGAGCTTCGCCAATGAATGCCACCGCCCCGCTGCCGCCCGCCTCCGGTACCGTTCCGAACTACCTGGTCTGGTCGATCATCGTCACCGTGCTGGCATTCGTCGTGTGCTGCTTCTCGTGCCTGAGCTTCCCGGCGATCGCCACCGGCATCGTGGCCATCGTGTTCGGCACCAAGGTCAACACGCTGCTCAGGCAGGGTGACCTGGTCGCGGCACAAAATGCCTCCCGGAACGCCAAGATCTGGGCATGGGTCACCAGCGGCATCCTGATCGCCGCCACCCTGGGCTGGCTGGTGATGCTGGCCACCGTCGGCATGGACGGCTACATGGAACAGCTGCAGCAGTTCCAGCAGCAGATCGAAAGCAGCAACTGATGCAGGCACTGCACGGCAAGCGCTGGCTGTTGGCCGCCCTTCCGCCCGCGGCGCTGGTCGCCGGGGCGGGGTTCTGGGCGTTGCGTCATTTCGACCCCAACAGCGCCAACAGCCCGTTCCCGCCGTGCAGCTTCCACGCCATCACCGGCTACTACTGCGTGGGCTGTGGGTTGACGCGTGCACTGCACGCGTTGGCCCATGGCGATGTGCTCACCGCCCTGTCGATGAACCCGTTGGCGATGGTGATGCTGGCCATTGCCCCGCTGGTACTGGGCTGGGCGCTGGGCTGGCGCCCGCACTGGCTGCAGCCGCTGATCCGCCTCCTGATGAAACCGGCGTTCTGGCTCACCCTGCTGCCGCTGTACTGGATCGGGCGCAACCTGCCCTGGGTCCCGTTTACCTGGCTCGCCCCGGGCTGACCGTGGCCGCCGGGCCGGTGCCGCTCAGGTCACCCAGCCGGCGATCACCAGCAGCGCCAGCGCGGCCATCCACAGCAACAGCATCCGCCACACCAGGCTCATCGCATCGCGCAGTTCCGGCAGGCGCCGCCACACCGGCACCATGCCCGCGTCGCTGTAATCGTGCGCGTCTTCGCGCAGCTCCGCACTCACGCTGGCACGCGCCACCGCGCCCAGGAACACCGACGAGGACGCCCACTGGTTGCCGTGCGCCTGGCGCCAGGCCTTGTAGGCCGTGTCGAAATTGCCCACCAGCGCCATCGACAGCGACATCAGCTGCGCCACCGGCCACTCCAGCCAACCCAGCACTGCGCGCGCACCCGCCGCGCATTCCACCGGGGCCAGCGACCGCATCGGGCCCACCGCCATGAACGCCAGCAGGCGGTACGCCAGCGCGCCCACCGGGCCCAGCAGCAGGAACCAGAACAGCACCGCGAACCAGCGCCGCAGCGCGTTGAGCACGGTGGCCTCCACCAGCGAGGAGACATCCTCATGCAGGCTGCCACCGGCCGACTGCAACTGTGCGATCGCCACGTGGCGGGTGGGGGCATCATCGGCGTCGATCACCGCCTCCACGTCGCGGTCCAGGTCGCGCGGACCCCAGCAGATCACCAGCGTGGCCACCCCGAGCAGCAGCGACGGCAGGCCGAACAGGCGGCCGTGCAATGCCCATTGCACCAGCAGCAGGCCCAGCACCCACGGCAGCAGCGCCAGCACCCAGCCGTGCCGCCCGCGCCAGAAGCCGCCCTCGGCCGCATGCGCGTCCAACCATTGCAGCCAGCGCCGGAACAGCCCGAAGCGGCGCAGTGCCACCGCCGCGGCAGGGGCGACGTGGCCCAGGGCCAAGGCGACCAGCACGGCGACGAGGGTGGTGAACATGTAAGCCTCCGGCTCGGTGTCTGGCCGCTACTATGCCTTGCGACCCGGCATTTCCCCGGGCCCTCGGTAATCTACGCTGCCGCGTGTTCAGCCAGCGGCAACGCCCGCCTGCGATCAGCCTACCTGCTGGCGATACCAGTGCTCGATCAGGCTGCGCGAGATCGAAATCGGCGGCGACAGGCGGATGCCCTGGCCGTCGTCTTCGACATCCCGGGCCAGTGCGGCCCCCACCTCCTCGGCGGTGAACCAGCGTGCATCTTCCAGCTCGCCGTTCACGGTGGGCACGTCGTCTTCGGCGGTGGCGGCAAAGCCCAGCATCAGCGCGCCGGGGAACGGCCACGGCTGGGTGCCCAGGTAGCGGCACTCGCGCACCCGCACCCGGCTTTCCTCGAAGACCTCGCGCACCACGGTCTGCTCCAGCGATTCGCCCGGCTCGACGAACCCGGCCAGCACCGAATAGCGGCGCGGCGCCCAGTTGGCCTGGCGCCCCAACAGCAGGCGTCCGTTGTTCTCCACCGCCACGATCACCGCCGGGTCCACCCGCGGGTAGTGTTCGGTGCCGCACTGTGCGCAGCGCCCGACGAAGCCACCGCGCGAGAAGGCGATACCGCCGCCGCAGACGCCGCAGAAGCGCGTGCGCGACTGCCAGTAGGACATGCCGCGCGCGTAACAGAAGGCGCTGGCATCGGCGGCCGACCAGGTGCTGGCCGATTCACGCAGGTCCACGCGTTGCGGCGCGGTCACATCGACCGTGCCCGCCTCCACCGAGAACCAGCCGCGCTCACCGCGCAGGCCAAGGAAGATCGCGGTGCCGGGGCCGCCGCCGATCTGCGCGCCACTGAGCGCCAGCGGCTGGCCCTGGTCATCGGCCAGCGCGCGGCCGTCCGCGTCCATGACCAGTACGTGTGCGGCGGGCCACAGCCGCGCCAACGCCTCGGCGTCATCACGCAGCGTATCGGCGCGTTCAAGGGGATCGGTGGTGAAGGCGAAACCGGACAGCGGCGAAGAAAATCTGGACATGCGCAAAGCCTGCCCATATTCGACGACAGTGGCAAGCGCCGGTCGGCCCATCGGGCCGCCGACGCGCGCCGATCACATGCTGAAACTGCTGCCGCAGCCGCAGGTGGTCTTGGCGTTCGGGTTGCGGATCACGAACTGCGCACCGGTCAGGCTCTCGGTGTAATCCACTTCGGCGCCCATCAGGTACTGCAGGCTCAACGGATCCACCAGCAGCGTGACCCCGTTGGTGTCCACCGCCAGGTCGTCCTCGGCGCGGTTCTCATCGAACTCGAACCCGTACTGGAACCCCGAGCAGCCACCGCCCTGGATGTAGACGCGCAGCGCAAGCGAAGGACTGGCCTCGTCCTGGATCAGTTCCTTGACCTTGGCCGCAGCGGCCTCGGTGAAGTTCAGGGGACGGTCCAGGGACTGGTAGTTCGGCGCGGCGGCGGGTGCGCCGGGCAGGGAAACAAGCGTGCTCATGTCCCCAGCATGGGGGCGCATGGGCACGCTTTCAAGCGATCGGCCGTTCAGGCCATCGCGTCGGCCAGCTTCTTGCGGGCGTTGCCGTCCTTGCCCTTGTCGGCCGTTTCCTCGGCCGGCGGCGGCAGCGCCATCTGCGCCGCACCGTGGATCAGGCGGCCGGTGAGCTGGGCGCCGGCGTTCATTTCCACCACCTGGTAGTGGATGTTGCCGGTGACCCGCGCCGTAGGGGTCAGCTCGACCTTCTCGCTGGCATGCACATCCCCATCCAGGCGGCCGCTGAGGACCACCACCTGGGCGCGGATCTCGCCCTCGATGCTGCCCTGTTCGGCCAGGGTCAGGGTGGCGTTGGCCGCGCCGTCGGCGGCGATCACCTTGCCCAGGATGGTGCCTTCCACGTACAGGCCCCCGCTGAATTCCACGTCGCCGCGGATCACCACCTGTGCGCCGATCAGCGCGTCCACGACCAGATGACCGTCGCGGTTGGATTTGTTGCTGCCAAACATGGGCTTACTCCCCTTCTTTTGCCGATGGTGCAGCCGGTGCGCCGGCCTGCTTCCAATCAAAAACCTGGGTGGCGCCCCCCGCGCCCGATCCCAGCGTGACCCGCACACGTTGCGGGGTGAAGTCTTTCGGCAGGATGATGCTGCCGGTGAGCTGCTGGAAGTACCGGAAGGAATACTCCTGGCCCGGTACCTTGGTGCGCTGGTGCAGCTCGTCCCAGCTGACCGAGGTCAGCTTGCCACCCTTGACGCCTTCGACGGTGAAACGCATCTGGCCCTGGCTGATGGCACCCCGGTTCAGGTTCTGGGTGAGCACCACCGCGTACTGCCAGGTGCCGCCGGCCTCGGGGGAGAACTCCACCGAATGGGTGTTCAGGCCCTTGCGCTGGCTGGTGGCCCCCACCAGCCGCTCGTAGAAGGCCACGTCGGCGCGCAGCCCGGCGATTTCCTCGTCGCGCTCGCCCAGCGAGGTCTGCACCTCGTTGTTGGCGGCCCGGCTGATGCGATCGGACGCCTGCAGGGTGGCCTGGCGCTGCTGCAGCTCCACCACCTGCTTGTTCAGGGTCTCGGCACGGGCCTGCGCGGCCGCCAGCTGCTGGCCCACGTCGCCCCCCGGGCCTGCGGTCCAGCGACCGATCAGCACCGCCACGATGAGCGTGGCCAGCCACACCCCGCCCAACAGGGCCAGGCGGCGGCGATCCTGCACGGGCGGCGTACCGGGACGGCGGATCTGGATACGTGAAGGTGTCGGGTTGTTCATGGCGGATGTCCACGGCAGCGCGCTTGGCGATACCGGCACGGCCCCTGTCGGAACGAGCGACTGGCTAGTGTAAATCAGGGTTGGCGGATTTCACGCGCCACGGGCGGTGGCCGGCGGTGGCGTTCATTGACGTCATCCCCGATAGTGTGGGCCTGTGCACATTTTGCAGGCGGAGCGCGTGCCATGACCGAAGCCCATCTGTTCGTAATCGGCATCCTGCTGGCCTGGCTGGCCGGTATCCGCGTGTACCTGACCGTGTTCGGCGTGGGCCTGGCCGGGTTGCTGGGCTGGGTCGACCTGCCACCGGCGCTGCAGGCCACCGAGTCATGGTGGGTGCTGGGCACCTCGGCCGCCCTGGCCATCACCGAGTTCTTCGCCGACAAGATCCCCGGCGTCGATTCGGCCTGGGACCTGGTCCAGACCCTGGCCCGGGTCCCGGCGGGCGCCTTCCTCGCCGCTGCCACGCTCTCGCCCAATGGCGAACTGGGCGGGACCGCGCTGGTGGCCGGTGCCGGGGTGGCGCTGGCCAGCCACGGCCTCAAGTCCGGCACCCGGGCCCTGCTCAACACCTCGCCCGAGCCGGCCAGCAACTGGGTTGCCTCGGCGGCCGAGGACACCGTGGTGGTGGGTGGGCTGGCGCTGGCGCTGGCGCACCCGTGGCTGGCGTTGATCGTGGTGGTGGGATGCAGCCTGGCCGGCGCGCTGGTGGTGTGGCTGGTCTGGCGCACGCTGTGGAAAGGCATGCGCTGGCTGCTTGGCCAGGCCGCCGATCGCGATGCGCCGCTGCCGAACCGCGACGTGTTGCCACCGTAAGCAGAGACATGCACGGCATAATTGCGCCGCAGACTGGGAGTACTGATGGCCGTTACCGAAAACGTTGTTGCACCCCCGCGCGTCATCCGCGCTGAAACCCCGCCGGCCGATCACTGGCAGCGCTGGGTCGGCGCGAGCGCGCCGGCCGTGGCGCCCAGCAACGTGGTCCCGCTGACCGCCGCGATCGCCACGGCC
>DJBL01000114.1 GCA_002435595.1 Stenotrophomonas maltophilia
CCGCGCGCAGTGCACCGCGCGAGCCGGCCGTGGCGGGCGGGGACTGGCAGACGTTCTGACGCGCGCGCCGGGTACGCCGGCGCGCTCGGCTAGACTGTGCAGTGGAATCAAGGCAGGCGCTGTACGCCTGCCACGCACAGGGAGTCTGGAGTGAACGCATTGCATGCCCGTCGACGGGTGCTGGCCGCATTGACCGGGGCCGCGCTGCTGCCATGGGTGTCGCGTGTGTTGGCGCACCCGCCGGTGCTGGAATGGGGCGACCCGGTGCGCGGGGATCTGTTCGCGTTGCTGGCCAGCCCGGTGCGTGACGAAGCCGCGCTGGCTGCGGTGGCCCGCGACGTGCTGGTGCCGGCGCTGCAGGCACGCCCCAGCGCACGGGTGTGGAGCCATGCCCCACTGACGCAGCAGTACTGGCTGGAACTGGCGCCGGAACGGCTGCAGCACTATCGCGTCGATGCGCAGACGGTGCTGGCCGCGCTGGGCGTTGCACTGGGCGTGCCGGCCCGCCCGATGCCGGGCCGGCATGCGCTCGCCGCATGGTCGTTCGAAGGCCTGCCCGCAGGCGCGGGGCGAACGCTGCGGGATGTGGATTTCCTGGTCGCACCCGGGCAGACGGTGTCCTTGTCCGACCTGGGCCTGGCCAGGTTCGCCAACGAGCCGCCCGCATGGGCAGGCCAGGCACAGCTGATGATGGCCATCGAACTGGAACCGGAGGCCGACCGCGCGCGCGCACTGGGTCTGTACGGCGACATCGTGCACGGCATCGGCGCGCGCCTGCCCGCCGACGTGCAGGTCCAGGTCGGCCGGACCGGTGCCTTCCTGGCGCCGCTGGATGTGCTGTACGTGCACCTGGGCGATGCCGCCAGCGCATGAGCCGCTTCACCCCGGCCTCACCGCGGACCGCCGCTAATCCTTGCCCGGGCGTCTTCTCCTTGGTGAACCCATGAGTGCTGCATCGGACCGGCTGGGCCTGCCCGCACTGACCGCGCTGGTGGTCGGGTCGATGGTGGGGGCGGGCATCTTCTCTCTGCCGCAGAACATCGCGCGCAGCGCCGGCCCGGGCGCCGCGTTGCTCGGCTGGGCGATCAGCGGGCTGGGCATGCTGATGCTGGCGTTCGTGTTCCAGAACCTGGCCAACCGGCGTCCACAGCTGGACGCGGGCATCTATGCCTATGCCAAGGCAGGGTTCGGCGACTACATCGGCTTCTCCTCGGCGTGGGGCTACTGGGTGTGCTCGCTGCTGGGCAATGTCAGTTTCTTCGTGTTGATCTTCAGTGGCCTGGGCTACTTCGTGCCGGCCTTCGGCGAAGGCAACACCTGGCAGGCCGTGGCCTGTGCCTCGGTACTGCTCTGGGCGATGCACGCGATGGTGCTGCGAGGCATCGGCCAGGCCGCGTTGATCAACGCGGTGGTGACGGTGGCCAAGATCGTGCCGATCGTGGTGTTCCTGGTGATCGCAGCGATCGGTTTCCGGCTGGAGGTGTTCAGCGGCGACTTCTGGGGAACGCTGTCGCTGGGCAGCCTGGGCGAGCAGCTGCGCGGCATGATGCTGATCACCGTGTGGGTGTTCATCGGCATCGAAGGCGCCAGCGTCTACTCGCGGCGCGCGGCCCGGCGCCGCGATGTCGGCCGGGCCACGGTGATCGGGTTCCTGTGCGTGCTGGCGCTGCTGATGCTGGTCAACCTGCTGTCGATGGGGGTACTGGGCCAGCAGGCGCTGGCGCATCTGCACAACCCCTCGATGGCGTTCGTGCTCGAGGCCATCGTGGGCCCATGGGGCGCCCGCCTGATCATCATCGGCATGGTGGTGTCGGTGCTGGGCGCGCTGCTGGCCTGGGTGCTGCTCTGCGCCGAAGTGCTGCACGCCGCCGCCGGCGACGGCACCATGCCGGCCTTCCTGGCCCGGCAGAACGCCAACGAGGTGCCGGCCAACGCGCTGTGGCTCACCAACGGGCTGATCCAGGTGTTCCTGCTGATCACGCTGTTCAGCGCCAGCACCTACACCAGCCTGGTGCTGCTGGGCGCGTCGATGGCACTGGTGCCGTACCTGTTTTCGGCCGCCTACGGGGTGCAGGTGGCGTGGCGCGGGGAAGGCTATGCCGACCCGGCCGCGCCGCGCCGCCGCGACCTTGTGGTGGCGTTGCTGGCCACCGCTTACGCGGTCTGGCTGGTATATGCCGGCGGGCTGGCGCAGGTGCTGTTGTCGGCGCTGCTGTACGCGCCGGGCATGCTGCTGTTTGCGCTGGCCAAGCGCCAGCACGGGCAGCCGGTGTTCACCCCGCTGGAGCGGCTGATCGCAGCGGCGGTACTGCTGGTGTCGGCGGGGGCGGTGTGGGGCCTCTGGCAGGGCAGCCTCAGCCTGCGGTGAGCGGCCACCGCCGCCGCTCACGGGGCAGCGGCCGGTGGCGCGCCGCGCGCCGGTGCGGATCCGGTCGGCCGGAGATGGACGACCAGAAAAAAGGCCCGGTCAAGCGACCGGGCCTTTTGGCGTGCATCAACTACGACAGTCAGCGCTTACCAGCGGATGCCGGCGAAGGGGTTCCAGCTGGTGTCGCCCTGGCGCTTCTCGCGGTAGTAGTTGTAGTTGGTGGTCAGCGCGATCAGCAGCTGCCAGGCAATGCCGACGCCGCGACCGATGGCGTCGGGCAGGAACATCAGCACGATCATCAGCACCACGGTGATGCCGATGATGGTCAGTGCCTTGCGCCACATCCCCAGGATGAAGAGGTAGATGCAGCCGAAGAACAGCGCGAAGAAGTTGAAGTTGACCTTCAGCTTCTGGCCGAACGGCAGCTCCTTGTAAGCGGCCTTGAACGCCGGGGTGTTGGGCGCGCCGTAGGTATCAAAGAAGTTGAAGCGGAACTGCCACTTCGGGCTGAGCGGGGGGGTGTTTGTGGAATCCATATCCGTACAAGTGTGTGTAAACGTTTACATGATAGCCGGTGGCAATTGGCGACCGCCAGTTTTCCGTCGCGGCGGCGCACCTTTTCGACACTACGCAAGACCCGTCACACAATCGCCTTCGATTTGATATAGGGTGCGCATTCCGCGCGGCAGGGAGCCCCGCGGCGAATTGGAATGCAACGAGAAGCCAGACCATGTCCAGTGTTGTGATCACCACTGAGCGTCCGCCGGCAGGCCCGCGGATTGCCCCGTGCCCGCAGGCGACCCAGGCCCAGCATCTGCTGGCGCACCTGCAGTTTTCCCAGATCGGCTCGCGCGCGCTGACCCAGCCGGCGCTCGAGGCGGACATCGCCGTGGCCGCAACGCCGGCCTGAGCCGCCAACGCGCGGGGCACGCCCCGCGCGCGGCGTCGCCGGCGCCTTAGAAGCGCGCGGTCATGCCCAGGAAATAGCTGCGACCGGCCACGAAGTAATCGGTGGCGCCTTCGGCATACAACTTTTTGTCGGCCAGGTTGCTCACGCCCGCGCGCACGGTGAGGGCCTCGTTGACGTGCCAGGCACCGGTCAGGTCATACAGTGTGTAGGCCTTGATGAAGCTGCTGGCCACGCCGGCCTGCTTGCCGGTGTACTGCGCCGAGACCGTGGCCGAGAACGCATCCACCGGGGTCCAGTCCACCGAGGTGTAGCCGGAGAACTCCGGCGTGTCGATCAGGTTCTCGCCGGTGGTGAGGTTCCTGGCTTCCTTCATCCAGGTCGCTGCGGTGCGCCAGCGCCAATGCTCGCCCAGGCTCAGGTTGAGGTTGCCTTCCATGCCGCTGGTGCGTGCGCGCTCGACGTTGTCCATGCGCGTCCACCAGTAGCCGTTGAAGAAGCCCAGCGGTTCGTACTCGATCTTGTTCTTGAAGTCGGTGTGGAAGTAGGTCAGCCCGGCATCGACGGTGCCGTTGTCGAAGTTGAAGCCGATCTCGCGGTTGGTGCTGGTTTCCGGGTCGAGGTTGGGATTGCCGGCCATGTAGCAGCCGCCGGTGACATAGCCCAGCGGACGCAGCGAGCCGCAGCCCCGGCCGCCGGACTGGGTGGCCGCCGAGGCCGCGTTCTCGGTCAGGCTGGGCGCGCGGAAGCCCTTGGAGATGCCGCCGCGCAGGGTCCAGCGTTCGCCCGGGTGGTAGACCAGATAGGCGCGCGGGCTGACATGGCTGCCAAACTGCTCATGGTGGTCCAGGCGTGCGCCCAGGGTCAGGGCCAGCGTGTCGTGCAGCTTCAGCTCGTCCTCCACGAACACCGCCCAGGTGTCCACCTCCAGCGATGAGCCGGACACCGGGTTGCCGGCGTAGTCCACCGGGGCCTGGCCGATGGTGTCGGTGTTGGTCAGCTGCTGGCGCTTCCACTGTCCGCCCACGCTCAGCTGGTGGTCCACCCACAGGGTGAACGGCGTGCTCAGGCTGCCTTCCAGGATCGTGTCCCTGGCCTGCGAGCGCCCGGTCGGGCCGATGTCGTTCTTGAACTCGGTCCAGTAGCCGGTGACCTTGGACGTGCCGAAGGACCCGTTGCCGGTGTGGCTCAGCGACAGGCTGGTGCGCTTGAGCTCACTGGCGCCCCAGGCGCCATCGCCCTGGTCTTCCAGCGAGGCGCTGGCAAAGGCCTGCTGCACGCCATGGCCGGCTTCGAACTGCAGGCTCTGCGCTTCACTCAGTTTCCAGTCCAGCAGGGCATCGACGTTGCGGTCCTTCTCCCCGCCATAGGCGTTGCCGTACACCCCGCCATTGCTGCGGTCCGAGTCGCGGTGGGTGTAGTTGGCGCCCAGTCGCATGCCGATGTTCTCGGTCAGCGGGCCGGAGAAGGTGCTGCCGAGCTGCTGGGTATCCCCGCGCTTGCCATCCTGCGGCGAGGTGTAGCTGTGGGTGGCGCTGCCGCCCCAGGTGTCGCCGATGCGCCGGGTGATGATGTTGATCACCCCGCCCATCGCATCGGACCCGTACAGCGAGGACATCGGCCCGCGCACCACTTCGATGCGCTCGATCTGGTCCGGGGAAATCCAGTTGAGGTCCTGGCGGCCCAGGTCGGGGCGGTAGTTGGTGGAGGCCGAGCTGCCCACGCGCTTGCCGTCCACCAGGATCAGCGTGTAATTGGACGGCATGCCGCGCAGTTTGATCTTGGACTGTTCGCCGGCGGCGCTGAGCCCGCCGGTGACACCGGGGATGCGGCTGAGCAGGGTGCCGAGGTCGTGCACCGGCTGGCGCTCGATATCCTCGCGCGAGATCACGCTGATGCTGGCCGGCGCATCCTTGATCCACTGCTGGTTGCCCGAGGCGGTGACCACCACGGTATCCAGGTCCTTGGCCGCAGGGGCGGCGGCGGTCTCGGCCAGGGCGATGGCCGGGCTGGCCAGCAGCAGGCACACGGCAACGGCCAGGGGCGCGCGGCGCGGCCGCACGGAGCAGGGGGAGGTAAACAAAGCAGACATGAGGGTCTTCCATGGAGGGGTAGGAGCCCCGGCCGGGAAGCAACTGGCGATGTCGGCACGACGAAAGCAGGCAACCCGACCGGTGGGACTGCGCACGGCGGAGCGCCGGCGCGTCTGGGTGGGTAGTGCGGTATCGCATGCCTGCCTGGTTAACGGAATGATAACCGTTTACAAAATGAATGGGCAGAGCCCTGTGCCATAAGGCCTGCGGCGTTGTGTCGCAGGCGTTGGCGGGCGGCGGCGCCCCGCTATTGGCTGAATGGGGAGAAATACAGCGGCCTGCCTTCGCATCCGGCTTACATTTGGCCCCCTATGCTGGGCCGCATTTTTCGCCTCAGATCCGTTGGAGAGTTCGTGGGTTCCGGTAGTGACAGACAACAGCTGCGTGCCGGCCACGGCCCCGCGCAGGCAGGACGCAGGGGCGCCGCTGGGCGTGCCAGGATCTGGATGACCTTCTTCGAACCGGGGCAACCCGGGATGGCACCACTCACGCAGGATAGCCGCCGATGAGTGTGCAATCAGTCAATGCCGTGCCCGACGCCGGCCAGGCGATCCTTCCGGCCGAAGTGCCGATGGCCATGCCCGAGCAGTCCTTCCGCGACGGCCGCCTGCAGGTGCCGCGCCAGCGCACCGCGCCGCGGTTGATGGCGCTGCGGCGCTTCTACATCCTCGGCGGTACCGCGGCGATGACCATCGCGGCCACGGTGATGATGTGGAAGGTGCTGGCGGTCAGTGGCATCAGCGTGCTGGAGGCCTGCCTGCTGGTGCTGTTCGTGGCGCTGTTCGCCTGGATCGCGCTGTCCTTCGCCGGCGCCGTGGCCGGCTTCCTCACCGCTGTGTTCGATCGCGGCTACAAGCTGGGCATCGACCCGGACCAGCCGCTGCCGCAGGTGCACACCCGCACCGCGCTGCTGATGCCCACCTACAACGAAGACCCGCGCCGGTTGCTGGCCGGCCTGCAGGCGATCTACGAGTCGGTGGCCGAGACCGGCCAGTTGGACAAGTTCGATTTCTTCGTGCTCAGCGATACCCGGCGCGAAGACATCGGTGCGGCCGAAGAACAGGCCTTCGCCGAGCTGTGCACCGCCGTGGACGGGCATGCGCGGCTGTTCTACCGCCGCCGCGGCGACAACGGCGGGCGCAAGGCCGGCAACATCGCCGACTGGGTGCGGCGCTGGGGCGGTGGCTACCCGCAGATGCTGATCCTGGACGCGGACAGCCTGATGACCGGTGACACCATCGTGCGCCTGGTCGCGGGCATGGAGCACAACCCCGACGTCGGCCTGATCCAGACCCTGCCGGCGGTGATCGGCGGGCGCACCCTGTTTGCGCGCATGCAGCAGTTCGGCGGGCGTGTGTACGGGCCGGTGATCGGTCGCGGCGTGGCTTGGTGGCATGGCGCGGAAAGCAACTACTGGGGCCACAACGCGATCATCCGCACCGAGGCCTTCGCCGACAACGCCGGCCTGCCGGCGCTGCCGGGCCGGCAGCCGTTCGGCGGGCACGTGCTCAGCCATGATTTTGTCGAGGCCGCGCTGATGCGCCGTGGCGGCTGGGCCACGCACATGGTGCCCTACCTCAAAGGCAGCTACGAAGAAGGCCCGCCGACGCTGACCGACATGCTGGTGCGCGACCGCCGCTGGTGCCAGGGCAACCTGCAGCACGCCAAGGTGGTGGCCTCCAAAGGCCTGCACTGGGTCAGCCGCATGCACATGATGATCGGCATCGGCCATTACTTCACCGCGCCGATGTGGGCCATGCTGATGCTGATCGGCATCGCCATCCCGCTGTTCCAGGGCGGCATCGATTTCAATGAAATGCTGCACCTCTCGCCCAGCCTGTACTGGCGCCACCAGGACGAGGAGAAGGTGATCCGCATGTTCGCCATCACCATGGTGGTGCTGCTCACCCCCAAGGTGCTGGGGTACATCGCGATGCTGCTGGATCCGGTCGAGCGCCGCGGCTGTGGCGGTGGCATCCGCGCGCTGCTGTCGATGCTGCTGGAAACCCTGCTGGCCGCGCTGATGGCGCCGGTGGTGATGTACGTGCAGTCGCGTGGCGTGGCCGAAGTGCTGGCCGGCAAGGATTCGGGCTGGGACGCGCAGCAGCGCGACGATGGCGGCATTTCCTGGCCGGCGCTGATCCGCGGTTACGGCGGCCTGAGCGTGTTCGGGCTGTTCATGGGCCTGCTGGCCTACGCGGTGTCGCCGTCGCTGGCGGCGTGGATGGCCCCGGTGGTGATCGGCATGGTGCTGGCCATCCCGGTGGTGGCGCTCACCTCCGCACGCGGGCCGGGCACGCTCATGCACCGCTTGCGGCTGATGGAGATCCCCGAAGAGACCGCACCGCCCAAGGTGCTGGTGCGCGCGGCGCAACTGCGCCAGGCCGCCGCCGAGCGCAGGGCGCTGGGCTGACCCGACGGCACGGCGGCACTGCATAATGCGGTTCGACTGTCGTGGAGCCGCACATGCTGGATACCGTCATCAATGAAACCGGCACCGACCCGCAATGGGCGGTGCTGTGGCTGCACGGCCTGGGTGCCGACGGCCATGACTTCGCCCCGATCGTGCCCGAACTGCTGCGTCCGCATTGGCCGGCGATCCGCTTCGTGTTCCCGCATGCGCCGGTGCAGCCGATCACCATCAACAACGGCCTGCCGATGCGCGCCTGGTATGACCTGGTCAGCATGGACTTCCGCTCGCGCGCCGACGCGGCCGGCGTGGATGCCTCGGTGCAGGCGCTGGAGGCGCTGATCCAGCAGCAGGTCGACGCCGGCATCCCGGCCGAGCGGATCCTGCTGGCCGGCTTCTCCCAGGGGGGAGCGGTGATCCTCAGCGCGGTGCTGCGCCGGACCGCGCCACTGGCCGGTCTGATCGCCTTGTCCACCTACCTGCCAGACCCGGAGAACGCCGCGGCCCGTGCCGTGCCCGATGGCATCCGGCCGCCGGTGTTCATGGCCCACGGCACGCAGGATCCGGTGATCCCGCAGGCCGTTGCCGCCCATACCGCACAGACCCTGAAGGACCTCGGTTTCCCGCTGCAGTGGCAGTCCTATCCGATGGCCCACCAGGTCTGCACGGAGGAGCTTGAGGCCCTCGGCGACTGGCTCGACGCCCGCTTCGCCGGCTGAGCCATGAACGACCCCCGCCAGCTGCCGTGGTTGCCCGAACTGTGCCGCCTGCCGCGGCTGGCGGCGATGCTCGGCCTGGCCGAGCTGGTGGTGGTGGTGGTCGCGCTGGCGCCGGATGGCAGCCGGCACTGGAGCATCTCCGATTTCTTCTCGGCCAGCGGGTTCGCGCTGTGGCTGGCGCTGGCGGTGACGGTGTGCCTGTGCGCCGCCCGCACCGCGCTGTCGCGCCTGCCCGAGCTGCCCGGCACGCTGCTGGCGGTGGCGATGACCGCGTTGATCGCCGCGCTCTGCGCCGGCGTGGTGCACGGCCTGTATGGCGTGCTCGACAGCGATGGGTTCGCCCACCAGGTCGGGTTCTGGCGCTTCACCCTGGGCAGCGCCACCATGACCGCGCTGATCGTGGCGCTGGCGTTGCGCTACTTCTACGTCAGCGATCGCTGGAGCGCACAGACCGTGGCCAATGCACGGGCCCAGGCCGACGCGCTGCAGGCGCGGATCCGCCCGCACTTCCTGTTCAACAGCATGAACCTGATCGCCAGTCTGGTACGCCGCGATCCGGTGGTGGCCGAGCGTGCGGTGCTGGACCTGTCCGACCTGTTCCGCGCCGCGCTCGGTGCCGGCGAGGGCGATTCCACCCTGCAGGCCGAGTGCGAACTGGCCGAGCGCTACCTGTCCATCGAGTCGCTGCGCCTGGGCGAGCGCCTGCAGGTGCAGTGGCAACGCGAGGAACCGCTGCCCTGGGCACTGCCGATGCCGCGGCTGGTGCTGCAGCCGCTGGTGGAGAACGCCGTGCTGCACGGCATCTCGCGGCTGCCCGGTGGCGGCACCATCGTCATCGCGCTGGCCTGCCAGGGCAGCCAGTTGCATATCCGCGTGCACAACCCGGCCCCGGACCCGCAGGCACGCGCACTGCCGCTGGCGCACGGTGCCGGCCATGCCCAGCGCAGCATCGCCCATCGCCTGGCCTGGCGTTTCGGGCCGGCCGCGCGGATGACGGGGGCATGGAGCGACGGCTACTATGCATGCGACATCACCGTGCCGGTGCCGTGAGGAAACGCCCTTGAAGGTGGTCATTGCCGATGACGAGCCGCTGGCCCGCGAGCGCCTGCGCAGCCTGCTGGCCGAGCTGGCCGGGGTGGAGGTGGTGGCCGAGGCCGAAAACGGCGAGCAGGCGCTGCATGCCTGCGCTGCGCTGCAACCGGACCTGGTCCTGCTCGATATCGCCATGCCCGGCCTGGACGGGCTGGAGGCGGCGCGGCACCTGGCCACCTTCGACCCGCGCCCGGCGGTGGTGTTCTGCACCGCCTACGACGCGCATGCGCTGTCGGCCTTTGAAGCGGCCGCGATCGACTACCTGATGAAGCCGGTGCGTCCGGAGCGCCTGGCGGCGGCGCTGGAGCGGGCGCGGACCTTCCTGGCCGGCCGCAGCGGGCAGCCCAGCGCGGCCAGCCAACAGGCGCGCACGCTGCTGTGCGCGCGGCTGCGTGGCAGCCTGCGGCTGATCCCGATCGAAGACATCCACTACCTGCAGGCCGAAGAGAAATACGTGGTGGTCCACCACGCGCGGGGCGAGGACCTCCTGGAGGAATCGCTGAAGTCGCTGGAAGAGGAATTCGGCAACCGCTTCGTGCGCATCCACCGCAACTGTCTGGTCGCCCGCCATGAGCTGATCGAGCTGCGACGAAATGGCGCAGGCCAGGTCCAGGCCGTGCTGCGCCATGGCAAGGCCCCGCTGGAAGTCAGCCGACGCTGCGTGGCCAGCATCAAGCAGGACCTCAAGCACCTGTAAAATGGGTCCATGAAGACCCTGCGCATCGCCACCCGAAAGAGCCCGCTTGCCCTGTGGCAGAGCGAACACGTCGCCGACCGCCTGCGTCAGGCACACCCGGGGCTGGAGGTGGTGCTGGTGCCGATGAGCACCCGCGGCGATGAAGTGCTGGACCGCTCGCTGGCGGCGATCGGCGGCAAGGGCCTGTTCCTGAAAGAGCTGGAACTGGCGATGCTGCGCGGCGACGCCGACTGCGCCGTGCACTCGCTCAAGGACGTGCCGATGGAGCTGGACGCGCCGTTCGCGCTGCCGGCCATGCTGCCCCGGCACGATCCGGCCGACGGTTTCATCTCCAACCTCTACGCCTCGGTGGACGCGCTGCCGATCGGCGCGCGCGTGGGCACCTCTTCGCTGCGCCGCCAGGCCCAGCTGCGCGCGCTGCGCCCGGACCTGGAGCTGCTGGACCTGCGTGGCAACGTCAACACGCGCCTGGCCAAGCTGGACAACGGCGGCTACGACGCCATCGTGCTGGCCGTGGCCGGGCTGGAACGGCTGGGCCTGGGCAACCGGATCGTGGCGCGGCTGGCCGCCCCGGCATGGTTGCCGGCGCCGGCGCAGGGCGCGGTGACGGTGGAATGCAACGGCGAAGATGCCCAGGTCATGGCGCTGTTTGCCGCGCTCGACGATGCCTCGACCCGCGCCTGCGTGGAGGCCGAGCGCGCCATGAACCGCGCGCTGCATGGCAGCTGCCACGTACCGGTGGCCGGCTACGCGCAATGGGAAGGGCAGGATCTGTTCCTGCAGGGCCTGGTCGGTGGCGTGGCCGATGGCCGCCTGGTGCGGGCCGAGGCGCGTGGCCCGGGCAGCGACCCGGAGGCGCTGGGCAGGCAGGTGGCGGCGGGGCTGCTGGCAGGCGGCGCGGGGGAATTGCTGGGCGTGTAGCCGGGCTGCGGGCGGCAGGGCAATAGGCAGCCGACCCACGGTCGGCTCTACGGGGGTGGCAGCCGACCGACGGCGGGCGCTACTTGAACTTGTAGACCACGTTCATCGTGGTCAGCGTGTCGGTCTTGCGCTTGTCTTCGGCCACGTCGCTGTTGTAACGCGCCTGCCAACCGGCCTTCAGCGCCAGGTGTTCGTTCATGCTCACCGACACGCCGAAGTCGTTCTGGCCGAAGGTGTTGTACGAGCCCGATTCCACCAGCAGGGTGTTGACCAGGTCGGTGTTGGGGGTGAGCGAGTACTTCACGTCGAACAGCCCGCGGCCGATCAGGCCGGTGCGGGTGGAGTCGTCTTCGGTGTTGTGCGTGCGGCGCACACCGGGGCCGATCTGCGCATCCATGTAAAAGCGGTCGCCTTCCACCAGCCGGGTGCCGTAACCCAGACCGAACGAGCTCTGGCGATCGTAGGTGGCGAAATCGTCGCGCTCGTAACGCACCGTGGCCGTCAGCTGGCGGTGCTCGCCCAGCTGGAGCGCGCTGCCGGCGCTGCCGGTGTAGCGGTTGGCGGTGGTGTTGCGGCGCTTGGTGGTGGTGCCGTCGTCGTTGGTTTCCACGTACTCCGAGCGCGAGCGCAGCCCGAACAGGTCCATGCTGTGGACCCAGTCATCGTCGGTGTAGCGCAGGCGCAGCCGGCCGTTGGCGCTCTCGGTGTTGCTGTTGCCGCGGGACGAGGCGAAGCCGAGTTCACCGCCGCTGCCACTCCAGGGCGAGGTCATCGCGGCCGGGTCGGTGGTGTCCTGTGCGAAGGCCACCGGGGCACACAGCAGCAGGGGAACAAGCAACGAGACGCGCAGGGACATCAACGGTTCTCCGGAACGAACAGGGGGAAAATGCAACGGGGGATGATACTGGATGCGTCATGCAGGCAATTCGCGCCCGCGTCGCCGCTTTAGCAGGGGTTCGGGCTACGCGCCTGTTCAGGGTAGCGCGACGCGCACCGTGGGGTCATTGAAGCGCGAGTAGCGCAGCGTGATCCGGTACGTGTGGCCCTGGGTCTGGCCGACGCGCTGGATCTGCGCGGGCAGGCCCTGCGCATTGATCCAGTACAGCATGCCGTCCGGCGCGGCAGTGGCGTGGCGCACGCTGTACTTGTGGGTGGGCTCGCCATCCAGCGATGCCGCGCCCAGGTCGTCCACCTGCAGCTCGGCCGGTGCCAGGTCGGCCAACGGGTTGCGCCATTGGGCCAGCATGCTCTGCGGCACCGGCACCTGGCGTACCTCGCCGGCGCGCTGCAGGAAGAAGGTTCCGCCGATGACCAGCTGCGGGCCATCCGGGGTCTGCAGGCGGTAGCGGTCCGGCGCCTCGAAGTCCAGCGTGGTCTCCACCGTGCGCGGGCCTTCCATGCGCAAGGCCGCATGGAAGCTGCGCAGCTGCCCGAAGCGCGCGCTGGCGGCCAGTACCGCCTGCGCGGGGGAGGCGGCGGGCACTGCGGCCGGCACCGCGGCCGGGGCCGCCGGTTCGGGGGCGGCCCCACAGCCGGACAACAACGCGGAGACGAGCAGGGCGGCGGGCAACAGGCGCATGAAGGGGGGCGAGGACAGGTATCGGGCGTTCACGATAGCCGAAGATGGGTCCGGGGCCGCCACAATGGCGACGACTCGGACATAATCGGCTCATGGACCGATATGAACGCATCAACGCCCTGCATCGTCTGCTGAAGTCCGCGCGCTATCCGGTGACGGTGGCGACCCTGCAGGAAAAACTGGAGTGTTCCCGCGCCACCGTCTACCGCGACCTGGCCTTCCTGCGCGATGCGCTGATGGCGCCGGTGGAGGGGGACGGGGAAGCCGGCTTCCGCTACCAGGACGAGGAAAGCGACCGCTTCGAGCTGCCCGGGCTGTGGCTCAGCTCGGAGGAGCTGCACGCCTTGCTGGCCTCCCAGCACCTGCTGGCGCGGACCGGTGGCGGCGTGCTGTCCTCGGTGCTGGCACCGTTGCAGCAGCGCATCGAAGGGCTGCTGGCGGCCCAGGCGGGCGTGTCGACCTGGCCGGTGGACCGGGTGCGGGTGATCCCGCACCGCGGCCGCAAGTTCGACGAAGCCAGTTTCCGCGCGGTCGCCTCGGCGGTGCTTGAGCGCAAGCAGCTGGCCTTCGAGTACCGCGCCCGTTCCACCGACGAGGCCACCAAGCGCACCGTCTCGCCGCAGCGCATGACCCACTACCGCGACAACTGGTACCTCGATGCCTGGGATCACGGTCGCGACGGCCTGCGCAGTTTCGCCGTGGACCGCATCTACAAGGCCCGGGTGGTGGATACCGTGGCCCGCGACGTGGACGACAACGAGCTCGACGAGCAGCTCGGCGCCAGCTACGGCATCTTCTCCGGGCCGCCCAAGGGCTGGGCCACGATCGTGTTCAGCGCCAAGGCCGCGCGCTGGGTGGCCGACGAACACTGGCACTCCAAGCAGCAGGGCCGCTTCCTGGCCGATGGCCGCTATGAACTCAAGGTGCCCTACAGCGTCTCGCGCGAGCTGTTGATGGATGTGCTGCATTACGGCTCGGACGCGGAGATCATCGAGCCGGTGATGCTGCGCGAACAGGCCAAGGCGCTGCTGGCGCTGGCACTGAGCAACTACGAGTAAGCGCGGGCTCATGCCCGCCGGTCATATGCCCCGGATACCGCAAGGCCGGGGCGTGCGGTATGTTGGGCGCTGACGCTGCTCCCGGATCCTGCCCCCATGAAGAAGTACCTGCTGCTCCCCTTGCTCGCCGCCTCGCTGGCCCTGTCCGCCTGCGGCAAGTCCGGCTCCGATTCCCAGAAGCTGGTCGTGGCCGCCACGGCCGTGCCGCATGCCGAGATCCTGGCCGTGGTCAAGCCGATCCTGCAGAAGGAAGGCCTCGAGCTGGACGTGCGCGTGTTCAACGACTACGTGCAGCCCAACGACCAGCTGGTGCAGAAGCAGGTCGATGTGAACTACTTCCAGACCGAGCCCTACCTGGACGCCTACAACCGCGACCGCAAGACCGACCTGGTCAAGGTCATCGGCGTGCACATCGAACCGTTCGGCGCCTACTCGCGCCGCTTCAAGACGCTCGACGAGGTGCCGGTCGGCGCCGACGTGGTGATCCCCAACGACCCCAGCAACAACAGCCGCGCGCTGATCCTGCTGCACAAGGCCGGGCTGATCACGCTCAAGGACCCGACCAACGCCCTGGCCACCCAGCGCGACATCATCGCCAACCCCAGGCAGCTCAAGTTCCGCGAACTGGACTCGGCGATGCTCCCGCGCGTGCTCGACCAGGTCGACCTGGCCCTGATCAATACCAACTACGCACTCGACGCCGGGCTCAATCCGACCGAGGATGCGCTGGCGATCGAGAGCAAGGATTCGCCGTACGTGAACTTCCTGGTCGCCCGCCCGGACAACAAGGACGATGCCCGCGTGCAGAAGCTGGCCAAGGCCCTGACCAGCCCGGAAGTGAAGGCCTTCATCGCCGAGAAGTACAAGGGCGCGGTACTCCCGGCGTTCTGATCGCAACAACGATCCAATCCCGCCAGCGACCCTCGGAACCGACGTGGGTCCACGCCATGCGTGGAGCTCTGTTGCGATCGTGGTGAAGGCTGGCTGGCCGACGGCTCCGGTCGTCGGTCAACGTCGTGGCGGCCTGACCCGCTGTGCCTGCACGCGGCGTTGCGCGGGCAGGCACAGGGCGTCATCCCACCCGGAACCCCATCGTCGCTTCCACCGCCTGCTGCCAGCCGGCATACAGCGCTTCACGGCGGTCGGTCGGCATCTGCGGCGTGAAGCGCCGGTCCACTGCCCACTGCGCGGCGATTTCGGCGCGGCTGGCCCAGAAACCGGTCGCCAGCCCGGCCAGGTAGGCCGCGCCCAGCGCGGTGGTTTCGGCCACCTGCGGGCGCAGCACCGGCACGCCCAGGATGTCGCTCTGGAACTGGGCCATGAAGTCGTTGCCGATGGCGCCGCCGTCGGCGCGCAACTCCTTCAGCTCGATCCCGGCGTCGGCCTGCATCGCCGCCAGCACGTCGCGGGTCTGGTAGGCCATCGACTCCACCGCCGCGCGGATGAAGTGCTCCTTGCCGGTGCCGCGGGTCAGGCCGAACATCGCCCCGCGCACATCGCTGCGCCAGTAAGGCGCGCCCAGGCCGACAAAGGCCGGTACCAGGTATACCCCGCCGGTGTCGGGCACCCGCTCGGCATAGGCCTGGCAGTCGCTGGCCTTGCCGAACATGCGCAGGCCGTCGCGCAGCCATTGCACCACCGAGCCGGCGACGAAGATCGAGCCCTCCAGCGCGTACTCCACCGTGCCGTCGACGCCCCAGGCCAACGTGGTCAGCAGGCCATTGCGCGACGCGACGGCCTTCTGGCCGGTGTTCATCAGCATGAAACAGCCGGTGCCATAGGTGTTCTTGACCATGCCCGGCTCGAAGCAGGCCTGCCCGAACAGGGCGGCCTGCTGGTCCCCGGCGATGCCGGCGATCGGGATGTGCTGGTCGAAGAAGAACTGCGCCCGCGTGTGCGCGTAGACCTCGCTGGAGCTGCATACCTGCGGCAGCATGGCGCGCGGGATGTCCAGCAGCGCCAGCAGCTGGCTGTCCCATTCCAGCGCGTGGATATTGAACAGCAGGGTGCGCGCGGCGTTGCTGTAGTCGGTGACGTGCGCCGCGCCGCCGCTCAGGTTCCACACCAGCCAGCTGTCGATGGTGCCAAACAGCAGTTCGCCGCGTTCGGCACGCGCCTGCGCGCCCTCCACGTGGTCCAGGATCCAGCGGATCTTGGTGGCGGAAAAATAGGCGTCGATCAGCAGGCCGGTGCGCTCGCGGATCAGTGCCTCATGGCCCTCGGCCTGCAATCGCTCGCAGATCGCCTGGCTCTGCCGCGATTGCCAGACGATCGCATTGTGGATCGGCTGGCCGGTTGCCTTGTCCCACACCACCGTGGTCTCGCGCTGGTTGGTGATGCCGATCGCCGCGATCCGGCGCGGATCGACCTGCTCGCGGTTGAGCAGCTCGGTCAGGGTGGTGTAGACGCTGGTCAGGATCTCGCGCGGGTCGTGCTCGACCCAGCCCGGCTGGGGAAACACCTGGGTGAACTCACGCTGGGCGCTGCCCACGACGCGCCCGCTGCGGTCGAACAGGATCGCGCGCGAGCTGGTGGTGCCCTGGTCGATGGCCAGCACGTACTGCTTGTCCATGCCTTGCTCCATGCAACAAACGGGGAGGATGCCGCAGCCTACGCCATCGCCGCCACGCGGTCCTGCAGGTACCGGCCCAGCACCGCGCGTTCGGCCGCGTCCAGGCGCAGGCCCAGCCGCGTGCGGCGCCACAGCAGGTCCTCCAGCGTGCGCACCCACTCCTGCGCGATCAGGTAATCGACCTCGCGCTGGTACAGCCCGTGGCCGAAATGCGTGCCCAGCTGCACCGGCGTGGCCGCCGCACCCAGCAGCGCGATGGCGCGCGTGCCGTAGCGGCGGGCCAGGCTGGCCAGCAATGCCGGTGGCTGGCGCGGGTACAGCGATTGCAGGCGCGCCTGCACGCGCTGCGCATCGCCGCCCTCGCCACCGGGCAGGGCCGGGCCGCTGCCGGTCCAGGCCGGCTCGTGGCGTCCGAGCAGCGGGCCAAGCTGGTCCACCGCTTCCTCGGCGAGGGTGCGGTAGGTGGTGAGCTTGCCGCCCAGCACGCTCAGCAGCGGTGCCTGGCTGGCATCGAGCTGCAGGCGATAGTCGCGGGTGACCTTGGCCGCATCGTGGTGGTGGTCGGCCAGCAGCGGGCGCACCCCGCTGTAGCGCCAGACCACGTCGGCCGGCTGCACCGGCACGCGCAGCCAGCGATTGACCGCCTCGCACAGGTAGGCCACTTCGGCATCGGCGGCCTGCACCTGGGCCGGGTCGCCGTCATAGTCCACATCGGTGGTGCCGATCAGGGTGAAGTCCTGCTCGAAGGGCAGCACGAACACGATCCGCTGGTCCGGTTGCTGCAGCAGGTAGGCGCTGTCGTGTGCGTACAGCCGCGGCACCACGATGTGGCTGCCCTGGACCAGGCGCAGCCCGATCGGCGCATCCATCCCGGCCCGCTCCAGCAGGTTGCCGGCCCAGGGGCCGGTCGCGTTGACCACCGCGCGGGCACGCACCCGCGCGATGTGTCCCTGGGCCGTGCGCAACACCGCCCACCAGTGATCGCGGTGGCGGATCAGCTGCTCGCAGCGGGTCCGCACATGGATGCGCGCGCCGCGCTCGTGGGCATCGAGCACGTTGAGCAGCACCAGGCGCGCATCGTCCACGCGCGCGTCGGCATAGCTGAAGCCGCTGCGGAAACCCGGTTGCAGTACCGCGCCGCGCGGGTCACGGCGCAGGTCCAGGCGTTGCGAGCGCGGGAAGTCCGCGCCGGCATGACCGAGGTGGTCGTACAGCCACAGGCCGGCGTGCAGCATCCAGCCCGGGCGCAGGTGGGCGGCCTGCGGCAGCACGAACGTGGTGGGCACCACCAGGTGCGGCGCCAGCCGCTGCAGCACGCTGCGCTCGCGCAGCGCCTTGCGCACCAGTCCGAACTCGCCGTACTGCAGGTAACGCAGCCCGCCGTGGATCAGTTTGGTGCTGGCGCTGGAGGTATGCGCGGCGAGATCGTCCTGCTCGCACAGGCCGACCGACCAGCCGCGCCCGGCCGCGTCGCGGGCGATCCCGGCGCCGTTGATGCCGCCGCCGATCACCAGTACGTCCAGTGCCTGCCCGCTCTCCGCGTCCTGCATGCCTGTCCCCGGCGTTGCGATGCGGCCAGTATTCAAGCAGGTGGGACAAGGCCGAATGAAATCCGTTGGCGCAAAACGACAACGGGCCCCGAAGGGCCCGTTGCAGGGTGCGTGATGCGGTCGCTTAGAAGCGGGCGCCGATGCCGAAGCCCACGGTCCACGGGTCCAGCTTGGCCTTGTCGCCGGTCTTGTCGCCGTTGACGGTCAGCTCCGGGCGCGAATGCATGTAGCGGGCATCGGCGCGGGCGAACCAGGTGCTGTTGATGTTCATGTCCACGCCCACGGTGCCGATGGCGCCCTTGGCGGTCTTCAGGCCGATGTGGCCGACGTCGCTGGCCAGGTCTTCATTGCTGAAGTTGGACTCGTAGTAGCCGGCGCCCACGAACGGACGGAACACGTTGTCGGCCTGGCCGAAGTGGTACTGACCGCTCAGCGCGATCGGCTGCTGCTCCACCGTACCCAGGCGCGCACCATCGGTGCCGCGCACGCGGTGGTCGAACTTGTCCGCCGCGCCCCACAGTTCAACGGCCCAGTTGTCATTGATGTAGTAGCTGAAGCTCAGGGTCGGGGCCGGGCCACCGTCCACCTTGCGCACGCCGTCGAGCGGGTCGTTCTTGGGCTGCAGCAGCGAGACGCCGCCGACCACGGCAAAATGCTTGCCCGAGGCGGTATCGGTGCTGGAATCCTGCGCGAACGCGGCCGGTGCGAAGGCCAGGGCGGTCAGGGTGGCAAGGGTCAAAGTGCGGATGGAGCGCATGGGGGAATCTCCTCAGAATTTTTTTGTTCTTGGCCCCGTTGTTGCCGGGGCGAGGCAAACGTAGTCCCCACAACATGAATCGAATCCGACGCGCGTTAAAATTTGGTTTGTTCTGTTCAGCGGGCAGCGCGAAACGCCTGCAATGGCGGGACATCATCGGGCCGCCGATGTTCATGCACCTGTGGGAGATGTGATGGAAGCAAGCACGTGTATCGGATTCCCTGCGCAGGTCACCCCCGAGTGCCGCGTGCTGGTGCTCGGTTCCATGCCGGGCGTGGCCTCGCTGCAGGCCGCGCAGTACTACGCGCATCCGCGCAATCGGTTCTGGCCGCTGATGCAGGCGCTGTGCGGCGTGGACGCCGGGTTGCCGTATGCGGCGCGGATCGCCGCGTTGAACGCGGCGGGCGTCGGCGTGTGGGACGTGATCGGGCAGTGCCAGCGCCGCGGCAGCCTGGACGCGGCCATCGTGCGCGGCAGCGAAGTCCCGCATCCGATCCACGCACTGGTCGCCACGCTGCCCCGACTGCGCGCGGTGGCCTGCAACGGTGGCGCCGCCTACCAGGCCTTCATGCGTTTCATCGCGCCGCAGCTGCAGGCCAGCGAGCACCGGCCCGTGGTGTGGTCGCTGCCCTCCACCAGCCCGGCCAACGCGGCCTGGCCGCTGGCCCGGTTGCAGCTGGCCTGGCAGCCGCTGGCCGACGCAGTACGCAGGTGAGCTGCGGTACGGCCCGGTCGCGCGCCCAACAATACGGTGCCGACTGGAAAATCCTGCTTCGGGCTGTACCAAGCGCAAGCCCGCCAAGGCAGGCCGCTGCAACAGCTTGTCCCGGGACAGGGCGGCAATAATTCGCCCAGCCGGTTGGCGCTGAGGCCTCGTGCCCCCACAATAGGCGATTCCCTACACCAGATTGCCGGAGTTATCCCCATGGCCGAAATCAAGGAAGCACTTGTCCCCGATATCGGTGACTACAGCGATATCCCGGTAATCGAGGTGCTGGTCGCCGTTGGAGACACCGTCAAGAAGGACCAGGGCCTGGTCACGCTGGAATCGGACAAGGCCACGATGGAAGTGCCGTCCTCGGTGGCCGGCGTGGTCAAGGAGATCAAGGTCAAGATCGGCGACAACCTGTCCGAGGGCAAGGTCGTGGCCCTGATCGAAGTCAGCGAGGGCGAGGCCAAGCCGGCCGCCGCCGCCGCCCCGGCCCCGGCCGCCAAGACCGAGACCGCCGAAACCGCGACCAAGGTCGAGCCGGTGGCCGCCCCGGCCCAGCCGGACAAGCTGGCC
>DJBL01000111.1 GCA_002435595.1 Stenotrophomonas maltophilia
ACCGCTCTTCCGATCTGGTGGCGGCCACCGGCTCGGGTGCGGCCACGGTCGGCTTGCGTCGGGTCACCGCGGCGATCACCGCATCGGCGGCATTGCGCGGGCGCGGTGCCGGTGCCGGGGCGACGTCCTTGCGGGCGGCTTCCAGGGCGCGTTGCACCGCGCCTTCGTCATAGTTCGCCGCGGCCACGATCTCCACGCCTTCCTCGATCCGCCGGTTGGACAGGATCACCGCATCAGGACCATGTTCCTTGCGCACCAGGTTCATGGCCGAGCGCATATCGGAGGCGACGAAGCGTTTGATTTTCATGCTGTGGTACCGGGACTGGGGCGGCGGGGTGGTGGAAGGGAAGCGCTGGTTGTCGGTGGTCTGCACGGTCCGGGTTTCCCTTTATGTCCTGCTGCGTTGATATCGAAATGGGGGTGTGTCTGTTTTCTGGCGCATTGCCGTCGGAGTTCCGGCTTCAGCTGATCGTGCCGACCAGCTTCAAGCGTTTGTCCTCGGGCACCTCGCTGTAGGCCAGCACCGACAGCGAGGGGACGCTGTGGCGCACCAACCGTGCCAGCGCGGCACGCACCGGGCCTGGTACCAGCACCACCGCCGGCTCGTTCTTCGCTTCCTGCTTGCCGACACATTCGGCCAGGCTCTGGTGCAGTCGCTCGGCGAGTCCGGGTTCCAGCGCTGCGCCGTTGCCCTGTGTGGACTCCTGCAAGACGCGTTCCAGTTGCGGGTTGAGGGTGAACACCGGCAGCTCCGCCGACATCCCGGCGATCTCCTGCACGATGAAACGGCCCAGTGCGTTGCGCACGGCGGCGGTAAGCACCGACGGGTCCTGGCTGATGGGGGCGTTTTCCACCAGCGACTCGACGATCTTGCGCAGCTGGCGGATCGGGATGCGCTCGATGAGCAGGTTCTGCAGCACCCGCACCACCGCCGACAGCGGCAGCGACTTGGGTGTGAGGTCTTCGACCAGCTTGGGCGCGCTCTTGGCCAGGTTGGCCAGCAGCTGCTGCACTTCCTCGTGGCCGAGCAGCTCGGGAGCGTGCTCGCGGATCAGGTGGGACAGGTGGGTGGCCACCACGGTGGCCGGGTCGACCACGGTGTAGCCCATCGATTCGGCGTGGGCGCGCTGGTGCGGCTGGATCCAGGTGGCGTCCAGGCCGAAGGCCGGGTCCTTGCCGGCGATGCCGTCCAGTACGCCCAGCGCGCTGCCCGGGTCCAGCGCCAGCTCGCGGTCGGGATGGATGTCGGCGGTGGCCACCGGCACGCCGTGGATCAGCAGGCGATAGCCGCTGGCCGGCAGCTCCAGGTTGTCGCGGATGTGGACTGAGGGAATCAGGAAGCCGATGTCGTGGGTGAGCTTGCGGCGCACGCCCTTGATCCGCGCCATCAACTCGCCGCCCTGGTTCTTGTCCACCAGCGGAATCAGCCGGTAGCCCACTTCCAGGCCGAGCGGATCGACCGGGCGCAGTTCGTCCCAGGTCAGTTCGGCGGTGGGCGAGGGCGCCGCGCCCGGCAGGCCCAGGGTCTCGCCGCGGCCGGCGGCAGGCGTTTCGGCTGCGCGGGTGGCTGCGGTGCTTTTCTTCCAGGCCTTCCAGGCCACGAAGCCGAGGATCGCGGCCAGCGTCAAGAAGGCGACGTTGGGCATGCCCGGCACCAGGCCCACCACGCCCATGATCGCAGCGGCGATGGTGAGTGCGCGGTACTGGCCAAACACCTGGCCCATCATGGCCTGGGCCATGTCCTGCGAGCGCGAGGCGCGGGTGACCAGCATGGCCACCGCGGAGGACACCAGCAGGGCCGGCAGCTGCGCCACCAGGCCGTCACCGATGGACAGCAGGGTGTAGGTGGCCGCGGCGTTGCCGAACGGCATGCCATGCTGCAGCACGCCCACGGCCAGGCCGCCGACCATGTTGATGAACAGGATCAGGATGCCGGCGATCGCATCGCCGCGGATGAACTTGCTGGCGCCGTCCATCGCACCGTAGAAGTCGGCTTCCTCACGCACTTCCTCGCGCCGGGCCTTGGCTTCCTCGCGCGTCAGCAAACCGGCGTTGAGGTCGGCGTCGATGGCCATCTGCTTGCCGGGCATGGCATCGAGGATGAAGCGGGCGGTCACTTCGGACACGCGCCCGGCGCCCTTGGTGATGACCACGAAATTGATGATGGTCAGGATCGCGAACACCACGATGCCCACCGCGTAGTTGCCGCCGATCACGAACTCGCCGAACGCGGCGATCACCTTGCCGGCCGCCTCGTGGCCGTCCTGGCCGTGCAGCAGGATCACACGGGTGGAGGCCACGTTCAGCGCCAGCCGCAGCATGGTGGTGACCAGCAGCACGATCGGGAAGATGGTGAAGTCCAGCGGGCGTTTCACGTAGACCACCGCCAGCAGCACCATCAGGGAGATGGCGATGTTGAAGGTGAACAGGGCATCGAGCACCGGCGGGGCCAGCGGCACCACCACCATGGCCAGCAGCGCCAGCACGATCAGCGGGGCGCCAAGGCCGTTGCGGATCATGTCCAGGGCCTTGCGCGCGTTCATTCCGGAAGCAGCAGGCTGGGCGCTCATGCGCGGCCTCCCTTGCCGAATTCATCCACATCGATGCGCGGGGCAGCCGGCATCGGCCCGCCGCGCCAGGTGCGCAGCTGGTACACGTAGGACAGGACCTGGGCCACGGCCGAATACAGTCTCACGGGAATTTCCTTTCCAAGTTGACCTTCCCGATACAAGGCGCGTGCCAAAGGCGGCGCGGAGACGATGGCGACCTTGTTGCCGTCGGCCACTTCACGGATGCGCAGGGCGGTTTCATCCACGCCCAGGGCCACCACGGTGGGGGCGCCCATCTTGCCGCCCTCGTACTTCAGGGCCACCGCGTAGTGAGTGGGATTGACCACCACCACGTCGGCGGTGGGCACCGCTTCCATCATCCGGCGGTTGGACAGCTGCTGCTGCAGCTGGCGGATGCGGCCCTTCACTTCCGGGCTGCCTTCGCTCTCCTTCATTTCGCGGCGCAGTTCTTCACGGGTCATCTTCAGCTTGCGCATCCAGTTCCAGCGCTGGTACGGCGCATCGATGGCGGCCAACAGCATCATCGCCCCGCCGGTGGCCAGCATCAGCTTCAGGGTGAAGCCCAGGCCGTGCACCATGGCCGTCTCCAGCGGCTGGTTGAGCAGGTCGCGCAGCGGCCGGATGCCGTGCCAGACCACCAGCCCGGCGGCGGTGCCGACAAAGGCGATGCGCAGCAGCGACTTGGTGAACTCGGCGATCGCCTCCGGCCCGTACAGGCGTTTCATCCCGGCCATCGGGCTGAGGCGTTTGAAGTCGGGCAGCAGGGATTTGTTGGACCAGCGCAGCCCGCCCATCGCCACCGGCGCCAGGAAACTGGCCAGCAGGCAGATCAGCACCAGGGGCCACATCGCCAGCAGCAGTTGCAGCAGCAGGTGGCCGAAGTGGCCAAACAGCGCCTGCGGATGCATGCGCAGGCCCGGCTCGGGGCTCAGCGCCAGCTTCATCCAGGCCTTGGCACCACTGCTGATGCCGCCCGAATAGGCCATCAGCGCCAGCACGCCGGCGCCAAACACCGCCGCGGTGGCCAACTCCCGCGAACGCGGGAGATTGCCCTGCTCGCGGGCGTCGCGCAGGCGTTTTTCGGTAGGTTGCTCGGTCTTCTCGCCGGCTTGTTCGTTCTCGGACATGGGCTGCACGACACGGGGGGATTGCCCTGGGTCGTGCAAGAACCGTTCCGTGACGGTGAGCGCGGCGGCGGGCCCCAACCGGGGGTTGCCATCGTTGCCATGCGCAGGCCCTGGACGACCTGGCAGGGCGCGCCCCGGCCGACCGCCGATGGCCCTGTTTACCGCCGGCAAGGGCCCAATGCCTGGGGAAGGGGGCTGTTCTCGTAACGCCTGCCGAAGCGGGCTGTTCGTGTACGGCCCGCCGCGTTCCATGTTCATGCCGACATCGAACGTTGGCGGTGGGTCGGCAGTCGGCTGGGGCGCGACCCTACCGGGGGCTGGCGTTGCCGGGGGCGAGCTGTTGTGTGATGGGCAGGCCGTGGGGGCCCCAACCGGGGGGTGCCATTGTCGTGATGTGCAGGCTTTGGGTGACCTGGTAGGGTCGCGCCCCAGCCGACCGCCGATAGCCCTGTTTACCGCCGGCAAGGGCCCAATGCCTGCCGAAGGGGGCTGTTCGCGGAAGGCCCGCCGCGTTCCATTTTCATGCCGACATCGAACGTTGGCCGCGGGTCGGCAGTCGGCTGGGGCGCGACCCTACCGGGGGCTGGCGTTGCCCGGGGGCGAGCTGTTGTGTGATGGGCAGGCCATGGGCGCTCCCACCGGGGGCGTCGTTGTGTGACGCGCAGGCCATGGGCGCTCCCGCCGGGGGGGGCCATTGTCGTGATGCGCAGGCTTGGGGCGACCTGGTAGGGTCGCGCCCCAGCCGACCGCCGATGGCCCTGTTTACCGCCGGCAAGGGCCCAATGCCTGCCGAAGGGGGCTGTTCGCGGACGGCCCGCCGCGTTCCATTTTCATGCCGACATCGAACGTTGGCCGCAGGTCGGCAGTCGGCTGGGGCGCGACCCTACCGGGGGTTGGCGTTGCCGGGGGGAGCTGTTGTGTGACGGGCAGGCCTTGGGCGGCCCCACCGGGGGCGTTGTTGTGTGATGGGCAGGCCATGGGCGCTCCCGCCGGGGGGGCATTGTCGTGAGGTGCAGACCTTGGGTGACCTGGTAGGGTCGCGCCCCAGCCGACCGCCGATGGCCCTGTTTACCGCCGGCAAGGGCCCAATGCCTGGCGAAGGAGGCTGTTCGCGGACGGCCTGCCGCGTTTCATGTTCATGCCGACATCGAACGTTGGCAGTGGGTCGGCAGTCGGCTGGGGCGCGACCCTACCTGGGGCTGGCGTTGCTGGTATGGCCGACGGCCACCTCCACCCGTGGTCTGGGATGGTCATGCAGCTGCATGAAGCGCTCCGGGTCCACCGGGCGGCCGAGCAGGTAGCCTTGCAGGTAGTCGCAGCCCAGCCGCTCCAGGTAGGCGCGCTGGCCGGCGGTCTCCACGCCCTCGGCGACGATGTCCATGTCCAGGGCGTGGCCCAGGGCGACGATGGCCGAGACGATCACCACATCTTCGGAACTGTTTTCCAGGTCGCGTACGAAGGCGTGGTCGATCTTGATCTCGGTGGCCGGCAGGCGTTTGAGGTACAGCAGGCTGGAGTAGCCGGTGCCGAAGTCGTCGATGGAGATGCCCACGCCCAGGCTGGCCATCGCCTGCAGCAGCCGCAGGCTGGCGTCGGTATCGCGCATCACCGTGCTTTCGGTGATTTCCAGCACCAGCCGGCGGGGCTCCAGGCGATGGACGCGCAGCACCTCGCGTACCTCCTGCAGCAGGTGCGGGGAGCTGAACTGGATCGGGGAGAGGTTCACCGATACGGTCCAGCTGTCGTGGCCGGCGTCCTGCCATTGGCGCAACTGGCGACAGGCCTCGTCCAGCGCCCAGCGCCCGATCTCGTTGATGACCCCGCTGCGTTCGGCCAGGCGGATGAAACGGTCCGGCGGGATCAGGCCCTGCTGCGGGTGGCGCCAGCGGATCAGCGCCTCGGCGCCGCTCACCCCCTGGCCGGCCACGCGGATCTTGGGCTGGTAATGCAGGAACAGCTGGTCGGTACCGATCGCACGGCGCAGGTCGGCCAGCAGCTGGAACTGCTGCTCGGCGCTGTCGTTCATCCAGTCGGCAAACACCGCGTAGGCATTGCGGCCGGCTTCCTTGGCCTGGTACATGGCTGCGTCGGCAAACCCCATCAGCTGGCGCTCGCTGGCGGCGTGGTCGGGACAGATGGCGATGCCGACGCTGGCGGTGACCTGCAGCTCGTGGTCGGGCAGCAGCGGGCCGCCGCCCACGGCCTGGAGGATGCGGCTGGCCAGCGTGGCGATGTCCTCGTCGTTGTCGATGCGCACCACCAGCACGAACTCGTCGCCCCCCAGGCGCGCCAGCATGTCGGCCGGGCGCAGCAGTTGCCGGGTGCGTTCGGCCACGGCCACCAGCAGCGCATCGCCGGTCTGGTGGCCGTAGGCGTCGTTGACCTGCTTGAACCCGTCCAGGTCCATGAACATCACCGCAAAGCGGCTGCCGTGTCGTTCGGCTTCGGCCAGCGCCTGCTCGATGCGCTGCTGCAGCAGCAGGCGGTTCGGCAGGCGGGTGAGCGGGTCGTGCAGTGCGGCCTGGGTCAGTTCCTGCTGGGCATCGTCCAGCGAGCTGCGCAGGGTGTCGTTGCGCAACCGCAGCAGCTGCGCCTGCATGCGCTGGTCCAGCCAGGACACGATCAGCACCACGGCCAGGATCGCGGTGGTCAGCACCAGCACGATCGCGGCCAGCCATTGGGTCTGCAGCCCGTCGCCGGCGGCGGCGCCGCAGATGCTGTCGGCCGGGAAGCGGGCCGCGGCCATGCCGGTGTAATGCATGCCCACGATGGCCGTGCCCAGCAGGACGGCCGGCAGCAGCCGATGGCGCAGGCGGCGTTGGCTCAGGCGCAGGCGGAAGGCGACGAACAGGGCCGTCCAGGACGCCGCCACCGCGATCCCCAGCGAGGCGCCGAACCAGACCGGGTGGTAGTCGATGCCCGGCTGCATGCGCATGGCAGCCATGCCCAGGTAATGCATCGAGGCGATGCCGCTGCCCATCAGCAGCGCGCCCAGCGCCAGTCGCGAATGCGGCAGGGTGGGCCGCGAGACCAGCCAGAGCGCGAAGATCGACGAGGCCAGCGCGGCCAGCAGCGAGATGCCCGTCCAGCCCAGGTCGTAGCCCAGCGGGATCGGCAGGCGGAAGGCCAGCATGCCGATGAAGTGCATCGACCAGATGCCCAGTCCCATCGCGCAGCCACCGCCGGACAACCACAACAGGCTCAACCGCCGGCTGGGGGCGGTGGTGATCCGATTGGCCATGTCCAGCGCGGTGAACGACGCGAGCATGGCGACCAGCAGCGAAACCACGACCAACCACGGTGTGTAGCTGCCGTCGAGCATCGATGACTCTCCTTGGTCAGCGCATCTGCAATGGCGTTGGGCATGCAGGCCGCACGTGCCTTTCCCCGGCGTGTGCGGCTCCCGGCCCCCGGAACGCGGGCGGTGACCACAGCCTACCGCCAACGATGGGGGGGATCGCAAGTGTCGGCGCGCACTTTTTCGCCAGGGCAGGGTGAATCAGTGGGTCACGCCGTCGGCGGCCTGGAAGGCGGCATCGAACAGGCGCTGCACCGGGGGCCCCATTTCGCCAGCCAAGACAGTCAGCAGGAACAGGCCCAGCAGCAACGCCACCGGCAGGCCGAGCTGGATCGGGTTCAACGCCGGTGCGGCGCGGGCCAGCACGCCGAAGGCCAGGTTGATCGCCAGCATCGCCACGGTGAGCGGCAGGGCCAGGCTGAGCGCGCCACGGAACACCTGCAGCGCGAAGGTCGGCGCAGCGCTGAGGAAGGCATCGGTGTCGGGCAGCGCGGTGCCGATCGGCACCGCCTTGTAGCTGTCCATCAGCAGCGAAATCAGCGCCAGGTGGCCGTTGCTGGTGAAAAACAGCAGGCCGAACAGCAGGTAGAACCATTGTCCGATCACGCCTGAGCTGCCGCCGCGCAGCGGGTCGCTCATCTGTGCGAAGGCCAGGCCGGTACCCTGCGCGACCAGCTCGCCGGCCATCGCGCCGGCCTCGAACACCAGGCGCAGCAGGAAGCCGATCGACACCCCGATGGCCAGCTCGCGGGCGATGCTCAACACGGTGGCGGCATCAAAGCCGGTCCATTCCGGCACCGGCGGCAGCATCGGCGAGAGCGCCACGGCCAACGCGCCGGCCAGCACCACGCGCACCCGCGAGGGCACCGCGCGGGTGCCGATCAACGGCATGGCCATGATCATCGCGCCGATGCGCAGCATGGTCCACAGGATGGTGCCGATCATGCCGAAGGCCTGCAGGCCGTCGGCAGCCATCTGGGTGGCGGAATCCATGGCCGTGCTACCCGATCAGGTGCGGGATGCGCTGGAACAGCAGCGTGGTGTACTCCACCAGCTGGCCGATCAGCAGGCTGCCGAGGGCGAACAGCACGGCGGTGAGCGCGGCGGCCTTGGCCACGAAGGCGATGGTGGGCTCGTTGAGCTGGGTGGCGGCCTGCACCACGCCCACCACCACGCCCACGATCAGCACGGTCAGCAGCAGCGGGCCGGCCACCCACAGCACCACGATCAGGCCGCCACGCAGTTCGGTCAACGCAAGTTCGGGGGTCATGTCACTGCACCGCGTTGAAGCTGGCCGCCAACGTGCCGACGACCAGCACCCAGCCATCGACCAGGACAAACAGCAGGATCTTGAACGGGGCCGAGACCAGCATCGGCGACAGCATCATCATGCCCATGGACATCAGCACGCTGGCCACGACCAGGTCGATGATCACGAACGGGATGAAGATCAGGAAGCCGATCTCGAAGGCGGTCTTCAGCTCGCTGGTGACGAACGAGGCCACCAGCACCGGGAATGGAATCGCGTCCGGACCGGAATAGGTGCCGTGCCCGGCCATGCCGGCGAAGGTCATCAGGTCGGTCTCGCGGATCTGCGCCAGCATGAAGGCGCGCAGCGGCGCGGTGGTGAGCGTCCAGGCGGTCTGGAAATCGATCTCGCCGTTGAGATAGGGCGCCATGCCGGTGCCCCAGGCCTTCTGCCACACCGGCAGCATCACCATCGCGGTGAGGAACAGGGCCAGGCCCAGCAGCACCTGGTTGGACGGGGTCTGGCCGGTGCCCAGCGCCTGGCGCAGCAGGCCCAGCACGATGATGATGCGGGTGAAGGCGGTCAGCACCAGCAGCATCGACGGGATCAGGGTGATCGCGGTCATCAGCAGCAGGGTCTGCAGCGGCAGGCTGACGGCCTGGCCGCCGATCTTGCCAACGTTCACGTCCGGCAGCGACGGCGTGCCGGGCATGCCGGGGGCGGCCATGGCCAGCGCCGGCAGCGCGCACAGCAGCAGGATCAACAGCAAGGGCAGGTAACGGGTCCAGGAAGCGGTCGGGCCACGCATGATCAGGTTTCCTTGCGCAGCCGCTGTTGCAGCAGCTGGGCGAAATTCGGGAGGTGTTTGAAGTCGGGCAGGCGGGCCGGGGCCGGGGTCGGCAGCGGCTCGGGCAGGTGGTGCAGGGTGTTGATGCCGCCGGCGGTCACGCCCAGCAGCAGCTGCTCACCGTTGACCTCCACCACCACCACCCGTTCCTTGGCGCCCACGTTGAGGCTGGCCACCACGCGCATGCCTTCGGCCGGGCGGAAACCGCTGCCGGGCATGCGCTTGAGCAGCCAGCCCAGGCCGATGATCAGGGCCAGCACCGCCAGCAGCGCCAGCACCGCACCGAACATGCTCGGTGCGGCGGCCGCGTGCTGGCCGACCTTGGCCGCCGGGGCGCCGGCGGCGATGAGCAGCGATGCGATCAACGCAGTCTCCGGATCCGTTCGCTGGGGCTGACCACATCGGTCAGGCGCACGCCGAAGCGATCGTTGATGACCACCACTTCGCCGTGGGCGATCAGGGTGCCGTTGACGAACACGTCCAGCGATTCGCCGGCGCCGCGTTCCAGTTCCACCACCGAGCCCTGGTTGAGCTGGAGCAGGTTGCGGATCGGCAGGCGGGCACGGCCCACTTCCAGCGACAGCGTCACCGGAACGTCCAGGATCACGTCGAGGTTCAGTTCCGCACCGCCGCTGGTGTCGTCCGAATGCAGCGTGGTGAACTGCGCCGGTGCCGGTTCGTTGGTTTCGATGTCGTTCATTGCGGGTCTTCCTGGATAACGGGAACGCGCGGGCGGGTGCCCGGGGGATGGGTGGCGGTGATCTTCACGGCGTTGACGCCGTTGGCGATGCCGAACTGGCCGGTGAACACCGGGATGTTCTCCACGCACAGCGGTACCTGGGCGGGCAGTTCGATGGGCAGGATGTCGCCGATCTTCAGGTTGGTCAGTTCGCGCAGGCTCATGCGCTTGCTGGCGAGCACGCTGGACAGGGTGACTTCGGCGATGTTGAGCTGCTCGCGCAGCATGGTGCCCCAGCTTTCGTCGCGGTCGTTGCGATCGCTCTGGATGCCGGCGTCGAGCAGCTCGCGGATCGGCTCGAGCATCGAGTAGGGCAGGGTGACGTGGATGTCGCCGCCACCGCCGTCCAGTTCCACGTGCAGGCGGCACACCACCACGTACTCGCGCGGCGTCACGATGTTGGCGAAGTGCGGGTTGATCTCCGAGTTGATGTACTCCAGCTCCACGTCCATCACCGGCGCCCAGGCTTCGCGCAGGTCGGCGAAGGTCTGCTTGAGCAGCAGGTGGATGACGCGCATCTCGGTGGCGGTGAACTCGCGGCCTTCGATGCGGGTGGGGTAGCGCCCGTCGCCGCCGAAGAAGTTGTCCACGATCGCGAACACCAGCGTCGGCTCGAACACGATCAGCCCGGTGCCGCGCAGCGGCTTGAAGCGGATCAGGTTGAGGTTGGTGGGCACGTACAGCGAGTGCATGTAGTCGTTGAACTTGATCAGCTCGATGCCGCGCACCGACAGCTCGGCCGAGCGCCGGATCAGGTTGAACAGCCCGATCCGCCACAGCCGCGCGAAGCGCTCGTTGACCATTTCCAGGGTCGGCATGCGGCCGCGGATGATGCGGTCCTGGCTGGCGAAGTCGTAATTGCGCGCCTCGCCGGGGGTGGCAGCGTCCACATCGGTTTCGACCGCACCCGAATCCACGCCGTGCAGCAGTGCATCGATCTCGTCCTGGGAAAGCAGGTCATTCATGGCATGCCCTTACTGGGTGACGAAGCTGGTGAACAGCAGTTCGTCGGCGCCCGGCTTGCCGGTCTCGGCCTTGAGCAGCTTCTGCACTTCGGCCAGCGAGTCGGCCTGCAGGCGCTCCTTGCCGGCGCGGTCGGCGATCTGGTTCGGTTCGACCTGGGAGAACAGCATCAGCAGCTTGGCGCGGATGGCGGGGGCGTGCAGCTTGATCGCCTCCAGCGCCACCGGGTCGCGGGTCATCAGCTGCACTTCCACCTGCAGGTAGCGCGGGCCGTCGAAGCTGCTGTTGAGGTTGACCACAAACGGCGGCTCCAGGCCGAAGTACTGCGCCGGTGCCGGCACGGCCTTGCTGGCGGCCGGCTTGGCCGCGGCAGTGTCGTGCTGGGAGGACGTGGCGAAGTACCACGCACCGCCACCGGCGGCGCCGGCGGCCAGCACGGCCACCAGGGCGGTGATCAACAACGGACTACGCGGCTTGGCGGCCTTGTCCTTGTCGGCGGATTTCTTGGTTTTGTCGGCGGCTGCGGCCACGAGGGGAAGCTCCATTGGATTGCTTCCTGGCTACATGCAAAGGCCGTGCCTGAATGCCGGGGCAGGCCGGCGTCGGGTTTCTGGCGCCCGTGCCCCCGGTAGCGCCGGCCGTTGGCCGGCTTCACGCATAACCATGACCCCCCGGTAGCGCCGGCCGTTGGCCGGCCCCACGCATAACCATGACCCCCG
>DJBL01000120.1 GCA_002435595.1 Stenotrophomonas maltophilia
CCGTGCGGGCACCGGTGCGGTGCGCGAGGGGGTGTCGGGTGCCGACGTGGCCGCAGCGACCGGCGCCGGTGCCGGCTCGGGATCGCGCACGATGGCGTTGGACATCGCCCCGGCCGGGGCGACGATCTCCGGTTCGGCCACGGCCAGCGCGCTGTTGGGCGCATCGACCAGGGCCGAGTACTCACGGACCAGGCGGCCCTGGCCCCAATCGGCTTCGATCAGGAAATTGAGCGAGGGGGTGGTGACCGGGGCCTGGGTGCTGACCCGCACCACCGCCCTGCCCTGTGCATTGCGGGTGAGCTCGAACTGCAGCTCGCTGACCAGCCCGACCGGGCGCTCCAGCCCGACCCGGGCGAAGGTGACCGGCGAGGCCAGCGCCACGCGCAGGTTCTGCAGTTCGGCCGGATCGGCGGAAATGACCGGGATTTCGGCCAGCAAAGGCTGGCCGGGCTTGGACAGCACCCGGATATCGCCCAGGCCCAGGGCCATGGCGGAGCTGCTGGCCAGGGCCAGCACCAGCGTGGAGACATACTTGAGCGGGCGCAGAGCGCCCGGAGCCCGGTTCTTCATGGCGGCCAATATAACGGCTCCCCCCGTGATCGGCGATGTTTTGTAGCGCAGGCGCCGGCGGCATCCCCATGCCACCGGCGCGGTGCGATCAGCCTTCGGCGGCGACCAGTTCGGCCAACTGCACCGCATTGAGCGCGGCACCCTTGCGGATGTTGTCCGAGACGATCCACAGGTTCAGGCCACGCGGGTGCGAGAGGTCCTCGCGGATGCGGCCGACATACACCGCATCGTTGCCCGAGGCATGGGTGACCGGGGTCGGGTAACCGCCGGCTTCATGCTTGTCGACCACTTCCACGCCCGGCGAACGCGACAGCAGCTCGCGCGCGGCGTCCGGGGTGACCTTCTCGCGGGTTTCGATGGTGACCGCTTCGGAGTGGCCGTAGAACACCGGCACGCGCACGGCGGTGGGGTTCACCAGGATGCTGTCGTCGCCGAGGATCTTGCGGGTCTCCCAGACCAGCTTCATTTCTTCCTTGGTGAAGCCGTTGTCCTGGAAGTCGTCGATGTGCGGGATCAGGTTGAAGGCGATCTGCACCGGGAACCGCTGCGGGTCGATCTCCTGGAAGCTGAGCAGCTGGCCGGTCTGCTTGCCCAGTTCCTCCAGCGCCGAGCGACCACCGCCGGACACCGACTGGTAGGTGGCCACGTTGATCCGCTCGATGTGGTACTTGCGGTGCAGCGGGGCCAGCGCGACCAGCATCTGCATGGTCGAGCAGTTCGGGTTGGCGATGATGCCGCGCGGGCGGTTCTTCAGCGCGTCCGGGTTCACTTCGGAGACGACCAGCGGCACGTCATCGTCGTAGCGGAAGGCCGAAGAGTTGTCGATCACCACCGCACCGGCCGCGGCGAACCGGGGGCCGTACTCCTTGGAGACGCTGCCACCGGCGGAGAACAGCGCGATGTCCACGCCCTTGGGGTCGAAGTCGGCCAGGTCCTGGACCTTGATCTTTTCGCCGCGGTAGTCGATTTCACCGCCAGCCGAGCGCGAGGACGCGAGCAGGCTCAGCGAGGCGATCGGGAAGTCGCGCTCGGCAAGGATGGACAACATGGTTTCGCCGACGGCGCCGGTGGCACCGACGACAGCGACGTGGAAACGACGATCTGCATTGCTCATGGGGAACCTCGTGTTGGGTGTACCGACCCACGGTCGGTAGCTGCGTTGCTTTGGGAATGTGCACCGACCCAGGGTCGGTACCTGCCGGACTGTTGAATGTGCGTGCCAACCAGCGGTTGCCACCTGCCACGCAGTGGGTTCGGGGAACCTCGCCTGTTGGCCGGGGCGCGGTTCCCTATCGTTTCGCGTCGTCGATTTTTTTGCCGCCCACCGTCGCGCCGCCGGTTTTCACGGCGGCCACCGCAGCGGCGTTGATGGCGCTCGGCGGGTGGCCGGCATCCGGCCCCTGGCCCAGCGCGGCGGTGAGGTTGTCCACCGCCAGCTGCACCATCGCCCGGCGCGTGGCCTGGCTGGCGCTGCCGATATGCGGGGTCAGCACGATGTTGCGCAGGGCCAGCAGCTCCGGGCGCACCGTGGGTTCGCCTTCGAAGACGTCCAGCCCGGCCGCAGCGAGGCGGCCGTTGGCCAGGGCGTCGGCCAGCGCCAGCTCGTCGACGATGCCGCCACGGGCGATGTTGACCAGGGTGGCGCCCGGCTTCATCTTCGCCAACGCAGCGGCATCGATGATGTGGTGCGAGGACGCGTTGTAGGGCAGCACCAGCACCAGGTGGTCCGCCTGCGCCAGCAGCGTGTCCAGGCCCACGTACTGCGCGCCGACCTCGGCCTCGGTCGCCTCGGGCAGGCGCGAGCGGTTGTGGTACAGCACGCGCATGCCGAAGCCGAGTGCGCCGCGGCGGGCGATGCCCTGCCCGATCCGCCCCATGCCGAGGATGCCCAGCGTGCTGCCGTGGATATCCGCGCCGAGCATGGTCTGGAACGACCACTGGCCCCACTGCCCATCGCGCAGCCAGCGCTCGGCCTCGGTGACACGGCGGGCGGTCGCCATCAGCAGTGCGAAGCCGAGATCGGCGGTGGTTTCGGTAAGGACGTCCGGGGTGTTGCTGGCCAGGATGCCGGCCGCGCTGAGCGCCTCCACATCCAGGTTGTTGTAGCCCACGCCGACGTTGGCGATCGCGCGCAGCTGCGGGGCGCTGGCGATCTCGGCCGCGCCGATGCGCTCGTTGAGGGTGATCAGCGCGCCGTCGACGCCGGCCAGCCGTTCGGCCAGCTGCGCCGGCGTGTAGCGGGTGACCTGGTCGGTCATGTCCAGGTCGAAATGCTGCCCGAGCTGCGCGACGACATCGTCGAACAGGGGCTGGCTGACCCAGACCTTGGGGCGGCGATCAGCCATCGATGCTGCCCGGGATGCGCGGGGTGACCTGGCCCACGTCGCCACACTGGGCGCGATGGCGCAGCGCCTGGTCCATCAGCACCAGCGCCATCATCGCCTCGGCGATGGGGGTGGCGCGGATGCCCACGCACGGGTCGTGGCGGCCGGTGGTGATCACATCGACCGCGTTGCCCGCCGCATCCACCGTGGCACCGGGCAGGCGCAGGCTGGAGGTGGGCTTGAGCACGATCGAGGCGGTGACCTGCTGGCCGGTGGAGATGCCGCCGAGGATGCCGCCGGCGTGATTGCTGGCAAAGCCCTGCGGGGTGATCAGGTCGCGGTGTTCGGTACCGAGCTGGGCGGCGCTGGCGAAGCCGTCGCCGATCTCCACGCCCTTGACCGCGTTGATGCTCATCAGCGCGGCAGCCAGTTCGCCGTCGAGCTTGCCGTAGATGGGCTCGCCCCAGCCGGGCGGCACTCCGTCGGCCACGACGTTGACGCGCGCGCCGACCGAGTCACCGGACTTGCGCAGGGCGTCCATGTAGCTCTCCAGCGCGGGCACCTGCTCGGCGACCGGCCAGAAGAACGGGTTGTCCTCCACCGCCGACCAGTCATGCCCGGTGGGGGTGATCGCACCGAGCTGGGACAGGTAGCCGCGCACGGTCACGCCGAAGCGCTGCTGCAGCCACTTCTTGGCGATGACGCCGGCGGCCACGCGCATGGTGGTTTCGCGCGCGGACGAGCGGCCGCCACCGCGCGGGTCGCGGATGCCGTACTTCTGCCAGTAGCTGTAGTCGGCATGGCCCGGGCGGAACTGCTGGGCGATGGTGCTGTAGTCCTTGCTGCGCTGGTCGGTGTTGCGGATCAGCAGGGCAATGGGCGTACCGGTGGTGCGGCCTTCGTACACGCCGGACAGGATCTCGACCTCGTCGGCCTCGCGCCGCGCCGAGGTATGCCGGCTCTTGCCGGTGGCGCGGCGCTGCAGGTCATGGGCGAATTCGTCGGCGCTGATCTCCAGCCCCGGCGGGCAGCCATCGATCACACAGCCGATCGCCGGACCATGCGATTCGCCGAAGGTGGTGACGGTCAGCAGTCTGCCGAAGCTGTTGGCGCTCACGGGCGCTGTGCCGCCAGTTCGGTGATGCGCGCGCTGTGCGCGATCAGTTCACGGCATTCGACGGCGAAGATGCCCATCTGGCCGACCTTGAACTCGACCCAGGCAAAGTCGACTTCGGGCAGGAGCTTGATGAGGTGCTGCTCGGACTCGCCTACTTCGCAGATCAGCAGGCCATCCTCGCTGAGGTGCAGCGGGGCGTCGCGCAGGATCTTCAGGACCAGGTCCAGGCCGTCGTCGCCCGCCCGCAGGCCCATTTCCGGCTCATAGGAGTACTCCTTGGGCAGGGCATCGGTCTCGTCGTTGGTGACGTAGGGCGGGTTGGTGACGATGAGGTCGTAGTGGCGGCCGGTGAGACCGTTGAACAGGTCGGACTTGAGCAGGGTGACGTTGTGCGCCTGCAGGCGTTCCTTGTTCTCCTGCGCCAGGGCCAGGGCGTCGTCGCTGAGGTCCACGCCGTCCACTTCCCAGTTGGGGTAGTAGTGGCCCATGGCGATGGCGATGCAGCCCGAGCCGGTGCACAGGTCGAGGGCGCGATGGACGTCGCGGCCGGCCAGCCACGGCTCGAAGCCGGTTTCGATGAGTTCGGCGATGGGCGAGCGCGGCACCAGGGCGCGGCTGTCGCTCTTGAAGCTCAGGCCGGCAAACCACGCTTCGCCGGTAAGGTAGGCCGCCGGCAGGCGCTCGGTGATGCGGCGCTCGAACAGGGCCAGGACCTCGGCCTTCTCCGGGGTGGTGACCCGGGCGGCACCGTAGGCGGGGCCCAGGTCATGCGGCAGGTGCAGGCTGTGCAGGACCAGCTGGGTGGCTTCGTCCAGGGCATTGTCATAGCTGTGCCCGAAGGTGAGGCCTGCGGCATTGAAACGGCTGGTGCCGTAGCGGATCAGGTCGATGATCGTGTGGAGTTCGGCGGCCGTTTCGGCAGTCATGGCAAGGCAACAGACAAAGTGGCCCCCGATTATAGGCGACCCCATGCCCCCCGGCATCCGTTGCAGTGGAAAGTGGTTGTGTTGGGGTTGGAGGCCTGGAGCCAGGTCAAGGTCAAGGTCAAGGTCAAGGTCAACTTCAAGAGCAGCGCCGCTTTGTTTGCGGGCTGGGTCGGTGGGGGTGGGTTGGCAGGGCACGCTGCAAGTACGTCCGTGTAAGCTCCGTCGCCGCATCCATGCGGCTCAGGGCCCTGCCAACCCACCCCCACCGCCCCCCGACACGGCCTCGGTGCCGCATTGAAAGCAAGGTCAAGAACCAGAGCAGCCTCCTGCGCCCGCACGGGGTGGGAGGAGGAGTGCCGAGCTTGCTCGGCACCTCCTTACCCTCACCCATGACCTGCCCCCCTCCCCGCGCACCCACCGCAACCGTCCTGCCAGTGCCATGCACTGGCCCCGCCCCTCCTTGCCCCCGCCCTTGCCCCCCCCTCGCTTGTGCCCTTGGTCCTTGCCTTGGCCCGAGGGGCACCAGCCAACTGTCGAGCGTCGGCACGGGTGGGGTTGCGGGGCCCTGAGGCGCAGGGATGCGCCGACGGAGCTTACAAGGGTGAAGACGCATTGCTTGCGAGGCACTGCCTCGCATGCGTCTGAACGCACAGCCGCCAGCGGCTGGGCCGGGCCGCGGAGCGGGACTTGCAGCGTGCCCCGCAACCCCACCCGTGCCGGCGCCGCCTCCGATCGCCGCACACCAAGGCTCTGGCTCCAAAGCTCTCGCTCCGGCTCCGGCTCTGGCTCTGGCTCTGGCTCTGGCTCCGGCTCCGGCTCCGGCTCCGGCTCCGGCTCCGGCTCCAGATTTTGCCTCTGCTTCAGACTGACCGCTCTTAAAAAGAAACCCACCCAACCCCAAAAGACCCACCAGCGCCGCCGCCACCCCTATCATGGTGGCCCCTTCCGGGAACGGGCTTTCCATGTTCAATCGCAACACAGGCATCATCCTGCTCATCGCCCTGGCCGCCGGCCTGGGCCTGGTCGCCGCGCAGAAAGTGTTCGCGCCCACGCCGGCCAGCGATCGCCCCGCCACCGAATCCATCACCTTCTACCCCCAGCCGCGCCCCCTGCCCGACTTCAACCTCGGCCAGTCCGACGGCACCCGGCTGATCCCCGGCGAGCTCAAGGGCCACTGGACCCTGGTCTTCCTCGGCTTCACCTTCTGCCCCGACGTCTGCCCCACCACCCTGGCCGACCTTGCCCAGGCCCAGAAGCAGTGGGAAGCGCAGCCGGAGAGCCTGCGCCCGCGCCTGGTCTTGGTCTCCGTGGACCCCGAACGCGACACCCCCGCCCGCCTGGGCGAGTACGTGCATGCCTTCCACAAGGACACCCTGGCCGCCACCGCCGATGTCCCCTCGCTGGAACGCTTTGCCACCTCGCTGGGCTTTGTCTTCCAGAAGGTGCCCGGCAAGCACTTCGATGAAAACCCCGAGGATTACACCCTCGAGCACTCGGCCAGCCTGGCCGTGCTCGACCCGGAAGGCAGGCTTGCCGGCCTGATCCGCCCTCCTTTCAATGCGCAGGCCATTGCCCGCGACCTGCAGACGCTGACCGAGAAAACCGCACCATGAGCCTGACCACCACGCTGAGCTACGTCCTGCCCCACCGCCTGCTCTCCTCGATGGCGCGGCGCCTGGCGTATTCCAGCAACCCGCGGATCTCGCGCTGGCTGATCGACACCGTCACCGAGAAGTTCGGCGTCAACCTGGCCGAGGCGGCCAACCCCGACCCGCGCAGCTACGCCACCTTCAACCAGTTCTTCACCCGCGCCCTCAGGCCCGGCGCCCGCGTCGCCGCGCCCGACCCGCGCACCCTGGTGATGCCCGCCGATGGCCGCATCAGCCAGCTCGGCGCCATCGAGGACGGCCGCATCTTCCAGGCCAAGGGTCAGTCGTTCACCGCCGCCGAGCTGCTCGGCGACGCCGCCGATGCCGAGGTGTTCCGCCACGGCCTGTTTGCCACGGTGTACCTGTCGCCCAAGGATTACCACCGCGTGCATATGCCGTGGACCGGCACCCTGCGTGAAACCGTGCACGTGCCAGGCCGCCTCTTCAGTGTCGGCCCGGCGGCGGTCAACACGGTGCCCGGCCTGTTCGCGCGCAACGAGCGCCTGGTCTGCCATTTCGACACCGACTTCGGCCCGATGGTATCGGTGATGGTCGGCGCGCTGCTGGTGTCGGGGGTGGAGACGGTGTGGGGCGGCGAGGAAATCCCCGCCTACGGCGATACGATCACCCGCAAGGATTACCGCGGCCAGGGCATTACCTTGGAGCGGTTCGCGGAGATGGCGCGCTTCAACTACGGCTCCACCGTGATCGTGCTGCTGCCCCCCGGCGTGGCCGAATTCGCCCCGCACCTGGATGCCGAGCATGCCGTGCAGCTGGGGCAGGCGCTGGCCACCCTGAAGTAAGCGGCGGGCCAGGCAACGAAAACGCCCCGGTTTCCCGGGGCGTTTTTGTTTGCCTGCAATGGCCCTGGATCAGATCTCGACCGGGCCCACGTCCATGCCGTCGTAGTCTTCCACGCCATTGGCTTCGGCCAGCGCCTGCAGCTCGCGGTTGCGGGCATCCAGCGATGCTTCGCTGTGCACCTCGGCGCGCTCCACGTGCAGCACGTGGTACGGCGCCTCGCCTTCTTCCAGGTCCGGCTCGAAAATTTCCACCAGCGTGTAGCCCATGGCGACCAGCTTCTCGGACAGGCCGGTGAGCGGTTCGGGCGTGGTGTTGACGAAGAAATAGCCCCACAGCATCGGGCCGTTGAGGTCCCAATCGGTGTTTTCGCGGATGTTGGCGAACATCTCGTTGATTGCGGTGATATCCATCGTCTTGTCCTGTATGCGTGGGCCGGTGGGCCGAACTACGGTGGCCACCGGCGTGATGCCGGCAGCCTACTCCATTCGGCGCGTGCTTACCTGTCGCAGCCCTGCAGCTTGAGCACCTGGCCCTGCCTGAGCGCATAGGCCGGCGCCTTGAGCCCGTTGGCGCGGGCCAGTTCGCGCACGTCGCACTGGAACTTGTCGGCGATCGCGCCCAGGGTCTGGCCCTTGCCGACCTTGTGGCTGCGCACCGGCTTGGCCTTGGCCTTCGGCTTGGCCACCGGCGCGGCCACCGGCGCGATCGGCGTGGCCGCCACGGCCGAGGCCTGCACCTGGCCCACCGGCACCACGCTGCCCACCGCCACGTTGCCGGTGTAGCTGGCCGCGCTGGGGCGCACGATCGCGGCGTTGAGGTCGGCGGTGATCAGGGTGCGCGCCAGGTCCGCGCGCGGTCCGCTCACGCAGTAGCGGTTGTAGAGCCCGGCGATGCGGGTGGTGGCGTTGATCGTGGTGCCGGCCGGGATCCAGCCATCGGCCTCGTAACGCGGGTTGAGGTTGCGCAGCGCGCGCATGTAACCGTCACGGGTGCCGGCGCTGCCCAGGCAGATGGTCAGCTCGTAGATGCTGGTCGACTTGGCCAGACGGATCGTGGCCGGCTGCGCGCTGATCTTCGGGAACTCCACGCCGTACTGCTGCGGGTGCAGGTAGATCCAGGCCGCGGCAATCACCATCGGCACGTAGTCCTTGGTTTCGCCGGGGAACTGGTTGTACACGCTGTCCACCCAGAAGCCCTGGCCGCCACTCTGCTTGAACACGCGCGCGGCGCGGCCTTCGCCGCCGTTGTAACCGGCCAGCGACAGCTCGACGTTGCCGTTGAGCTCGCGCATGCGTTCGTTGAGGTAGGTGGCGCTGGCCTCGGCGGCGCTGCGCGCATCAAAGCGCGTATCAAAGCCGGTGCCGTCCGGGCCCAGCCCGAAACGACGGCCGGTGGCCGGCATGAACTGCATCAGGCCCGCCGCACCGGCACGCGAGGACGCGTGCACGCGGCCGTTGGACTCCTTGGCCATGATCCCGAACAGCAGTGCCTCGGGCAGGCCGCGCTTTTCCCACTCCGGCCACATCACCGCGCGCAGGTTCTGGTAGTTCTCGTAGGTGGTCATCAACGCCGGGCGCATGTCGGTGAGCCAACGGCGGATGCCGGCCTGCACGGCCGGGTTGTACTCGACCATGCTGTCGAAGGCGTGGCGCTTGTCGTTCAACAGCGCCGCCGCACGGGCCGCTTCGGGGACATCGGCGGCCAGCGGGCTGGTGTGGTCCGGATCGGCTTCCAGCAGGCCACCGTCACTGGCCAGCGTGGCGTCATCGCTGTCGCGGGTGTCGGCGTTGTCCTTGAGCAGGCGCTTGTAGGCCGGCAGCATGTTGCTCACCTGGCAGCCCTTCTGGGCCACGCAGGCGCTGATCACGTCCTCCATGTCCTCCAGCGCGGCATCGCCTTCGTTCTTGCCCTTCGGGTCGGCGTTGGCCACCAGCACCAGCGCATCGCGGTAGCGCTTCTCGGCCGCGGCCATGCGCTGATCCAGCGCTTCGATCTTGGCCCGATCACGCGCGGAGACGCGCTGGGCATGTGCCTCGGGCACGAACGACAGCATCGCAGCGAGCGCCAACAACGGCCAACCACGGACAAGCAAGACAGGAACGGGCATTTTTGGCACTGTGTGCGAAAGATGGGGCAGAGTAGCCGCGCCGCTTGCATCGGGGCAACCCGCCACCTCGCCGGCCCTGCCCCGACGTTTAGAATCCAGCGTATTCAGATAGCATCCCCACACTGCACGTCCACAAGCGAGTTGACCATGGACCCGATCCTGCTCGGCAAAGGCATCACCGACGATATCGCCGTGACCCTGCAACCCCGCCTGGGCAATCGCCACGGCCTGGTTGCCGGCGCTACCGGCACCGGCAAGACCGTGACCTTGATGACCCTGGCCGAAGGTTTTTCGCGGATCGGCGTGCCGGTCTTCCTGGCCGACGTGAAGGGGGATGTGTCCGGCCTTGCCGTTCCCGGCGCGGGCACCGAGGCACTGCTGCAGCGGGCCCACGAGATCGGCGTGGCCGATTACGCGCCCTCGGCCAGCCCGGCCATCTTCTGGGATCTGTACGGCAAGCTCGGCCACCCGGTGCGCACCACCGTGAGTGAAATGGGCCCGACCCTGCTGGCGCGCATCCTGGAGCTCAACGACACCCAGTCCGGGGTGCTGGACATCGTGTTCAAGCTGGCCGACGACCGCGGACTGCTGCTGCTGGACCTGGACGACCTGCGCGCCCTGCTCGGCCTGGTCGCCGACGAGCGCAAGGACATCTCCACCGAATACGGGCTGGTCAGCGCGCAGACCGTGGCCGCGATCCAGCGCTCGCTGCTGCGCCTGTCCCAGGACGGCGGGGAGGCTTTCTTCGGCGAACCGGCCCTGGAACTGGCCGACATCATGCGGGTCAACCACGACGGCCGCGGCGTGATCGGCATCCTCGCCGCCGACCAGCTCGTGCTCAAGCCCAAGCTGTATTCCACCTTCCTGCTGTGGCTGCTGTCGGAGCTGTTCGAGACGCTGCCGGAAGTGGGCGACCTGGAGAAGCCCAAGCTGGTCTTCATCTTCGACGAGGCGCACCTGCTGTTCGACGATGCGCCGCCGGCGCTGGTGCAGCGCATCGAGCAGGTGGTGCGCCTGATCCGCTCCAAGGGCGTGGGCGTGTACTTCTGCTCGCAGTTCCCCGACGACGTGCCGGCCAACATCCTCGGCCAGCTGGGCAACCGCGTGCAGCATGCGCTGCGTGCGTTCACCCCGCGCGACCAGAAGGCAGTGAAGACCGCAGCGGAAACCTTCGTCCCCAATCCCAAGCTCGACGTGGCCGCCGTGCTGGCCAGGCTCGGCACCGGCGAGGCCCTGGTCTCCACGCTGCAGGACAAGGGCATTCCCTCGCCGGTGCAGCAGACCCAGATCGCGCCGCCGCGCTGCCGGATGGGCGCGATCAGCGACGCCGAGCGCGCCCAGGTGCGCGCTGGCAGCCCGGTCGGCAGCCGCTACGACACCGCCATCAACCGCGAATCGGCAGCCGAGCTGCTGGCCCAGCGCGCGCAGAAGGCGGCCGAACAGGCCGATGCGCCCAAGGCCCGCACCCGCGAGCAGGATGAGCAGCAGGAGGGCGGCTTTGGCCAGTCGATCAAGGACGCCATCTTCGGCACCAAGCGTCGCCAGGGCATGATCGAGACGATGGCCAAGCAGACCACCCGTACCGTGGGCACCAGGCTGGGCAACCAGATCGTGCGCGGGATCCTGGGCGGGCTGTTCGGCGGCAAGCGCTGAGGCCGATCGATGTCGCGTTGGCGTCCCCCTGCGGAAAAGAGCACGGCCCTGATCACCGCCCAGGGTCACCAGCGCCTGAAGACCGAGCTGGACGACCTGTGGCGCGTACGTCGCCCGGAGGTGGTCAAGGCCCTGGCCGCGGCCGCGGCCGAGGGCGACCGTTCGGAGAATGCCGAGTACACCTACCGCAAGAAGCAGCTCGGCGAGATCGACCGCCGCGTGCGCTACCTGACCAAGCGGCTGGAATCGCTGCGCGTGGTCGACACCACCCCGACCGATCCGCAGGCGGTGTTTTTCGGCGCCTGGGTGGAGCTGGAGAACGTGGACAGCGGCGATACCAGCCGCTACCGCATCGTGGGCCCGGACGAGACCGACGCCGCTACCGGCTGGATCAGCATCGATTCGCCGCTGGCGCGGGCGCTGCTGAAAAAGCGCGTGGACGACGAGTTCGAAGTGGAACTGCCCAGTGGTCGCACCGGGTTTGCGATCCTGGCGGTGGAGTACGGCGTGGGTTGAGGCGGTTGTGCCGTTCAATGCATGGCGTTACCGGGTGTTGTGGCGCTATCGGCGGTTGTTTGGGAACCAACCCTACCTTGCGTGCTGGCCTCGTGCTTGGGCGGTCAGGGAACGCGGGGGGCGCGGGCGGACCGGACAT
>DJBL01000115.1:0-393 GCA_002435595.1 Stenotrophomonas maltophilia
CCGGCCAGCCGGTGGTGCTGGCCCAGGGCAGCCTGCCGATGGCGATGCGGGCCAGCATGTCGCTGCCGGGCATCTTCCGCCCGGTGGTGATCGACGGGCGGGTGCTGGTCGATGGGGGGGTGTCCAACCAGGTGCCGATCGACGTGGTGCGGGCGATGGGCGCCGACCGCGTGATCGCAGTGGATGTGGGCACCCCGTTGAATGTGCTGGATGGCAACGCCAGCCTGGTCGACGTGATCGGCCAGCTCAGCGGCTTCCTCACCACCGGCAGCGCGCAGCGGCAACTGGGCAGCCTGGGCCCGCAGGATCTGGTGATCGCACCGGACCTGACCGGCAAAGTGGCCACCGGCGACTTCGACAAGGCGCCAGAAGCCCTGCAGATCGGTCAGCGGG
>DJBL01000115.1:537-3504 GCA_002435595.1 Stenotrophomonas maltophilia
CCCTGCAGATCGGTCAGCGGGCCGCTGATGCGGCCGCGCCGGCGCTGCAGGCATTCGCCCAGCCACTGCCGGTGTATACCGCGTGGCAGGCGCAGCGCAGCGGCCGCACGGTGCAGGTGGCGCCGGTGCAGGTGGCGTTCGTGGAGGTGGTCAACGATACCGGCTATGCCGATGCGCTGCTGTTGTCCTACCTGCCGCTGCAGGTGGGGCAACCGCTGGACACCGCGGCCATGCAGGCCGGCATCCTGCGCGGCTACGGCATGGGCACGCTGGCCAGCTTCAGCTACGAGCTGCGCGAGCGCGATGGCCAGACCGGGGTGGTGGTGACCGCGCATGCCAAGCCGAACGGTCCGGCCTACCTGGAGGCGGGCCTGACCTTGAGCAACGATCTGCAGGGCAACCAGGAGAGCAACCTGCGCGCGGGCATCCTGTTCGCGCCGCTGTCGCCGTACGGGGCCGAGGCGCGGGTGGTGGCACAGCTGGGCGGCGAGCCGGGACTGACCGGCGAGTACTACCATCCGTTCGATCTGCGCAATCGCTACGCCTTCCAGGTGGGGGGCGGGCTGCAGACCCGCAGCTTCAATCTCTACGACGATGATGGCGACCCCACCGCGCGCTTCCGCGTGCGCCGCGCCGGGGCCACGCTGGGCCTGGTCCGCCACGTGGGCAATGTGCTGTCGCTGGCAGCCGGACTGCAGCGCTATACCGGCACGGCCCAAGTGGAGATCGGCGACCCGGATCTTCCACGCACGCACTTCCAGGAGGGGGCCTGGTTCGCGCAGGCCACCCTTGACGATATCGACAGTCTGTACTTCCCGCGCGACGGCATCCTGGCCAACCTCGGCACCACCCAGTCACGGACCTCGCTCGGTGCCGATACCGCGTTTGCCCAGTGGGACCTGGACGCCGTGGGGGCAACGTCGTTCGGTCGCCACGCACTCCAACTGGGCGTGCGTTACCACGTGACCACCTCCGGCACCGCGCCGGTGCAGAGCCTGTACCGGCTGGGCGGACGCTGGCGGTTGGCCGGTTTCCAGCACAACCAGCTGACCGGCCAGGACTATGCACTGGGCTTTGTCGGCTACACCTATGAGCTGGGCAAGGTGCTGGGGCGCTCGGCACAGGTGGGTGGCACGGTGGAGTACGGCAACGCGTGGCAGCGCCGCGCGGACATGTCGCTCAGCGACGGGATCTGGAATGGCAGCGTGTTCCTCGGCTTCGACTCGTGGATCGGGCCGCTGATTTTCGGCATGGGCTTCCGCGAGGGCGGCAGGAACGTGCTGTTCATCGAGCTGGGGCAGTCGCTGTAGGGGGCCGACGCCATGCCGGCACGGCAGCGCTACAGCACCTGCGAGAGGATCACCCCCAGCGCGCCCACCCAGCACACGATCACGAACCAGGTCAGTACCGCATTGGCGCCGAGCCCGCGGTGTCGCACCACCAGGCTCACCACCAGGGCCGCCAGCAGCGGCAATGCGAACAGACTCAGGATCCAGGCCCACGGATGACTGTGCATCACGGCAGCTCCTCGCTCACTGCAGCGCTTTGTCGGGGTAATGGCGGGTGCCCTTGACCGTCAGCTCCGCCGCCAGCCCGCTCTCGATCATCTGGTACACCCAGGCCCCGTCGGCGACCTGCACCGCCCCGGTCAGGCCCCCGCCGGCGGGGGCGGCGGCGAGCACGGCCAGGGCGGTCGCTCCGATCGCCAGCAGGGTGGCCAGGCGCAGCAGTCGCATGAGCGCACTCTCCATCGCAGCGCCGCCGTGGCGGCTATTCGGGAAACACCAGGGTGACGCTGAAGCGCCCGGTCCAGCGGTTGGCGTAGTGCGGTCGGTCCACGTTGTAGAAACCGCCCAGGCCGAGGCTGACCGGGGTATGGCCTAGCGTGAGCACCTTGGAGACGGTGGCGCCCAGCGGCACCGTCCACGCCTCGCCACTGGCCGCTTTCCAGTTGTAGCTGGTCTCGGAGGTGAAACTCAGCGACCAGCCGTTGGGCAGGTTGCGGGTGACGAAAGGCTGCACGCTGGTACTGCTGACGTCCTGGCGATCACTGTCGCCGCCCACCGACCACACGTGGTTGGCCAGCGCGCCGACGGTCCACGTTCGGGTCTTGTGGACGACGATGAACGCCGGGCCCAGCGAGTACTTGCCGCTGCCCAGGCTGTCGTGGGAGGCGGTATCGAGCAGCGCCGCCGCGCCGAAACCGATCTCGGTCCCGTGCGCTTCCAGCCGGCTCCTGGGAATGTAGTACCCCTGCACGAACAGGTCGCCGCTGCCGTGCTTGCGCTCCGGGAACTGGTTCCAGCTCAACGGCAGGATCGGGCGCAGGATGAACTTGCCGTTGTCGCCCACGAACGGAATGACCGGCTGGACTTTCAACTGCTGGTTGTGGGCATCGCCGCCGGGCCCGACATCGCCCAGGTAGTTGTACTGGAAGGGCACCGAGACCAGCGCCGCGCCCGGGTCGGCCAGCTTGCGCGCGATGTCGTCGCTGGACGCAGCCGCACCGGCCTGGGCGGCGGCGCCCAGCGGCCACAGCGCGGCCAGCGTGGCGGCCATGACGATGCGGCGGGCGTTGCTCATCGCGGTGCGTCCACGACGATGTACTGCACCGTGGTGCCTACGTAGCGCGGCTGGTACCAGGCGTTGTCGCACTGCTGGTAACCGATGCCGTCGACCACCACGGTGCTGCACCCGGTCGGCAGTGCATACACCACCGAACCGATCATCGCCGAGGTCACCGCCACGCCGGCGGTGAAGGCGGCCGCATCCCAGAACGGGTGATCCCAATACGGGGGCGGCGGAGGCGGCGGCGGGTAGGGGTGCGGACCGGGGCCGGGCGGCGGGCCGGGTGGGTGCGGTCCGGGACCAGGACCGGGACCAGGACCGGGACCAGGACCAGGGCCGGGGTGTGGGCCGGGCCCAGGCCCAGGGCCCGGCCCCGGTCCAGGGCCAGGGCCAGGGCCA
>DJBL01000125.1 GCA_002435595.1 Stenotrophomonas maltophilia
TGCGGTAGAGCCGACCGTTGGTCGGCTATCGCGCAAAGCGCGCTCGCGTCGACCCCACCGCAAAGGCAGCCGACCAACGGTCGGCGCTACCGGGTCTGGGCGCGCGTGGATCCCACCGCAGCGGCAGCCGACCAACGGTCGGTGCTACCGGGTCTGGGCCCGCGTGGATCCCACTGCAGCGGCAGCCGACCAACGGTCGGCGCTACCGGGTCTGGGCGCGCGTGGGCCCCGCCGCAGCGGCGGCCGACCAACGGTCGGCGCTACCGGATCCCCACCCCGTGGAGCCGACCGTTGGTCGGCTGGCGCGCTACGCTATCATCTGTCGATGACGTACAGCCCCCGATTCTCCCCCGTTTCCGCCGTCGCCTGTTCCGCCTGCGGGAGCGGCGCATGAGCATCCGCCAACTGCCCGAGATCCTGATCAACCAGATCGCCGCCGGCGAAGTGGTCGAACGCCCGGCCTCGGTGGTCAAGGAACTGGTCGAGAACGCGCTGGACGCCGGTGCCACCCGCGTGGACATCGACCTGGAAGAGGGCGGGGTGCGTCTGATCCGGATCCGTGACGACGGCGGCGGCATTGCCCCTGAAGAACTGCCGTTGGCGGTCTCGCGCCATGCCACCAGCAAGATCGCCAGCCTGGACGACCTCGAGGCGGTGGCCACGCTCGGTTTCCGCGGCGAGGCGCTGCCGTCGATCGCCTCGGTCAGCCGTTTCACCCTGGCCTCGCGGCGGCCCGGCGACGCGCATGGTTCGGCGCTGCAGATCGAGGGCGGCAAGCTCGGAGACGTGATGCCGCGTGCGCATGCGCCGGGCACCACGGTGGAGGTGCGCGAGCTGTTCTACAACGTGCCGGCGCGGCGCAAGTTCCTGCGCGCCGAACGCACCGAGCTGGGCCATATCGAAGAGTGGCTGCGCTCGCTCGCCCTGGCGCGCCCGGACGTGGAGTTGCGCGTGTCGCACAACGGCAAGCCGTCGCGCCGCTACAAGCCCGGTGACCTGTACTCCGATGCGCGCCTGGGCGAAACACTGGGCGAGGATTTCGCCGCGCAGGCCCTGCGCGTGGATCACAGCGGGGCCGGCCTGCGCCTGCATGGCTGGATCGCCCAGCCGCATTACTCGCGCGCCAGCACCGACCAGCAATACCTGTACGTCAATGGCCGCTCGGTGCGCGACCGCAGCGTTGCCCACGCGGTGAAGATGGCCTACGGCGACGTGCTGTTCCATGGCCGGCAACCGGCGTATGTGCTGTTCCTGGAACTGGACCCGACCCGGGTCGACGTCAACGTGCACCCGGCCAAGCACGAAGTGCGTTTTCGCGACTCGCGCCTGATCCATGATTTCGTCTACCGCACGCTCAAGGAAGCGCTGGCCGAGACGCGCGCCGGCATGACCGCGGTCGGCACCGAGGCGGGCGGCGTGCCGCCCGCAGCGCTTCCCGGAGCCGGCCATGCCGCATCTGCCGGCACCGGGTATGCCCTGGCCGGCGGCGGGGGCGGCGCGGGCCTGTCGGCGCAGTGGGGAGCCCGGCAGTCACCGCTGGGCCTGCAGGTGGCCGACGCGCCGGCCGCCTATGCGGCGCTGTACGCCAGCCCCGGTGGCGCCGGGGTGGCCGCTGCGCTGCCGCCGATGCCCAGCCAGAACGGCTTGCCGGTGACGGCCGCCGACAGTGGCGTGCCGCCGCTGGGCTATGCGGTGGCGCAGCTGCACGGCATCTACATCCTGGCCGAGAACGCCGAAGGCCTGATCGTGGTGGACATGCATGCCGCGCACGAGCGCATCGGCTACGAACGCCTGAAGACCGCGCACGATGGCATGGGCCTGCATGCGCAGCCGTTGCTGGTGCCGATCACCCTGGCGGTCGGCGAGCGCGATGCCGATACGGCCGAGCGCGAAGCGGAGACGCTGGTGGCGCTGGGCTTTGAGATCACCCGTTCCGGCCCCGGTTCGCTGCATGTGCGCAGCATTCCGGCGCTGCTGGCCAACGCCGAGCCGGAGGGCCTGCTGCGCGATGTGCTCACCGACCTGCGCGAGCACGGGCAGAGCCGGCGCATCGCCACCGCACGCGACGAGCTGCTCTCCACCATGGCCTGCCACGGGGCGGTGCGGGCCAATCGGCGCCTGACCGTGCCGGAAATGAACGCGCTGCTGCGCGACATGGAAATCACCGAACGCTCGGGTCAGTGCAATCACGGCCGACCGACCTGGGCGCGTTTTTCGCTGGCGGAGATCGACCGCTGGTTCCTGCGCGGACGTTGAAGGGGAAAGGCATGGGGAAGTGGGCAAGGGGACTTGGCGCGGCCCTGCTGGTGCTGGGCGTGGCCGGGTGTGCAGACAAGCCGGAAGCGCCGGTGGCGGTGGTGGAGGATCCGGCATTCGCCGCCGAGCAGCAGCAGTGGCGCCTGCAGCGTTACCAGGCGCTGCACGCCGCCGACGGCTGGACCAGCCTGGTCGGCCTGCATTGGCTGGAACACAAGGCGCATTACATCGGCAGTGGCCCGGGCAGTGGCATCCGCCTGGCGGTCGGGCCGGCCAAGCTGGGCATGGTCGCGCGCCAGGGCGATGCGGTGTGGTTCACGCCTGAGCGGGGCGCTGCCCTGAGCGTGGCGGGCACGCCGCTGAACGGGCGCATCCGCTTTCTGAGCGATCGCGATGCCACGCCCACCCTGATCAGCTTCGATGACGGCAAGGGCCAGCTCAGCCTGATCCACCGCGGCGAGCGCTACGCGCTGCGGGTCAAGCATGCCGATGCGCCTACCCGGGCCAATTTCGCCGGGCTGCTTTACTGGCCCGGTGGGCCGTCGTGGCGGATCAACGCGCGGTTCGTGCCGCACCCGCCCGGCAAGACGCTGCCGATCGTGGACATCACCGGGTTGACCACGCAGATGCCCAATGCCGGCGCGCTGGAGTTCGAGCGCGATGGCCACAGCTGGCGGCTGGAGGCGCTCGGCGAGCCGGGCGGCGAGCTGTTTGTGATCTTCGCCGACCGCACCAGCGGCCACGGCAGCTATCCGGCCGGGCGCTACCTGGACGTATCCGCCCCGGACCCGGAAGGACGGGTGCTGGTGGATTTCAACCACGCCTACAATCCGCCCTGTGCGTTCACCCCGTTTGCGACCTGTCCGCTGTCGCCGCCGGAAAACCGCCTGGACCTGCGCGTGGACGCAGGCGAGCAGGCTTATCACGCCCCTGAAGGAGAGGCCTGAACCATGTCGATGTTGTCGCGTGTGCTGTCTTGTGTGGTGATCGCCGGCAGCCTGCTGCTTGCCCCTGGCGCGGTGCAGGCGCGCAACGATGCACCCGCGGCCAAGGCCGGCCCGCCGGTGCCGCTGCTGTGGAAGGTGACCGGCCCGGGCGACAGCCGGGTGTACCTGCTGGGTTCGTTCCACATGCTGCGCGCGCAGGATTATCCGCTGGCGGCCGATGTCGATCAGGCCTTCGCGGCCTCCAGGCGCGTGGTGTTCGAACTGTCGCCGCAGGACATGCAGTCGCCGCAGTTGGCGCAGAAGATGGTGCAGGCGGCGGTGCGTACCGATGGCACCGAACTCAAGCGCGACCTGGACGCGGCCACCTGGACCAAGCTGCAGGCCTACGCCACCGAGAACAAGCTGCCGCTGGCGCAGTTGCAGGGCATGAAGCCGTGGTTCGTCGGGCTGACCATCACCCTGGGCCAGTTTACCAAGATGGGGCTGGACCCCAACCTGGGCCTGGATCGTCATTTCATGGAGCGCGCGGCCAACGCGGGCAAGCCGACCGCCGGTCTGGAAGACATCGATACGCAGGTGGGTGTGCTGGCCGGGATGTCGCTGCAGGAGCAGCAGCAGATGGTGGCCGAGGCGCTGGACCAGGCCGACAAGGCCGATGTCGAGGGCCGTCGCCTGCACGACGCCTGGCGCCGCGGCGATGACAAGCTGCTGTGGACCTCGATGGCCGCGCAGATGCGCGGGCAGTACCCGCAGTTGTACAAGCGCATCAACACCGACCGCAACGACGCCTGGGTGCCCAAGCTGCAGCAGTACCTGCAGGCCGGCCAGGGCGGCACGCTGGTGGTGGTGGGGGCGCTGCACCTGCTGGGCAACGACGGGGTGGTGGACAAGCTCAAGGCCAAGGGCTTCAGCGTCGAGCGTGTCTGCACCGGGTGTGCCAAGCCCAAGCGCTGATCGGCGCAGAAGGCGGCACGAAAAAAGGCGCGGCCGTTGGGCTGCGCCTTTTTTGTTGCACCCCCGTCGGACTCAGCGGCGGGTCTTGCTGCCCGCGCCGGGCGCCGGGGTGTCCGGCTTGCCGGTGCCGGTGCCGGTGGAGGTGCCGCCGGGGCGGGGGCCGAAGCCGGCGCCCATGTTGCGCTGGAAGTCCTGCCACAGCTCCAGGTTGCGCTCGGTGAGCTGGTTCATCATCGCCCACGGGGTCTGCCCGAGCAGGTTGCCCATCTGCTGGCGGAACTGCTGCTGCTGGTCCAGGAACACCTGCATGCTGCGCTCCAGGTAGTTGCCCATGAAGCCCTGCAGCGAGTCGCCATAGAAGCGGATCAGCTGGCTCAGCAGCTGGGTGGACAGCATCGGTTCGCCGTCCTGTTCCTGGTCGGCGATGATCTGCAGCAGCACCGAACGGGTCAGGTCGTCGCCGCTCTTGGCGTCACGGACTTCAAAGTCTTCGCCGTCGAGGATCAGCTGGCGCACATCCTCGATGGTGATGTAACTGGAGATCTCGGTGTCGTAGAGCCGACGGTTCGGGTACTTCTTGATAATGCGGTTCGCAGCCATGAAACGGTCACTCATCACAGTAGGCGCGCAGCATGGCGCAGTGCAGCAGCACATGCAACCGCCGGAAGGCCCATGCGGCGGGGTACAGGAGCGGTTTCATGTTGCGCAGCATGGATTTGCGCGGGGTGCAGCATTCGGTCATCGGCGCGTGGTCTGCAGGCGCAAAACGTCCTGCAAACGTTTTCTCGAGAAAATCCCGTAGCGCCAGCGGTTGGTCCGGTGCACGTGTCCGGCGCAGAAACGCAGCCGACCAACGGTCGGCGCTGCCCCATTTACCAGCCCATGTGGTGGCCGCCGTTGATGTCCAGGTTCGAGCCGGTGATCCACGAGGCTTCCTCGTTGACCAGGAAGGCGACCGCATAGGCGATTTCCTCCGGCTTGCCCAGGCGCCCGGTGGGGATGTCGGCGATGATCTTGGCGCGCACTTCGTCGGGCACGGCCATCACCATGTCGGTGGCCACGTAGCCGGGTGAAATGGTGTTGACGGTGATCCCGAAGCCGGCGTTCTCGCGCGCCAGGGAGATGGTGAAGCCGTGCATGCCGGCCTTGGCGGCGGCGTAGTTGGCCTGGCCATACTGGCCCTTGAGGCCGTTGATCGAGCTGATCTGGATCACCCGGCCCCAGCCGCGGCGGCGCATGCCCTCGATGACCGGGCGGGTCACGTTGAACACCGAGTTGAGGTTGGTGTTGATCACATCGTGCCACTGGTCCGCGCGCATCCGATGGAAGGTGGTGTCGCGGGTGATGCCGGCGTTGTTGACCAGGATTTCGATTGGGCCCAGCGCCGCTTCCACCGCATGGACCATGGCCTCGGCGGTCGCCGGGTCGGCCACGTCGCCGGGGAAGATGGCCACGTCGCAGCCGCGGGCCAGCATGCTCTCGCGCCAGGCCATGGCCTTGGCTTCGTCGCGGTAATTGGTGGCGACCCGATGGCCCTGGTCGGCCAGGCGTTGGCAGATGGCGGTACCGATGCCGCCGGTACCGCCGGTGACCAGTGCGACGCGAGATGTCATGAGCGGCTACTCCGAAAGGCAGGGCCAACAAGGGGGAAGGCGATTCTGCAACATCGACGCGGGGATGGGTATCAGCCCGGCGCGGCGGCGGGGATGTCGTGGCGCGGCAGGCGTGCCGGATCGAAGTGTTCGCAGGCGCTGGCCAGCAGCTGGGTGGTGCTGGTGTGCGCGGCCAGTACGGCCGGATCCTGGCCGAGCGCGGCCCAGGCCTGGCGCAGCGCGGGCAGCGGCCTGGCCGGGTCGAGGGGGTGGGCAGCCTCGGACTTGGACAGCTTGCGGCCGTGCGCGTCCAGCAGCAGTGGCAGGTGCAGGTAGGCCGGCGTGGGCAGGCCGAGCGCGCGCTGCAGCAGGATCTGGCGCGGCGTGGAGTCGAGCAGGTCGGCACCGCGGACCACGTGGGTGATGCATTGCTGGCCGTCATCGACCACCACGGCCAGCTGGTAGGCCCAGTAGCCGTCGGCGCGGCGCAGCACGAAATCGCCTACCTGGGCATGCACGTCCTGGGTGATCGGGCCGCGCAGCCCATCGCTGAAGGCCACCGTGCTGCCCGGCGGCACGCGCAGGCGGATGGCCGGTTGCGCCCGCGCGCTGCGTGCCACGCAGTGATGGTGAATGCCGTGCTGGTCGGCCAGTTCGCTGCGGCTGCAATGGCAGGCAAACGCCTTGCCTTCCGCCAGCAGGCGCTCCAGGGCCTGCCGGTAGAGGCGATCGCGCTGGCTCTGGTGGACGATGGGACCGTCACTGGCCAGTCCCAACGCGGCCAGGGTGGCCAGCTGCTGGTCGACCGCGCCGGGCACGGTGCGCGGCGGGTCGACGTCCTCGATGCGCACCAGCCACTGGCCGCCGGCGTGACGGGCGAGCAGCCAGCTGCCGAGGGCGGCCAGCAGGGAGCCGGGATGCAGGGGGCCGGTGGGCGAGGGCGCGAAGCGGCCGCGGTAGGGGGGCATGGACATGAACTATGAATCGTCGGTCAGTTTGCGACTTGAATTCAACCTGAAGTCCCCGCAGATTTGCAGTCATCCACCTCCATGAGCGTCATTTCCCCATGTTCAGTCGCATTGCTCTCTTCCTTCTGACCAACGTTGCCGTGCTGGTCCTGGCGGGCATCGTGATGTCGCTGTTGGGCGTGAACCCCAACCAGATGAGCGGTCTGCTGGTGATGGCCGCGATCTTCGGTTTCGGCGGCTCGTTCATTTCGCTGCTGCTGTCCAAGTGGATGGCCAAGCGCTCCACCGGGGCGGTGGTGATCACCGAGCCGCGCAACCCGACCGAGCGCTGGCTGCTGGCCACGGTGGAGCGCCAGGCCCGCGAGGCCGGGATCGGGATGCCGGAGGTGGCGGTCTATGACGGTCCGGAGATCAACGCGTTCGCCACCGGCGCCAACCGCAACAACGCGCTGGTGGCGGTGTCCACCGGGCTGCTGCACAACATGAGCGAGGACGAGGCCGAAGCGGTGCTGGGCCACGAGATCGCGCACGTGGCCAACGGTGACATGATCACGATGGCGCTGCTGCAGGGCGTGCTCAATACGTTCGTGATCGTGCTGGCACGGATCGTGGGCGGCTTCATCGACAGCGCCATCTCGGGCAACCGCGAGGGCGGCGGCCGTGGCTTTGCCTACTACATCATCGTGTTCGTGCTGGAGATGGTGTTCGGCCTCGGCGCGACGGTGATTTCGATGTGGTTCTCGCGCCACCGCGAGTTCCGCGCCGATGCCGGCGGTGCGCACCTGGCAGGCCGGCAGAAGATGATCGCCGCGCTGGAGCGGCTCAAGCTCAACCACGGCCAGAGCACGCTGCCGACCCAGATCGCGGCCTTCGGCATTGCCGGTTCGACCGCCAGGAAGCTGTTCATGAGCCACCCGCCGCTGGAAGAACGCATCGCTGCGCTGAAGGCGGCAGGCGCCACCGTCAGCTGATTGCTGCGCCAGCGACGGTGCAATGGAAACGCCCGACTTCGGCCGGGCGTTCTTTTTGGGGTTCTTCGTCCAACGCCAAGCCCACCGCCAGGAGCGCGGGTGTATCTGCTGGCACGCAACCGGATCCAGGACAAGCGAACCCCATTCGCTGCGTCTCTCGTCTTGTCTTGCCTGCAAAAAGCCACCCGCCAACTGTCTGGGGCGCGGGTGGGTGAGGCCGCGGGGCCCGTTTTGCGCCATGGATAGCGCAAAAGGAGCTTACATGGACGTACTTGCAGCGTGCCCCGCGGCCTCACCCACCCGCGCCCAGCCCGACCCGGGCGCACATCCGCAGCGGTTGACCTGGCGGTTGACGTCGCACCTGCACTTGCTCCCCCTGACCACCCACCAAGGCCGGCCACCACGGCCGGCCACCCAAACAACAACGGCGCCCGAAGGCGCCGTCGTCGAGGTGTCGCACAAGCGGTGGATCAGAACTTGGCGTCGAACTCGGCCGCATAGCCGGTGTTGACCAGCACCTTCTGCAGCACGTCGGTGTTCTTCACGTTGCCGGCCACGATCTGCTGGGTCTCCGGGCCGCGGCTGTCCATGCGGGCCGGGGTGGCGCCCTTGAAGTCGCAGACCCGGCCACCGGCCTCGCGCACCAGCAGCACGCCGGCGGCGATGTCCCAGGCCTTCACGCCGGCCTCGAAGTAGGCATCGGCACGGCCGCAGGCCACGTAGGCCAGGTCCAGGGCCGCCGAACCGGTGCGGCGCACGTCTTCGGCGTGTACCAGCAGCGCGTCCACCGCCTTGAGCTGGGCGCTGGTGCGCTGGCGCTCGCGCGGGGCGAAACCGGTGTGGATCATCGCGCCGGCCAGGTCCTTGCGGTCGGCCACGCGGATCCGGCGGTCGTTGAGGACCGCGCCGGCACCCCGGCTGGCGGTGAACAGTTCGTTGCGGAGCGGGTCGAAGATCACCGCATCGATCGGCTCGCCGTTCTCGACCAGCGCGATGGAGACGCAGTAGTGCGGGAAGCCGCGCAGGTAGTTGCTGGTGCCGTCCAGCGGGTCGATCACCCACATGTAACGGTTCACGCCCTGCACGCCACCTTCTTCGCCCATGATCCCGTACTCGGGATAGGCGCGCTTGAGTTCCTTGACGATGACCTTTTCCGCATCCGCATCGACTTCACTGGCATAGTCCATGCGCCCCTTCTGCACGACGTTCAACGCCTCGAGCTTGTTGATGTTGCGCAACAGGACGTTGCCGGCGAGGCGGGCGGCCTTGACCATGACGGTGACGGCGGGTTTCTGCATGGCGAAAAGCTCCCGGAAAGGCAGAGTGGGGGGTACTGGCGGGGGAAAAGAGCGGTCCCGGCGCAGAGGCCGGCCGCACAGTTTACCATCTGTGGCTTGTCTGCTCGCGTTTGGCCTGTTCATGTCCCTTGAAACCGCACCCTCCCGCATCCGATTCGTCCTGGTCGGCACACAGCACCCCGGCAACATGGGCGCCGCGGCGCGCGCCATGAAGACCATGGGACTGGGCCGGTTGGTCCTGGTGGCCCCGGAAAAGCCGCTGGATGAAGAAGCGTTCAGGCGCTCGGCCGGCGCCGAGGACGTCCTCGGCGATGCGCCCGTGGTGGCCACCCTGGCCGAGGCCGTGGCCGACTGCACCCTGGTGCTGGGCTGCACCGCCCGCGCGCGCCGGGTCCAGCTGGAAGAGCTGCTGCCCAGCGTGGCCGGCCAGCGCGCCCTGGCCAAGGCCGCCGAGCCGGATGCCGAGGTCGCCTTCGTGTTCGGCCGCGAGCGCACCGGGCTGACCAACGAAGAGCTGCAGTTGTGCCACCTGGCCGTGCACATTCCCTCCAATCCCGAGTTCAGCTCGCTCAACCTGGCCGCCGCGGTGCAGGTGCTCGCCTACGAGGTGCGCATGGCCGTGCTTGGCGGCGTGCAGGGGGCCGCCCCGGCCGATCCGGAACATCGCGAGCAGCCGGCCAGCCACGCGCAGGTCGAAGGCCTGTTCGGCCAGCTGGGCCAGACCCTGGACGAGATCGACTTCCACAAGGGCCGGGCGCCCGATTCGGCCATGCGCAAGCTGCGTCGGCTGTTCCTGCGCACCGAACTGAGCGAGCAGGAAGTGCGGTTGCTGCGCGGCATCCTCGCCGACGCACAGCGGATGGCGCGATTGGCCAACCACCGCGCCGAATGAGCTGACGCAGTTCTCACTTTTTCGGGTAGGCTGTCCGGATTCCTTGGGGGGAGCGAATGGGAGTGCCGGGTCTGCGATGGCTGTTGCAGGGAGGTCTGCTGTGTCTGGTCGTCGCCTTGATGACCGGGCCTGCCACGGCCGGCCCTGACAACGTGCTGGTGCTGGGACGGATCAGCGACAACCCCAAGTCACACTATGCGCAACTGCAACCCCTGCTCGACTACGTGGTCCCGCGCATGCGCGATGTCGGCATCACCGAAGGCCGCATCCTGATGGCGCCCGATGCCCAGCAGATGGCCAGCTACCTGCGCCGTGGCCGGGTGGACTGGGTCACCGAGACCTCCGGTACCGCCGTGGCGCTGGGCCTGCGCAGCGGCGCCCAGCCGCTGCTGCTGACCGAGCGCAGCGGCGTGCGCGACTACCACACCGTGTTCTTCGTGCGCCGCAACAGCCCGATCGTGTCGCTGGCCGATCTCAAGGGGCACACCCTGGCCCTGCAGAACGTGGCATCCACCAGTGCCTACCTGGTCCCGGTGATGACCTTGTTGCAGGAAGGGCTGACCCCGGAGATCCTGTTGTCCGCGCGCGATGCCGCCGCCCCCGACACGGTGGGCTACGTATTCGCGCGCAGCGAAGGCAACATCGCCACCCTGGTCCACAAGGGCGTGGTGGACGCTGGCGCGGTGAGCAGCGTGGACTGGAGCGATGGCCATCGGATCCCGGCCAGCTACCTGCGCGACTTCCGCGTGATCTGCCGCACCGAGCCCTTCCCGCGTGCGGTGGAAGTGGTGCGCGCCGATCTCGATGCGAAGGTGCGCGAGCGCCTGCAGCAGGTGCTGCTGGAGGCCGCCGGCGATCCGCAGGCGCAGGATGCATTGCAGAAGTTTTTTGGTACGTCCGGTTTCCATCGGGTGGATGCGCAGATGCAGCACCGGTTGGATGAACTCAAACAAGGGCTGGCTCGCGTGCGGATGGAAGTGGAATGAGGCTGTTGGGTTCCGGAATGCAGGCACGTTTCGTGCTGGCGATGAGCGGTGCGATGCTGGTGGTGATCGCGATCGTGGCGGTGGTGCTCGGCCGCCAGGCGACCATGCAGGATGAGGTCAAGCTCCTCAGCGGCAATGTCATCCACGATCTGTTCGACCGCAGCGTGCGCAGCCGCGGCGAGGCGCTGGCGCGCGAGCTGTCCGACGCGCTGGCCAACCCGCTGTACTACAACGACCTGGAGCAGGTGGGCGCGCTGGTCCGCAACACCTCGCGCCAGCAGGTGGTGCGCTACGTGCTGGTGTTCGACGAGGACGGCAAGCTGATCCACGACGGCTCGGCCGACGTGATCGACTTCGGCCGGCCGATGAGCGACCCGCTGGCGCCTGGCGCGGTGGGCGCGCGCGCGCTGGTGGTGCAGCAGTCGCCCAAGGTGCTCGACAACGCCATGCCGATCATGATCGGCAACCAGCGCATCGGCGGGGTCCGGGTGGGCATGGCGCTGGATGACGTGCAGGCGATGGAGAACCGCGCCAACCAGACCCTGGGCGAGCGCCTGCAGCAGGTCGGCAAGCGCCATCTCGGCTGGCTGCTGCTGATGCTGGGCCTGCTGATCGCCATCGGCGTGGGCATGATCATCTACGTGCAGCGCACCCTGGTGACCCCGATCCGCTGGCTGGCCGCGGCCGCGCGCCAGATCGAAGCCGGCGATTACCGGCCGCAGCTGCAGCAGAGCAAGCGCCAGGACGAAGTGGGCGAGCTGGTCCGCGCGTTCGGGCGCATGAGCGAGTCGATCGCCCGCCACGACCGCGAAGTGCGGCACATGGCCTACACCGATGCCCTGACCGGGCTGACCAACCGGCTGGCCTTCCGCGAGGCGCTGGACCACCGGCTGATGGCCGCGCGTGCCTCCAGCCACCGCCTGGCCCTGCTGTTTGCCGACATGGACGATTTCAAGCGGGTCAACGATACCCTCGGCCACGAGGCGGGCGACGAGGCGTTGCTGCAGTTCGCCCAGCGCATCAGCACCGCGGTGGCCCAGGCCGGCGGCGACGAGGCCCTGCTGGCCCGCTTCGGCGGCGATGAATTCGTGATCCTGCTGGGCGACGGCGACGTGGCCGCCAATGCCCGCCAACTGGCCGAAATCCTGGTGCGCGAGCTCGGCAAGCCGCTGTTCGTGCAGGGCCGTGAGCTGTTCCTGGGCAGTTCGATCGGCGTGACCCTGTTCCCCGACGACGCGGCCGATGCCACCACGCTGCTCAAGAACGGCGACATCGCCATGTACCAGGCCAAAGTGGCCGGCAAGAACTGCTACCGCTATTACAGCCGGGCCATGGACCATGCGGTGGAACGCCGCGTGCACATGGAACAGGAGCTGCGCGGGGCCTGGGAGCGCGGCGAGCTGCGCCTGGTGTACCAGCCGATTTTCCGCACCCGCGACCGCCGCATGGTCGGGGTGGAAGTGCTGCTGCGCTGGCAGCACCCGACCCTGGGCACGATCCCGCCGTCGGTGTTCATTGAAGTGGCCGAGCAGAGCGGGCTGATCGAAGTGATCGGGCCCAAGGTGCTGCGCGCGGCCTGCATGGAGGCGGTGCAGTGGCCGCACGGCGTGGACGGCGAGGGCCTGTTCGTCTCGGTCAACGTGTCCCCGCGCCAGCTGCGCGGCGGCGAGCTGCCCAGCCTGGTCGCCGACTGCCTGCGCGACACCGGCCTGCCGGCCTCGCGCCTGCACCTGGAGCTGACCGAAACGGCGGTGATCGGTGATGAGATGCTGGCCGCGGCCCTGCTGGACAAGCTGCATCGCACCGGGGTCAAGGTCTGGCTGGACGATTTCGGTACCGGGTTCTCCGGCCTGAGCCACCTGCGCCAGGTGCCGGTGGACGGGGTCAAGATCGACAAGAGCTTCGTGGCCGACATGCAGCGCGACCCGGACGACCTGGCCCTGACCACGGCCATCATCGCCATGGCCCACGCGCTGGGCATCACGGTGGTGGCCGAAGGCATCGAGCAGGAAGTGCAGTTCGACCTGCTGTGCCAGCGCGGCTGCGACCTGGGCCAGGGCTACTGGCTGAGCCATCCGGTCAGCGCCACCGAGGTGGTGCAGATGATCGAGGCCGGCATCTAAAAGAACGACCGGCCGGCACGCGCGGATCCACGCCACGCGTGGATCGCGCCCGCCGCCGCCCTGTTTACACCGGCCGCTTGCTGCTGTCGCCGGAGATTTCGCGCACCAGCTTGGGCACCAGATACCCCGACAGCCGGGCGGTCAGCTGCGCGTGCAGGTCCTTGGCGGTGTCATCGCTGACCTCGAAGTGGGCCACGCCCTCCACCCGGTCCACCTGGTACAGGTAATAGGGCAGCACGCCGGCGGCGAAGCTGCGCTCGCTCAACGCCTGCAGGGCCTCCAGCGAATCGTTGACCCCGCGCAGCAGCACCGCCTGGTTGAGCAGGGTCGCACCGGCCGCGCGCAGGCGGCCCATCGCCGCGTCCACGCTGGCATCGAACTCGTTGGCATGGTTGGCATGGATCACGAACGCCAGCGGCCAGGGCAGGCTGGCCATCCACTGCACCAGTTCCTCGTCCACGCGTTCGGGCAGGACCACCGGCAGCCGGCTGTGGATGCGCAGGCGGCGCAGGTGCGGGATCCGGCGCAGGGCGTCGGTCAGCTCGACCAGCTTGTGGGTTGCCAGCGACAGCGGGTCGCCGCCGGACAGGATCACCTCGTCGATGTCCGGGTCCTGGGCGATGGCCTCCACCGCCTCGCGCCAGCCCTCGCGGGCCGCATTCTCGGTGCCGTAGTCGAAGTGCCGGCGGAAGCAGTAGCGGCAGTTGATCGCGCAGCTGCCGGTGGTGACCAGCAGGGCGCGGCCCCGGTACTTCTGGATCACCCCGGTGGCCTTCCTGGCCGCTCCGTCGCCGACCGCGTCCAGGCTGAAGCCCGGCACCACCTGCATCTCGTCGCTGACCGGCAGCACCTGGCGCAGCAGGGGGTCGTGGCGGTCGCCGTGGCGCATCCGGGCGATGAAGCCCTGCGGCACCCGCACCGCGAACTGGCGCGCGGCCTCGGCCGACAGGGGCAGGGCATCAGGGTCCAGGCCCAGCTGTTGCAGCAGCTCGCGCGGGTCGCGGACCGCCTGGCGCCACAGCTGTTGCCAGCGCACGGGGGTGGGCAGGGGCGTGGCGGAAAGCTGCATGGAATGGGGGCCTGCGGTTATCATGTCGGTCAGAAAAACGAGTCACCCCACCGCTGCCGGTGGGTCTTCCATTCTATCCGGCTCGCCGCGCCTGCGCGGCGTTTGCCCATTCAGGAGTTTCAGCATGGCCACTGTTGGCATGAACGATGTCAAGAACGGGATGAAGATCCTGGTCAACAATGAACCGGCGGTCATCACCGAGACCGAGTACGTCAAGCCGGGCAAGGGCCAGGCCTTCACCCGCATGAAGTACCGCTTCATCAAGTCCGGTCGCGTGGTCGAAATGACCATGAAGGCCACCGACGACGTGGAGAAGGCGGACGTCGTGGATACCAACATGGACTTCATGTACAGCGACGGCGAGTACTGGCACTTCATGGACCCCGAATCCTTCGAGCAGGTCCAGGCCACCAAGGCCGGCATGGGCGGCGCGGAAAAGTGGCTCAAGGGCGAAGAGTCCTGCATCGTCACCCTGTGGAACGGCGAGCCGATCTTCGTCCAGCCGCCGAACTTCGTCGAGCTGAAGATCACCGAGACCGACCCGGGCGTCCGTGGCGACACCTCCGGCGGCGGCGGCAAGCCGGCCACGCTGGAAACCGGCGCGGTGGTCCGCGTGCCGCTGTTCGTCAACCAGGATGAAATCATCAAGGTCGACACCCGCTCGGGCGAATACTCCGCGCGCGCAGGCAAGTAATCCGGCGAAGCCGGAGTACGGTAGAGCCGACCGTTGGTCGGCTGCGGATGGGCGGTCGCCTGCACGATCGACCGGCCACCGCACCGGTAACGCCGACCCACCATCGGCGTTGCCTCCAGAGCATCCCGGTCGCCCACGCCTTCGGGTCGTCCGCCCAGACAAGTGAGCACGCATGACCGACACCGCCCGCATTCCCGACGCCTGTGACCTGCTGATCGAAGCCGGGTACGTGGTCCCGATCGAACCGCATGCGGTGGTGCTGGAAGACCATGCCGTGGCCGTGCGTGGCAGCGAAATCATCGCCATCCTGCCGCGGGCTCAAGCGCGCGAGCGCTTTGCGCCGAAGCAGACCGTCTCGCGCCCGGACGCGGCGCTGATGCCGGGCCTGGTCAACGCACATACCCACAATCCCATGACCCTGCTGCGGGGCGTCGCCGACGACCTGCCGCTGATGGTCTGGCTGCAGCAGCACATCTGGCCGGTGGAAGCGGCGGTGATCGGCCCAGAGTTCGTGGCCGACGGCACCACCCTGGCCATCGCCGAGATGCTGCGCGGCGGTACCACCTGCGCCAACGAAAACTACTTCTTCTCCGACGTCCAGGCCGCCGTCTACAAGCAGCACGGGTTCCGTGCGCTGGTCGGCGCGGTGATCATCGATTTCCCCACCGCCTGGGCCAAGAGCGACGACGAGTACTTCGCCAAGGCCGGCGAACTGCACGACCAGTGGCGCAACGACCCGCTGATCGGCACCTCGTTCGCACCGCACGCGCCGTACACGGTCAACGACGCCAACTTCGAACGCGTGCGCATGCTGTCCGACCAGCTGGACATGCAGGTGCACCTGCACACCCACGAAACCGCGCAGGAAATCAGCGACTCGCTCAAGCTGCACGGCCAGCGCCCGCTGGCGCGGCTGGACCGGCTGGGGCTGGTCAACGACCGCCTGATCGCGGTGCACATGACCCAGCTGACCGAGGCGGAAATCCACCTGTGCGCCGAGCGCGGGGTCAGCGTGGTGCATTGCCCGGAATCCAACCTCAAGCTGGCTTCCGGCTTCTGCCCGGCCTGCGCCCTGCAGCGCGCCGGGGTGAACCTGGCCATCGGCACCGACGGCTGCGCCAGCAACAACGACCTGGACATGTTCAGCGAAAACCGCACCGCGGCGATCCTGGCCAAGGCCGTGGCCAACGATGCCACCGCGCTGGACGCGGCCACCACGCTGCGCGCGGCCACCCTGGGCGGCGCGCGCGCGCTGGGCTTCGGCGACCGCATCGGCTCGATCGAAGTCGGCAAGCAGGCCGACCTGGTCTGCGTGGACCTGTCCGCACTGGAAACCCAGCCGCTGCACCATGTGCTCTCCCAGCTGGTGTATGCCGCCGGCCGCCACCAGGTCAGCGATGTCTGGATCGCCGGGCAGCCCAAGCTGGTCCAGCGCGAGCTGGTCGGCATGGACACCGCGGCGATCGTCGCCAACGCCCGCCAGTGGCGCGAGCGCATCCGACACATCCGTGCCTGAGGCACCAAGGATTCCCATGAACGCCCCCCACGCATCCACCAATTTCGACCAGGCCGAACTGGACAAGTTCGCCGCACTCGCCAACCGCTGGTGGGACGCCGACGGCCCGCAGAAGCCGTTGCATGCGCTGAACCCGGTACGCCTGCAGTACGTCGCCCAGCGCGCGCCCCTGCGCGGTGCGCGCGTGCTCGACATCGGCTGCGGCGGTGGCCTGCTCAGTGAAGCGCTGGCCCGCGAAGGCGCCGAGGTCACCGCGATCGACCTGGCCCCGGAGCTGGTCAAGGTGGCGCGCCTGCACAGCCTGGAATCGGGCGTGAGCGTGGATTACCGCCTGCAGGCCGCCGAGGACCTGGCCGCCGAGCAGCCGGGTAGTTTCGACGTGGTCACCTGCATGGAAATGCTCGAGCACGTGCCGGACCCGGGCGCGATCATCGCTGCCTGCCACCGCCTGCTCAAGCCCGGCGGCCAGCTGTTCCTGTCCACGGTCAACCGCACCCCGGCCGCCTTCGCGGTGGCCATCGTCGGCGCCGAGTACGTGGCCCGGCTGCTGCCCAAGGGCACCCACCACTACCAGGATTTCATCAAGCCGGCCGAACTGGGCAAGTGGCTGCGCGAGGCCGATTTCAACCTGCGCGATGTCAGCGGCATGGCCTACGAGCCGTGGCGCAACCGCGCCCGGTTGAGCACGCGCACCGACATCAACTACCTGGCCCATGCGGTCAAGCCTGATGATGCCGCCGGTGTCTGAGGCCGGTTTCCCGCAGGCGGTGCTGTTCGACCTGGACGGTACATTGCTGGACAGCGCACCGGACATGCTGGCTACCGCCAATGCGATGCTGGCCGCGCGCGGGCGCCCCCCGATCCGCCTGGATGCGCTGCGCCCGGTGGTGTCCAAGGGCTCGCGGGCGATGGTCTCGGTAGCCTTCCCGGAGCTGGGCCAGGTCGAGCGCGATGCGCTGGTGCCCGAGTTCCTGCAGCGTTATGAAGCCCTGATCGGCCAGCACGCGGTGCTGTTCGACGGCGTGGCCGGCATGCTTGATGCGCTGGATGCGGCGGGCTGCGCCTGGGGCATCGTCACCAACAAGCCGGAGTACCTGGCGCGGCTGATCGTGCCGCAGCTGGGGTGGGACACGCGCTGCAAAGTGCTGATCGGCGGCGATACCCTGGCCCAGCGCAAGCCGCATCCGCTGCCGCTGCTGGCCGCGGCCGAGCGCATGCAGATCGACCCGGCCACCTGCATCTACGTGGGCGATGACGAGCGCGACATCGTCGCCGCCAACGCGGCCGGCATGGCCTCGGTGGCCGCGCTGTGGGGCTACCGGCTGGATGCCGACGACCCGCTGGCGTGGGGCGCCGAGCGCATGGTCGAGCAGCCCGCGCAGCTGCAGCGC
>DJBL01000110.1 GCA_002435595.1 Stenotrophomonas maltophilia
CCACGCCCGCCGACGACGCCACCCGTGCCGCGCCGGCGCGTGCGCGGCTTGAGATCCTGCCCGAACCGTCGGACGCCCAGGCACGGGCCATGGGGCTGGCCGGCGCCGTCAAGCGCGTGCATTTCCGCGACCGGCATGGCGAGGGCCTGCTGGTGCTGGACCGCCACGACCGCCAGGAGACCGATCCGGACGCCCCCGAAGACACCCTGGACGTGGCCGTGCTCACCGCCACGCTGCTCGGCCGCACCGACGGCGCCGCCTTCCAGCCGCGTTGGGCGCGCGAGATCCGCGTGCCCTGCCCCGGCCTGGACCTGGACGCCGGCTGGTTTCTGGACCAGGTGGGGGCCACCGACCTGGACGGCGACGGCCAGGCCGAGATCACCCTGGCCAGCCACACGTTCTGTGGCGGCGGCGTGGACCCGCAGGACATCCGTATCACCCTGCTCGACGGCGCGCAGCACTACACCATCAAGGGCGAATCGCTGGTCAGCATCGAGGGCGAGGCGCCGTTCGGCGGCGAGCGCCAAGACGAGGCCGCACTGGCCACCGCACCGGCCGCGTTCCGTCGCCACCTCGACGCGGTATGGGAGGCGGTGCGGGTGCTGCCGGCGCTGGAGAGCGAGGGCGCGCCCTGAGGGCGGCTCAGCCGATCACGATGTAGTCGCTGGCCAGGGCGATGCCCAGGTGCGGCCCGGGCAGCAGCTGGACGTAACGCCCGCCCACCTGGTCGATGGCGATGCAGTCATCCACCTCCAGCAACGCATCGGTGTGCGGCTTGATCCAGCTCGCATCACGCCGCTGCCTGGCCTGGCGGCGCGCATCGTCGGCATCGGTGGCCACCAGCAGCAGGTAGTCGTGCACTTCGCCCAGCGAACGTGGGACATAGCCGCCCAGGTTGACGAAATACAACCGCGGCGCGCCCGGCGCCGGTGCCACATCGGCAAACCGCACCTGGTAGCCGTCGATGCCGTCCACGGCCAGCCAGCCGTCCACGTGCAGGCCCTTGGCCTGGCCAAACCAGTCGCGGCGCAGGTGCGGGTAGGCGTCCTCGATCCGGGCCACATTGGCGAAGGCCACATCATGGACTTCGATCCGCGCCTGCGGATGGCGCCCGCCCAGCATGAACACGTGCAGCACTGCCAACTCCCGGAGAATGCCCCAACCGCGCCCAGTGTAGCGCCGTGGCTACGCGGCACCCACGGCGGCGATGGTATGGTCCAGCCCTTGACCCGCAGGAGCGACCGCATGACCTTCCCGACCCGCATCCTTACCCCGGCGCGCCTGGCACCTGCCCTGGCGCTGGCTGCCAGCCTCACCCTCGGCGCCTGCGTCAGCACGCCCGGCCCGGAGGTCAAGGGCAGTGGACTGTGCAGGGCCGACGGCCTGGACTGGGCCGTGGGCCAGCCGGCCGATGAAGCCAACATGCGCAGACTGGCACGCCAGAGCGGCGCCGGCCTGGTCAATCCGATCGGCCCGGGCACCATCACCACCCGCGACCTGCGCCAGGACCGCCTGCGCGTGTTCATCGACAAGGACAACGTGATCACCGCGGCCCGTTGCGAGTAATCGAGCGCATGCGCCACGCCACGTGCGGCGGCGCGCTCAGCGGTGGCCCGCATCCCCGGCAGGGGCGCTGCACGCGCAGCCGCCCCAGCGGTGCGTCTTCGGCGTCTGGCCGATGCCCGGGTTGAAGGTATTGGTGGGATCCAGCCCACGGTAGAACGCCGCCAGCGCCGGCTTGGCCGGATACAGGTGGCCCACGTTGTGCTCGGCCGGGTATTCGGCACCGCGCTGGTCCAGCAGGGCCCACATGGCGTGTTCGATGGCCAGCGGGTCTTCGCCCTTGCGCACGATGTAATCCTGGTGGAACACGTGGCAGAAGAAGTGCCCGTAATACAGCTTGCCGGCCAGCCTGGCATCGATGGCGGCCGGCAACTGCTCCACCCACTGGCGGTCATCGCGGCGCAGCGCCACGTCCAGCGCCACGATGTCCTGCACGGTGTCGCGGTGCACCTCGCGGTAGCGCACCGCCGCACCGGCCACCGCGAAACGATGCAGGAACGCCTTGCGTCCTTCTTCGGCCGTGCACGCGAAGAAGTCACCCTCGCGGCCAGCGAAGAACGCGCGCAGGTACGCGGCGGTCGCCTCGGCATCGCGCGCGCCCACCTTCAACAGCAGGTGGTGTTCGTAACGGTCACGGAACTGCCGCATGCGCGCCGGCAGGTGCCGGGGCAGCCAGCGCACCAGCGCCTGGATGACCCGGTCGCTCACCCCGCGCAGGCCGATCGACTCGAACACCCCATCGATGCGGCTCTTCAATGCAAAGGCGGCCGGCACCCGCGCGGTGCCCAGCCGGTCGATCAGCAGGAAGGTGTCCTTGCCGTAGCGCTCGCCGATGTCGTATGCCTCGCGGTGCAGGTACTCACCGGAAATCGGCAGGCGTTCGAAGGCGGTCAGCAGGTGGCGGCGGATGTCGGTGAGATCGTCCATCGCGTTGCTGCCGATGTAGAACACCGCCGCCGGCTCGCGCGCGAAGGTATCCAGGCGCACCGCGAACACCGCCAGCTTGCCGGCCGAGCCGGCTGCCTCGTAGTGGCGCGTGGGATCGGCATTGAAGCGCGCCGGCGTGGGCGCGTCCACCTGCCGCACCTGCTCGGCATAGCGCGGATCGGCGCCCGCCCGTCCGCTGCCGTTGTCCACGTCCTGGGCGCGGTAATCCCCGCGCTGCAGGCGATCGAGGACCTGCTCGGGATCCTCGCCCAGCGCGATGCCCAGGTGGTTGACCAGCTGCAGCCGGCCCTGTGCATCGACCTGGGCGAACAGCGCCAGTTCGGTGTACGCCGGGCCGCGCCGCACCAGCGCACCGCCGGAGTTGTTGCACACGCCCCCCAGCACCGAGGCACCGATGCACGAGGAGCCGATCACCGAGTGCGGCTCGCGGTCCAGCGGCGCCAGCGCCTGCTCCAACCGGTCCAGGGTGGCGCCGGGCAGGCACACCACCTGGTGGCCGTCATTGATCAGCTGGATGCCGGTCAGCCGCAGCGTGTTGAGGATCACCACCGGGCGGTCGTAGTCGCCGCCATCGGGCGTGGAGCCGCCGGTCAGCCCGGTGTTGGCCGCCTGCATGATCACGATGGCATCGGCGGCCACGATCGCCTGCAGGGCGCGCCACTGCTCCACCAGCGTGCCCGGGCGCACCACCGCCAGCACCGGCCCGTCGCCGAAGCGATAGCCTTTACGGAAGCGCCGGGTCGGCTTGTCGCCCGACAAGACGTGTGCGTTGCCGACGATGCCGCGCAACCGCGCCAGCAGCGCGGCCGTATCGGCGCAGGCGCCGCTCACGGCGCGCCCGCCAGGCGGCGGCTGGCATCCACCAGCGCGTCACCGCTGATGTCGGCAATGCGCCGCGCGCCGGTGAGCGTCATCGCCACGCGCATCTCCCTGGCGATCAGGTCCAGCAGGTTGGCCACGCCGGCCTCGCCCTGCGCGGCGAGCGCATATACGAAGGCGCGGCCGAGCAGCACGCTGTCCGCGCCGAGCGCGATCATGCGGACCACGTCCAGGCCGGTGCGGATCCCCGAATCGGCCAGGATCTTCAGTTCGCCCTTGACCGCATCGGCGATGGCCGGCAATGCCCGCGCCGTGGACAGCACCCCGTCGAGCTGGCGTCCGCCATGGTTGGAGACCACGATGCCGTCGGCACCGAAGCGCACCGCATCGCGCGCGTCGTCCGGATCGAGGATGCCCTTGATCACCATCGGGCCGGTCCAGAATGCACGGATCCACTCCAGGTCCTTCCAGGAAATGGACGGATCGAAATTGCTGCCGAGCCAGCCGATGTAATCGGCCAGACCAGTGGGATTGCCCCGATAGGCGGAGATGTTGCCCAGGTCGTGCGGCCGCCCGCGCAGGCCCACGTCCCACGCCCAGCGCGGGTGGGTCATGGCCTGCAGCATGCGCCGCAGCGGCGCATTGGGTCCGCTCATGCCCGAGTGCGCATCGCGGTAACGTGCGCCGGGGGTGGGCATGTCCACGGTGAACACCAGCGTGGTCACCCCGGCCGCGCGGGCCCGCTCCAGTGCGTTGCGCATGAAACCGCGGTCCTTGAGCACGTAGAGCTGGAACCACATCGGCCGCTCGATCGCCGGCGCCACTTCTTCGATCGGGCACACCGACACGGTGGACAGCGTGAACGGAATGCCGCGGCTGGCGGCCGCACGCGCAGCCTGCACTTCGCCACGGCGCGCGTACATCCCGGTCAGGCCGACCGGCGCCAGCGCGACCGGCATCGCCAGCGACTCGCCGAACAGCTCGGTGCCCAGGCTCAGTTCGCCCATGTCGCGCAGCACGCGCTGGCGCAGGGCGATCCCGGCCAGGTCGTCCACGTTGCGGCGCAACGTGTGCTCGGCGTAGGCGCCGCCATCGATGTAGTGGAACAGGAACGGCGGCAGCCGCCGCTGGGCGGCCGCGCGATAGTCGGTGGAGGCGGAGATGATCATGGCGGTCAACCGTGGGCAGGAGGAAGCCGCGAGGCGCGTGCGCGCCGGGCGTCGTTGTCGTCGAGCGTGCGCAGGGAGGTGTGCACGAATTCCAGGTGCGCATGCGCGGCGGCGCGCGCGCGCTCGGGGTCGCCGGCCAGCACCCCCTCCATCATTTCGCGGTGCTGCACCGACAGTGGCTCGAAGGTACGTGGCGAGGTGTACAGCTTCTGGCGGCTCTGCGAGATGTTGGTCTGCAGCAGGTCGAACAGGCCGCGCATCACCTGCAGCAGCACCAGGTTGTGCGAGGCCTCGGCGATGGCCAGGTGGAAGTCGGCATCGGCGCGCGCCTCCCCGGCCGGATCGTCCTGGCCATGCGCGGCCATCATGGTCTCGAACGCGGCCCGGATCCGGGCGCGATCCTCGTCGGTGGCGCGCAGCGCGGCGTGCCAGGCCGTGGCACCCTCCAGCGCGTGGCGGATCTCCAGCACGTCGAAGCGGTACTCCGGGTCGCCCTGGAACAGCGGCAGGTACGGCACCAGCGGCTCGTCGATGGCGTGCCGCGCACGCGCCGCCGGCGCACTGACGAAGGTGCCGCCGCCCACCCGCGCGGTCAGTACGCCCTGGCTGGACAGCTGGGCGATGGCCTCGCGCAGCGCGCCGCGGGAGACCCCCAGCTGCACGGCAAGCACGCGTTCGGCGGGCAGCCGGTCGCCCGGCTGCAACTGCTGTGCATGGATCAGCGCACGCAGCTGCGCGGCGACCCTGTCGGACAGGCGTGGGTTCTTCATGCTGCCAGTGCCGCTCGCAGGATTGGCTTGGCGCCGCGCCCGACCCGCAGCGCGGCGCTGATCGCCACTGCCGCGCCACCGCCTGCGGCCCTTTCCAGGCACGCGCCCAAGGCAACGCCGACCAACAGCATCTGCAGCCGCTGGTCTTCGGTGACGGACAGGACCCAGGCGCGGATGCTCTCGACCTGACCGGTCATGCCCAGCACGGCCAGGACGACGAAGAAGAGGCGATCGGCCGCAGCGCGATCAGACTGGACAACCCGAGGTTGCCAGCGGGGTCATACCGTTGTTGCCAGGCCTGCATCGGCGGATCTCATCAAGAACGGACGGACGGCCACGCGCGGGGCGCTGGCCAGCATGCACGCCGGCGCGGACTATTGGTTCTACCAATGTCCCGACGTTACCCGGAAATCGTCCACAGTGAACCGTGGATCGCGCACTCCGCCCATTAGACCACAGGTCTACGCTGGATGATTGGTCCTACCATCAACTACAGCCGCATTCGCTGGCAGGGCCCTTGAGCTCCACGCCATTGCCTTCCGGGTCGCGCAGATACACCGAGACCCCATCGCCTTCGGCACCGTAATGACTCTCCGGTTTGCCCTGCAGCGCCACGCCATGCGCCTGCAGGTGCGCGCGCAGCTGTTCGACGTCAAAGGGCTCCACGCGCAGGCACACATGCTCCAGGTTGCGGCCCTGCGCCCCCGGCGCCGCCCCACCGGGCGTGCCCAGTCGCCCGGCCACGTCCACCAGGTCGATCATCGAGGCGCCCGCATGCAGGTGCACCATGCCCAGCGAGGGCCGCTCGCGGGCCACCGAACAGCCGAGCACATCCCGGTAGAAGGCTACCGCGCGCGGCAGGTCCTGCACGCGCAGCACCACGTGGTCGATGCGCTCGATCTGGAACGGTCGTTCAGTGCTCATGAGGGCTCCAGTTTCTTGGCGATCCGGCTGAACACCGCCAGCACGATCAGGCACAGAATGCTGACCCCGATGGCGATCACATACTCACCGATGCCCACCGCAATGCCGATCGCCGCGGACATGATCAACGAACTGGCCGTGGTCAGCCCGCTGACCTGGTCATCGCGGCTGCCACGCAGGATGGTGCCGGCCGCCACGAAACCGACGCAGGCCACCACCGCCTCGATCAGACGCACCGGATCGACCTGCAGCAGGTCGCGGTAGCGCTCTTCCTGGAAATGCTCGGCGATGCTGTCACCCAAGCCGACGATCAACGCCGCCGCCCCGGCGATGAGCATGTGGGTGCGCAGGCCGGCCGCATGCTTGCCGATCTCGCGCTCGACCCCGATCAACCCGCCCAACACCATCGCGGCGGCGATGCGCAGCAATATCGATAGATCCTGTTCCCATCCCATCCGCACGTCCTCGCCTGTTCGCCCCAGCCTTGCGCGAGCGCCGTGGCAGCGTCGTGAAGGGGCGCGTGAGCTGGATGTGCACGGTCATGCGGCGTTGTGCCAGCCGCATGACCGTTGCCGCTGCGGCTTACTGCGCGAGGTAGCCGCCATCGATGGCGTAGTAGGTCCCGGTGGCGAAGCTGGCGTCGTCGCTGGCCAGCCAGCCCACCAGCCCGGCCACCTCGTCCGGTCGGCCCAGGCGGCCCAGGGCGTGCTTGCTTTCCAGCGCCTTCTTCACCGCCGGGTCCATCTTTTCCAGCAGCGGCGTGGCGATGAACCCCGGGCCCACCGCGTTGACCCGGATGCGGTCGGCGGCATGCTCCCACGCTGCCGTCTGGGTCAGCCCGACCACACCGTGCTTGGCCGCCACGTAAGCGGCCGAATTGTTGAAGCCCACCTGGCCCAGGATGGAAGCCATGTTGATGATGCTGCCGCCTTTGCCGGCGCTGCGCATCGCCTGGATCTGCGCGCGCTGGCACAGGAACACGCTGGTGAGGTTCACATCGATCACCCGCTTCCAGCCATCCACCGGGTACTCGCCGCTGCTGGCGGACGGGCCGCCGATACCGGCGTTGTTCACCGCGATGTCCAGCCCGCCCAGCTCCTGCACGGTGCGCTGCACCGCCGCCTCGACGGCGCTTTCATCGGTCACATCCAGCGCGATGCCGATCGCCCGGGCGCCCTTGGCGCGCAGTGCGTCGGCGGTCTTGCGCACCGCGTCCTCCTTCAGATCCCACACCGCCACCGCCGCGCCGGACGCGGCCAGCAGCTCGGCGGCTGCCAGGCCGATGCCGGACACCCCGCCGGTCACGACCGCCACCTTGCCCTTGAGCTGATAATCAATCATCGCGTTGTACCTCTGCTTGGAAACATATCGGCAGGCATCCCCTGCATGCGTGCACGGTACGCCCGCGCGGCGTTACAGAACGTGCACGCGGGCGCCCGCAACAATGCTTCCCATCGCTGCAACGCAGCTGCCCCTATGCTGGATCGCACCCGTCCGCATCTTTCCTGTCCACGCCGCGTTTGCGCAGCGCCCTCCCCCAAGGTATGCCCATGACTCCTCCCAGTAACGGCCCGCTGTTCACCCCTACCCGCCTCGGTGCGATCGCGGTGGCCAACCGCATCGCGATGGCACCGCTCACCCGCAACCGCGCCATCGAAGGGCGCGTGCCCAATCCCCTGGCAATCCAGTACTACCAGCAGCGCGCCAGCGCCGGCCTGATCATTGCCGAGGCTACGCAGATCAGCCCGCTCGGCCAGGGCTACCTGGACACGCCCGGGATCTACAGCCAGGACCAGATCGACGCCTGGAAGAAGGTCACCGACGCGGTGCATGCGCGCGGCGGCAGGATCGTGCTGCAGCTGTGGCACGTCGGCCGGATCTCGCACACCAGCCTGCTGCCCGAGGGCGAAGTGCCGGTGGCGCCGAGCGCGCTGCCGGCCAAGGCCAAGACCTTCACCAGCAAGGGCTTCGAGGATGTCTCGGCGCCGCGCGCACTGGAGCTCTCCGAGATTCCCGGGTTGATCCAGGACTACCGCCAGGCGGCACGCAATGCGATCACCGCCGGCTTCGATGGCGTGGAAGTGCACGCGGCCAACGGCTACCTGATCGACCAGTTCCTGCGCGACGGCAGCAACCAGCGCACCGACGAATACGGTGGCAGCATCGAGAACCGCACGCGCCTGCTGGATGAGGTGGTCGGTGCCATCGCATCGGAGATTGGCCCTGAGCGTACCGGCGTGCGCCTGTCGCCGGTGACCCCGGCCAACGACGCCCACGACTCGAACCCGCAGCCGCTGTTCGAGCGCGCGGTCGAGCGCCTGGATGCGATTGGCCCGCTGGCCTTCATCCACGTCATCGAAGGCGCCACCGGCGGCCCGCGCGACAACATTCCGTTCGACTACGCCGCGCTTCGTGCGAAGTTCAAGGGCGCGTGGATCGCCAACAACGGCTACACCAAGGACGCCGCCGAAGCCGCCATCGCCTCCGGCTACGCCGACGTCATCGCCTTCGGTCGTCCGTTCATTGCCAACCCGGACCTGGTCGAACGCCTGCGCCTGGGCGTTGCGCTCTCCGAACTGGACCCGGACACGTTGTACGGCGGCGGCTCGCGCGGCTATACCGACTACCCCAGCGTCTCCGGTTCGTAACCGCCCCGCGCAGCCGTAGCGCCGTCCCTGCGGGCGGTGCTACGGCTTCTGCGCTGGCATCGCATCACCGCCCTGCAGCACCGGCGTCAACGCAGCCGGCAACCGGCAAGGCTGCCGCGGTGCGCTGTCCACCCGCCAGTCCCCGCCCAGCAGCACCCCTGCCCCACGCGCCAACAGGTCATCCCCGGGCGCCGGGCAACTGACATCGCTGACCAGCACCTGCCCCTGCCGATCCACCCACTGCTGGACGAAGTAAGGGCCATCGGCCAGCGCCATCGTGCCCAGGTTGAGCCGGGCCACCGCCTGGTCCTCCACCTCGCCCTGCCAGGTGGTTTCCAGCGCCACGCCGGAGAAGACCAGGCGCCGCCGCGTCAGCACCGCGTAGTCGTCATCCAGCAGGGTCAGTTCCTCATCGCCGCCCTCCAGCGCGCGCCGCGCCCAGGTGCGGTCCGCGCTCCACGGCAGGATCTCCAGGTACCGGGGAGGCAGCGGTTCGCTGCCATCGGCCAGCATCAGGCCCTGCTGTCCGTCGCGGGCGAACACCACCCGGCGTGCATCCATGTGCACTACCGCGTCGAAGCCGCGCCCCACCACCCTGCCCAGGTCGCCGTTGTAGAGCCGGTTCTGGCCGGCGGCCGGGTCCCACAGCAGCAGCAGCGGCGGAGCCAGGTAATCGTCATCGATCGCCAGCCCGGCTGGCACCGTGTGCGCCACCGTGCCCTCCCACCACAGCCGTGGCGCGTGCTCGCCGGCAAACGTCCCCAGCACGCCACCGTCGAGCACGTCGATGTCCGCCACCTGCGGCCGATCGAACACCACCTGTCCCTGGCAGTCGAGCACGGCCGCGCCGCGCGACGCGTCCGCAGCACGCACCCGCCACGGCGGCGCCTGCCGCATCGCCTCGTCCGGCCTGCCCAGCACCGTGGCCACGGCGTCGGTCACCGCCTGCGGGGGTGCGTTGGCGTCGTCGTCATCGATCCACCAGCGTCCGCCGCAATAGTCCAGCCGGTAGCCACCGTGCTGGGCAGGCAGCGCCTGGAAGCGGCCATCGGCCAGCAACCAGCCGCGTTCAGGCCTGTCCCGGTCGCTGCCGGTGGCGAAGCGGCGCACCTCGCGTGGCCAGTCGCCGCTCCCGGCGCTACCGCCGTACTGCTGGTAGCGCGGATGGAAGCCGTCCTGCTGGTAGCGTGCCGCGTCCAGCGTACGGCCCTGCGCATCCACGCGCCGCCACCAGTCGCGCTCGCGCAGCCACCAGCCGCCATCGGACACCGGCAAGAGCGCATCGATGACGGCCTCGAACAGCACCCCGTGCTGCTCATCGAGCACCTGGCAGGCCGCGTCCCCCGTGGCCGCGCAGAACACATACGCGTGCCGCCCGGGGAACGGTCCAGCCACCCAGTGCCAGGCCCGCTCATCCTTCGCCAGCACCGCGCGAGCGTCCATGTCGAAGAAGCGCAGCGGGCCGGCCTGTGGCATCCACAACACCCGGTCCGGCACCGCCAACGGCCGCCAGTCGCCGTCCTGCATCGGCGGCCAACGCACCTGGCCCAGCGCATCGACCACGCCCTGGCCCAGGCGCACGCCCGCGGCATCGATCATGAAGGCCTGCCACAGCGGCGGCTGTCCGGCAGCGCCGGGCAACACGAAGCGCTCGCCATACTGCAGGTAGCCGGCGTCTTCGCGCAGCAGCCTGCCAGCATCATCGAACCATTGCTGTGGTGTGCCCTCGCCCTGCTCGCGCATCCAGCGATCGGCCGCCAGCCGATGCAGCCGCGCTGCGGTGGGGGCCACCCGCAACCGCCCGTCCACGCCGACCAACGCTTCGCCATCAAAGCGATAGCCCGGCACGGCGAAGGCCGCCCCGGTATCCACCTGCCGTACCGGCACCGAGGCCTGCGCCTGGGCCCCCAACGCCAGCAGCGCGCACCACGCGAACATCCTTTTCATCGATCACATCAGGCAGAACGGAGCTGCACGCTAGCGCCTGTGCGGTGGCGAGGCAATCGGGAGGTAGAGCCGACCGTTGGTCGGCTACACATGCCCCCGGATCAGCCCGCGAGAAGCCGACCAACGGTCGGCTCTACCCGGTCCCGGTCGTGCCGGGGTCAATACACCGGCAACGAGATGAAGCTGGCCTGCTGCGGCGCGTGCCACACCTGCTGGGTGGCCTTCTGGTAATCGCCCGGCCTGGCCAGGTAGATGTTGGGCACGAAGGTCTGCGGGTTGCGGTCGTACAACGGGAACAGGCTCGACTGCACCTGCACCATCACCCGATGGCCCGGCTGGAACACGTGGTTGGCCGTGGGCAGGCCAAACCGGTAATCGAGCACCTGGTTGGCTGCGATCGCCTTGGGCGCGCTGAAACTCTCGCGGTAGCGCCCGCGGAAGATCGCCATCGACACCGCCAGTTCGTAGCCGCCCATCTCCGGCGTTGAAGGCGTCTGGTCGGGATACACGTCGATCAGCTTCACCACCCAGTCGGCATCGCTGCCGGTGGTGGCCGCGGCGAGGTTCACCTGCGGCGCACCGCCGATGCGCAGCGGTTCGGTCAACGGTTCGCTGACGAAGGTCAGCACATCCGGCCGCCCGTCCACGAAACGCTGGTCCTTGACCAGCCAACTGGTCCACATGTCGCGGTCGGCGAAGCGCACCGGGCGCGGCACGAACGGCACCGGCTTGGCCGGGTCGGCCACGTAGGCCTCATAGGTGGCTTCGCCCGGCTGCGGCGCCTCGAAGGACAGCTTGCCGCCCGCACGCAGGTACAGCGGCTTGCTCTGGGCGGCGGTGCGCGGCCACTGCTGCAGCTTGTCCCAGTGGTTCTCGCCGGTGTTGTAGATCAGCACCGGCGGCGTATCGGCCTTGGCCGCGCCGTCCACCAGGTACTGGTCGAAGAACGGCTTGAGCACGTCGCGGCGGAACTGCAATGCGGTGTCGCCGTCGAACTTCAGCGCGCCCAGGCTGCTGCCGTCGTAGTTCACCTGGCTATGCCGCCACGGGCCCATCACCAGGTAGTTGAGCGTGTTGCTGCTGTCGCGCGGCTCCATCGCCGCATAGCTGTGCACCGCGCCCCACATGTCCTCCTGGTCCCACAGGCCCTGCAGCCACATGGTGGGCACCTTCAGCGGGGTCTTGGCCATCTGCGCGTCCAGCGCCTGTTCCTGCCAGAACGCATCGTAGGCCGGGTGCTCGATCAGCTTGTGCCACCACGGCAGCTGGTCCAGCCCGTTGGCCTTGGCATAGTCGCCGGCCGAGCCGGCACGCAGGAAGGTGGTGTAGTCGTCGTAGCCCACGCTGGGAATCGACGGCCCCTTGCCGCGCTTGGCCAACTGGCCGGTGAAATAACCGAAATTGACCTGCCGGAAGGCGCCGTAGTTGAGCCAGTCATCGCCCATCCAGCCGTCGATCATCGGACTCTGCGGCGCGGCCACCTTCAACGCCGGGTGCGGATGGGTCAGCGCCATCACCACGGTGAAGCCCTCATACGAGGACCCCAGCATGCCGACCTTGCCGTTGCTTTCCGGCACGTGCTTGACCAGCCAGTCGATGGTATCCCACGCATCGGTGGCATGGTCGACCTTGGTGCTGTTGAGTGGCCCGCGCAGCGGCCGGGTCATCACGTAATCGCCTTCGGAGCCGTACTTGCCGCGGATGTCCTGGAAGACGCGGATATAGCCACCATCGACGAACACCTCATCGCCCTGGGGCAGGATGTCGCGCATGTTCGGCGAATCGATGCGTTTGGCGCGGTTGGCCGCGTCATACGGCGTGCGGGTCAGCAGGATCGGGGCGTTTTTCGCGCCCTTGGGCACCACGATCACCGTGTAGAGCTTTGTACCGTCACGCATCGGCACCATCACCACGCGCTTGTCGTAGTTGTCGCCAGCGGTGGGGGTCACAAATCCCTTGGCCGGAATATCCGGGGTCATCGGCGCGGTCTGCGCCGAGACGCTGGCGGTAACCATCAGGCTCAACAACACGACAGGCATGACACGGACACGCATGGGCTCTCTCCCGGCAGGTGGCGGCGAACAATCCCTGAAGCCTAGCGCCGCCCGCGCCGCGCCGGTAGATGCCGATGGTCCCAACGCCCGGCCCGCGCCCGCATTCAGCCATCAACCACCGTTTCGTGCAAAGCCACGCGCGCCACCGCAGAATGGGCCCCGGAGTCCATGGCGGCACTCGCCACCGGACCAGGCGGCCGAAGATGAAGAACGACTACACATTGCAGGCACTGGTGCGCGCCGAGCTGGCATCACGGGAGGAAGCGCAGCGCGTCTATTTCCAGATGCGCGATGCCGTTGCCGCGGGCGAGCCATTCCAGCCCATCGCCGACCTGGAGGCGCTGGCGGGCGTCCTGCAGGACGACAGCTGCTACGTGGCACACAACGTGGTGACCTGGAAAGGGCGCACCGCCGTGTTCGGCGGACGCACCTTCCGGGCCACGGCAGCCGAGGTGGTCGCCTTCCTGCGCGGCGCAATGCAGGTCGGCGATGTGCGGCCGCTGCTCATCGCGCCCTGCTTCAGGGCGCGACCCGACTGCGTGGTGTTGGTCGACGAGGACCAGCTCGGCGTTTACCGCGTGCGCTGATTCACGCGCTGGCGGTTTCATGCAGCGCCACCCAGCGCCATTGCCCGTGCGCCTGGCGAAGCACGGCCAACGATTCCCGCCAGCGCATTGCGCCCTCCTCCACCCCCTGGCCTTCGCGATAGCGCAGCAGGGCTAGCGGCGACGGCAGGGTCGTGGCCTGCACGGCCTCGATGGCGATCACCAGCCCGGGACGTGCGCCGTGGCTGCCGGCGAACAACGCCTGCACGGCGTCGCGGTCCAGGCGCTGGCCGGCGACGCCGACCATGCTGAAGTCGTCGCTGAAACGCGCCATCAGCGTGTCCAGTGCGGATACCGGGATGCGCGCGTTGAACCAGTCTTCGATCAGCACATGCAGTGCGTGGATTTCGTCCAGGGCAGAAGTGTCGGTCATGCGGAGGTCCTCAAGGTCAGGGTGGACGCCGGCAGGCGCCAGAGCAGAAGCAGCGGCAGCAGGCTCATGCCGGCCGCCAGCAGCAGGGTCAAGGTGAAGGCGCGGTCGGGCGTCAGCGACGACAGCACCGCCAGCACGCACGCCAGCAGCGCGGCGGCCAGGCAGAAACTGAGTTGGCGGTTGAGATTCCAGAGCGCGCTGCCCGGCAGCAGTTCGTCGTCGGCCATGCCTTGGAACGCGAGGGTCTGCGCGCTGCTGCTGCACAGGCTGCCGCCCAGCCCCATCAGCGCAAACGCCAGCACCGGCAACCACGGCTGACCGGCCTGGACGCCGATCAGCAGCGCGATGCCCGTGGCCTGGCACAGCATGCCCGCGCTCAACAACGGCCGCGCACCGATACGGGGCAGCCACTGCCGCGTGGTGACGATCGCGCAGGCCGAGGCGATCGCCCAGGGCAGCATGAAGCTGCCGATGGCCGCCGCGCCGTAGCCCTGCCGATGCAGCAGCAGCGTGGCCACCAGCTGGGCCCCGATGAAGGTGCCCGGCACCAGCAGGTACACCAGCATGGCCAGCCGCAGCGAAGGATGCCGCAGCAGCGTCCACTGCAGCACCGGCTGCACGGTGCGACGCGCGGTACGCGCATAGACCACCAGCACGGCCGCGGCAATCAACAGCAACCCGATGCCTTGCATGCGCTGCTGCGCCTCGGCGATCTGGCCCAAGGCTACCAGCAGCAGGCTCAGGCCCAGCGAGCCCAGCAACAGGCCGCGCCGGTCCAGCCGCGGCAGCGCCAACGGCGCCTCGGGACGGACCCACGCGGCGGCCAGCAGCAGCGTCAGCGCTGCCAGTGGCACGCTGGCCAGCAACACCCAGCGCCAGGACCCCAGCCCGACCAGCCAGCCGCCGAGGGTCGGCGACAGCGCCGGCACCAGCAGCGCCACGGCCATGATCCGTGCGGTGAGGCGGCCACGTTCGGCCGCTGGGCAATGCCGGTAGGCCATCGCCTGCCCGACCGGGATCAGCAACCCGCCGCCCAATCCCTGCAGCAGCCGCCAGCCGATCAGCGCTTCGATGCTGGGCGCCGTGCCGGCCAGGATCGCACCCAGCGCAAACACCGCCAGTGACAGGCACAGCAGCCGGCGCTCACCCAGCCGCGCGGCCAGCCAGCTGCCCAGTGGGATCACCAGGGTCAGGCCGAGCATGTAGGCGTTGCCGATCCACGCCAGCTGCGGCACCGAGGCGTGCAGATCGGTTGCCACGGCCGGATAGGCCACCGTGCCAATGAACATGTTGACCAGGTCCAGCGAGAACCCGAGCAGGTACAGCAGCTCCACGTTGGCGCGATAGGTCATGCGGCACTCCGGTTGCGAGGCGGCAGCATGCGCGCTGGAGGAAGCTGGATAAACAGAACATCGGATGCAAGACTGTCAAATCACTTTTGACAGTACAGGGGCGCGCGATGGTCAGCCTGGACCGCTTCGAGACCTTCAAGGCCGTGGTCGATGCCGGCAGCCTCACCGCAGCCGCACAGCGCATGGGCCAGAGCAAGGCAGTGGTGAGCTTCAACCTCAAGCGGCTGGAGCAGGAACTGGGCGTGACCCTGCTGATCCGCAACACCCGCAGCCTGGCGCTGACCGAGGCCGGCGAGCGTTTCCATCAGCACTGCGTGGCGATGCTGGCCACCGCCGAACAGGCCATCGAAGAGGCGCGCAGCGAACAGCGCCAGCTTCGCGGCACGCTGCGTTTGACCACCACACCCGAATACGCGGCCGCCAAGGTGGTGCCGCTGCTGGAACGCTTCCGCGCCCTGCATCCGCAGTTGCGCCTGCATCTTTCAACCACGCCGGCGCATGCCGACCTGATTCCGGACCGCTTCGACCTGGCGATCCGGCTGGGGCGCATGGCCGACTCGGCGCTGCGCGCAACCCTGCTGGAGGAACATGCGTTGTGCGCGGTGGCCGCACCGTCGGTGCTGTCGGGGTTGCCCGACGAAGCCGCGCGCGACGACCCGGACTGGGTGCGTACGCTGCCACGGCTGGGTTATCCGCGTCTGGCGGACCTGCCATTGATCGCCCCCGATGGCAGCGACCAGGTATTTGCCAGCAACCCCGCCGATGCGGTGGTCACCGTGGACAATGCGTCCACCCTACGTGCCTTCGCGCTGGCCGGGGCCGGGGCGACGGTGCTGCCGCAGTGGTTGATCGCCGAGGATCTGGCGTCAGGTCGGCTGCTGCCGATCCTGCGCGGGCACCGCTTTCCGCGCCAAGGGGTGTATGCGGTGTTTCCCAACACCGCACATCCATCGCGACGGGTGCAGTTGTTGCTGGCGCACCTGCGCCAGCATCTACCCGCTTGATCACGGCAGGCACGACCAACGGTCGTGCCCTGCCGGGGTTCTTCCACACCGCAGGTTGGCCGCCATGCTGGCCAACCCCACCAGCAGGTACCGACCGTAGGCCGGTACACGGCGTTGCTCAACGCACTACTTCATCACCGAGCACGAACGCGCTGGTTTCCACCGGCTCGTTGGCCGAGCGCGACAGCTGCAGTTCGTAGCGGCCCTCGGCGATCTTCCACTGCTTGTCGGCGGTGTCGAAGCTGGCCAGCGTTTTCGGCTCGGCCTCGATGCGGATCCGGCGCGATTCGCCCGGCTGCAGCGTGACCTTCTGGAAGCCGATCAGGCGGATCGGCGTGGCGCTGCCTTCAGGCATCTTCAGGTACAGCTGGGCCACGTCCGCACCGGCAACCTTGCCGGTGTTGCGGATGTCCACCGTGGCCACCAGGCGCTGGCCCATCGAGGTGGCGCTCAGGTTTTCATACGTGAAGGTGGTGTAGGACAGGCCGTGGCCGAACGCGAACTGCGGGGTCAGACCCTTGGCCGCGAACCACTTGTAGCCAACGTTGGCCCCTTCGATGTTGTAGTCGATGGTGTCGTCCGGCTTGTGCTTGGGGTTGAAGCCCAGGCCGTTCACTTCCGGGCGCGGCAGCTGGCTGGCATCCACCGGCCAGGTCACCGGCAGGCGGCCGGACGGGTTGACCTTGCCGGTCAGCAGCGCGGCGATGCCTTCGCCGCCCCGGATGCCCGGGTACCACGCCTGCAGTACCGCCGGCACCTGCTGCAGCCACGGCAGCTCGACCGGGCCGTTGGTTTCCAGCACCACCACGGTCTTCGGGTTGGCCTTGGCCACCCCGGCGATCAGCGCGTCCTGGTTGTCGGGCAGCTTCATGTGCGGCAGGTCGACCGATTCGGCCGACCACTGCGTGGCAAACACGATCGCCACATCGGCGGCGGCGGCAGCGCGCGCGGCGGCGGCCACATCGCGGCCATCCACGTAGTCGATGCGGGCGTCCGGGCGCTCGGCGCGCAGGGCCTCCAGCGGCGAGGACGGATGGAAGATCACCGGGCCCGGCCAGGTCGTCGGCAACACGCCCGGCACCGCATTGGTGCCCTTGGCGGTCCAGCCCACCATCGACGAGCCACCGCCACCGATCACACCCTTGTCGGCGTGGCCACCGATGATCACGATGCGCTTGATCTCCGGGCCCAGCGGCAGCACGTTGTTGGCGTTGCGCAGCAGCACGCTGCCCTCTTCCACGGTGCGCTGCGCGGCGGCGAAACCGGCGGCGTCATCGATCGGCTGGTGCTGCGGCGGCAGGTCGAAATTGCCGTTGGCGAACATCGCGCGCAGGATCCGCGACACCATGTCGTCCAGGCGCGCACGCGGCACCACGCCGCCATTGACGGCCAGGCGCAGCGGTTCATCGAAGTACACGGCCTTGTCGAACACTTCGCCGGCCGACTGCTGGTCCAGGCCGGCCAGCGCCGCCTTCGAGCCGCTGTGCACGCCACCCCAGTCGGACATCACGAAACCGGGGAACTTCCACTCCTGCTTGAGCACCTGGTTCATCAGGTAGTCGTGCTCGCAGCCGTAGATGCCGTTGATGCGGTTGTAGGAGCACATCACCGAACCGGGCTTGCCGATGTCCAGGGCGATCTCGAACGCCAGCAGGTCCGATTCGCGCATGGCCTGCTCGCCGATCTCGGCGCTGTGGAAATTGCGCGAGGTTTCCATGTCGTTGAGCGCGAAGTGCTTCATCGTGGAGACCACGTGCTGGCTCTGCACGCCGCGGATCGACTCGCCAACCAGGCGACCGGCCAGCAACGGATCTTCACCGGCGTATTCGAAGTTGCGGCCGTTGCGCGGATCGCGCTGCAGGTTGACGCTGCCGGCCAGCAGGATGTTGAAGCGCTGCTGCCAGGCCTCACGCCCCATGGTGGCGCCACCGGCGAAGGCGACTTCCGGGTTCCAGCTGGACGCGGTGGACGGGCCGGACGGCATCGCCGTGGCATGGTCGCCCTTGCGGATGCCGCCCGGGTTGGTCACGCCCACGCCGGCATCGGCCGACTGCTGCGACGGAATGCCCAGGCGTGCCACGCCCGGCACGAAACCGGCCGATCCGACCGCGCCTTCCGGCAGCGGACCGCCATCCTTGCCCAGCCCGAAGTAGCTGTGCAGCATCTGGAACTTCTCATCGTCGGTCATCTTCGCCACGATCAGCCGGGCGCGTGCGTCGGCGTTGAGCGAGGTGTCCATCCACGGCGTGTCGCCGCCGACCGGCGCGGCGTAGCCCAGGGTCAGCAGCTTGCCGGCGATGGCCGGGCTGTCGGCATCGATGCGCAGCTTGACCGCGGTGCTGGAAGCGGACTGGAACCCGTTGGAGCGGGCCACCTCGCCGTTGGCGTCGAAGCCGCTCACGGCCGCATCGTTGGCACCCAGCAGCACGGCCGGCGCGCCCACGCGCGAAGCATCGATGAGCTGTTTGAAGCGCGCGCCATCGGCGGCGGCGGTATGGGTGTACAGCGCCACCACGTGGCGGCCGTCATTCAAGCGCAGGTAGTTCATGCCCGGGGCTTCGACGCCCGACTCGGCTTCCACCGGCAGACGCGAGATCACGATGCTGCCACGGCGCTCGGCCGACGCCGGGTCGGCACTGACGAAGCGGTAGCTGTAACCGAGCTGGTCGGCCAGCGCTTCCAGCGGATCCGGGGCGTGGCTGGTGCCGCTGGTATCCGCTTCGCGGTGCACGTTGGCGATGGTCAGCGCGTCCACGTTCATGGCCTGCAGCTGGGCGGCAACGTCCTTGGCATCGAGCCATTTCGGCGCCTGTTCCAGGCTGAGCACGGTGAAGGCATCGGTACCGGCGGTGGCGGCGGTGGGCGCGGCCCAGGCCGAGGCGGCCAGCGAGAGCGTGATGGCGGCCGTCAGGGCCAGTGGCTTTGTAATCGTTTTCATAAGCGGGCGAAACACCTTTGCTTGCGCAAAAAATCCAGGGAGTCGTGCCGCAGAAGGGTGCAGCGCCAAGATGGCGGATGCCGGCGCCTTGCAGGCCGGTATCGGGTACTACCAGGCAGTGCAGCTACGACCAGGCCCCTCCGCCCGTCGATACAGCCGCTCCACCCGGTGGGCGCCGCAGGCGGCACCCATCCGGTGAAGAGTCGTCCACCCTGTTCATCCCTGTCAACAGCGTGTTCAGTTTCGTCGGCGCATGGCCGTCGCGATCATCACCGGGTGGCGGGCTTGACCACGTGCGTAGCCGTGGCCGCCAGCACCCGTCCCTCCCTGTCGCGCGGCAGCAGCGGCGCCAGCGGCTGGCCGTCGGCCAGGGTGAGCAGCTGCGAGCGTGGTTCATGTTCGGCGAACAGGAAGTCCTCGCCCCACTGCCGCAGCGCCACCACCAGCGTGAACAACCCCTGCCCCTGGGGCGTCAGCACGTAGTCGTGATACCGGCTGCCATCGGCCGCCGGCTGCTGGGCGAGCACGCCGGCATCCAGCAAGGCCTGCAGGCGCTGGCTGAGCATGCTTCGCGACATGCCCAGGCTGCGCTGGAAATCACTGAACCGGCGTACCCCGTCGAAGGCATCACGCACGATCAGCAGCGACCAGCGGTCGCCGATCAGGTCCAGCGCACGGGCCACCGGGCAGGTGGCGTTGGGATCGTCGTGCATGGGGTACCTCCGTAAGTGGTTTTATTTTAGAACCACATCATCCAGAATCAACTGGTTCTATTTTGAGACCATGAGATGTCCATCGCCGCACCCCTGCCCCGCACCGCCACGCCCCTGCTCCTGTTGTTCGCCTGCGCCGCCGGGCTCAGCGTGGCCAACGTCTACTACGCCCAACCGCTGCTGGATGCGCTGGCCGCCGACCTGCACATCGGCACCGCCCGGATCGGCGCGGTCATCGCCGCCACCCAGCTCGGGTCGGTGATCGCGCTGCTGTGGCTGGTGCCGCTGGGTGACCGGCTGGAGCGCAGGCGCCTGATGGCGGCGCAGAGCATGGCCCTGGTCGTGGCCCTGCTCGGCGTTGCCCTGGCCGACACTGCCACCGCACTGCTGCTGGGCATGCTGGCGGTGGGCCTGCTCGGCACCGCGATGACCCAGGGGTTGATTGCCTATGCCGCCGCCGCAGCGGGCCCGCATGAGCGCGGCCGCGTGGTCGGTGCCGCCCAGGCCGGGGTGGTGATCGGTCTGCTGCTGGCCCGGGTAGTGGCCGGTGGCGTGGCCGACGTCGGCGGCTGGCGCGCGGTGTATGTGCTGTCGGCGGCGTTGATGGTGGTCAGCGCCGCGGTGCTGTGGCTGCGCCTGCCACGGCTGCCCGTGGCCGATGCCACGCCCCGGATCGGGTTGCTCACTCTGCTGCGCCAGCAGCCGGTGCTGCGCCGGCGCGGCGTACTCGGGCTGTTGCTGTTCACCGCGTTCGGGCTGTTCTGGAGCAGCATGGCGCTGCCGTTGAGCGCACCGCCGCATGCGCTCAGCCATACCGCCATCGGTGCGTTCGCACTGGTCGGCCTGCTCGGCGCGTTGGCCGCCGCGCGCAGCGGGCACTGGAGCGATCGCGGCCATGCCGATCGCGTTTCCTTTGCTGCACTGCTGCTGTTGCTGTTGAGCTGGGCGCCGCTGGCGGCGCTGCCGCTGCACCTGGGCTGGCTGGTACTGGGCGTGTTGTTGCTGGATCTGGCGGTGCAGGCGTTGCACGTCACCAACCAGAGCCTGATCCTGGCCGCCGCGCCCAATGCGCAGGCGCAGGTGATCGCCGCCTACATGCTGTTCTATGCCGCCGGCAGCGGGATCGGCGCGCTGCTGGGCAGCAGCCTGTATGCCGCGTATGGCTGGAGCGGCGTCTGCACTGCCGGCGCCCTGGTTTCGTTGCTTGCGCTGGGTGCGTGGTGGACGGTTTCCGCTACCCTGCGCAGCAGGTGCAAGGGGTGAACGATGCGGAGTGTGCGGTGAATGCGTCCACGGCAGTGAACGGGCAGTGGTCTGGCGCAGTGCTGCTTGGCCCGCATTTCGCCGTGCTGCAGGGCCATGCCGGTGCCACCGGTGCGCATGCCCACTACGCCCACCAGGTGCTGCTGGCCGAGGCCGGGCACTGGACCGTGGAGAACGAACACGGCCTGCAGCGCGGCACGCGCCTGGTGCTGCCTTCGTTCCAGTCGCATGCGGTGCGCGGCGTGCCGCTGCGCGGCTGCACGGTATGGATTGAACCCAGCCATGTCGACCTGCAGAAGCTACAGGACCAGCTGCCATCGCTTCCCTGCGATCCGCAGGCGTTGCTGCCCTGCCTGTCGGCCCTGGTCGCGCGCGCGCCGCTGGACCGCCGGCTGCAGGCGGCACTGTCGGCACTGGACGCGCGGCTGCCCGAGCGCATCGCGGCCCCGGCCATCGCGGCGGCCGCGCACCTGTCCCAAAGCCAGTTGCACCGCCGCTTCCAGCAGGACCTGGCGGTGTCGCTGCGTGGCCTGGTGCTGTGGCGCCGGTTACGCCAGGCGCTGGTGCAGGTGATCGAGGGACACAGCCTGACCCGCAGCGCTCATGCCGCCGGCTTCGCCGACCTTGCGCACTTCTCGCGCAGCCTGCGGCGCATGTTCGGGGTGCAGGCCGGCCACCTGGCCGGCCTGCACCTGCAGCATTATCGCGACGACGGATCCAGCCCCGGGGGCGGCGGCGGTTCGGGCACATGCGGCAGCGCGCGGAACGGCGCCAGCAGTTGCCCCAGGTAGCGTCGTGGATAGGCCGGTTGGCTGCCAATCCCCAGGTCGTCCACGCGCATCCGGTAATCGGCATCGAAGGCGGTTCCCAGCAGGTGGTCCCAGACGGTCAGGAACAATCCGAAGTTGACATCCCCGGCCTTGCCATAGCGCATGTGGTGGAACCGATGCAGCGGGGCCCACGCCATCACCTTGCCCAGCCAGCCCGGCCGCATGTCCACGTTGGAGTGCTGCAGCAGCAGCTGGATGGCAATGGCGAAGGCCAGCACGGCCGCTACCGGGTACGGCATGCCCAGCAGCAGCAGCGGCAGCACCCCGCCCAATGCTTCGGCCGTCTGGTGCAACGGGTGCTTCATCAACCCGTTGAACCCATACATGCGGGTCACGCTGTGGTGGACCGCATGCAACCGCCACAACCAGGCCCAGCGATGGCTCGCGTAATGCACCAGGGTGATGCCCAGGTCCGCGGCGACAATCGCCAGCACCACCTGCGCGACAACACTCCAGTGCGTGGGCCACAGCTGCCACGGCATCCACGCGGCCACCAGCGGGATCGCACCGATCGCCAGCAGGTTCAATCCTTCGTTCACCAGCGCGTGGACGGCGTCGCGGCCCGCATCGCCCTGGGGGGCGTTGAAGGCCGGGTCATACGGCCAGCAGCGATCGGCCAGCCACGACAGCACGATGGCCAGGACCAACCCCGGCAGCAACCACAGCGCAGACCCCGCGGCATACCCCACCCACCACGTGGCCATTCCCACCCCTCCCAGCAGCATTCCCGGCGCATACACCGCCAACCACCATCGCTTCATCGACCTGCTCCATGCAAAGAAGCGGCCATGCTCGCCACAACGGCGCCGCCGGGCTTGAACAAACCGCGCATCCGGCCGCGACCGCTGCGGCCTGCATGCCCCCACGGTCGTTGAGACGGTGGGCAGGCCCCTGACTGAAGCGTTCATCACCCCGGCTGCGTTCAAACTGCCGGCGCGCGAACCGTTAGCATTTTTACTAATTGCCGGTAGGATTGTCGGTCTCAGCCCCTGACACCGACCCTGCCGATACTGCCCGCCATGCCCCGCCTTGCCGCCCCTGCCCAGCTGCGCCAGCCCTCCCGGGAGGTGCGCTGATGGGCGCGGTCGTCGCCCTGGACCAGTTGCTGGAAAGCCGGCAGGTCTGGCGCGGCCGGCCGCAGGCCATGCCGCCGGCCACGGCCCCGCACCCTACCGGCCACCCGGCGCTGGACGCG